>NZ_JBIAKA010000010.1:0-399618 GCF_042872225.1 Streptomyces sp. NPDC005374 | reverse complement strand
GACTCCGCACTGCTGGCCACCTTGCTGGTCGGCGCCCTCAGACAGGCCCGCCGCAGCGGCTGCGACGCCCTCAGACAGGCCCACCACGCCCACCACGCCCTGCTCGGCCACAGCCGCGGCCTGGCCACCGGACAACTGCTCTGCATCGACCTCGACACCGGCCTGTGCGAACTGGTCAACGCCGGCCACCCCTGGCCACTCCTGCTACGCGAAGGCACCGTCCAAGAGGTCAAGCTCGCCGTCAACCTGCCCTTCGGCGTCGCCGCACCCTCCGCCTACCAGCTCCAGAAACTGCCCCTGCACCCCGGCGACCGGCTGATCCTGCTCACCGACGGCATGCAGGAACGCGGCGCCGCCGACGCCGACCTGAACCAGGTCATCCACGACACCCGCACCCTGCACCCCCGAGAAGCCGTCCGCGCCCTGACCACCGCCGTCCTCGACGCCTGCCACGGCACCCTCAAGGACGACGCCACCGTCCTCATCCTGGACTGGCACGGCGACCACCCCCGGCCCACCCACGCACCGCCACACCCACAGCCCTGACGCGGTCGGCCGAGCGGTCAGACGCCGTTGGCCGCCAGACCACTGCGCGTCATGAGCACGGCCAGGGCCGAGCGGGACGGCAGCGACGCCTTGCGGTAGACGGACGACAGGTGTGTTTCGACCGTGCGCGGGCTGAGGTGGAGCCGGGTGGCGATGGCCTGGTTGCTCAGGCCCTCCGCCACGAGCCCGGCGATGTCGAGTTCACGTGGCGTCAGATCGGCCAGTTCCGCCGGCAGCTCCGCCGTGTCCGCCGTGACCTGGGGGCGGATCAGTTCGGCCAGATCCAGCAGCAGACGGGCCCGGCCGTCGGCGGCGATGCGGTGGGCCCGCTGCCACATCGCGGCGGCCTGCCGTCTGTGTCCGCCGCGTCTGACGAGGGGAGCGGCGCGGAGAAGGCAGTACGCCTCCCACAGGGTCTGACCGCAGCGGGCGTATTCCTGTGTGGCCGCGTCGAGGAGACGTACGGCCTTGTCGGCGTCGCCGCGGTGTTCGGCCAGGGTCGCCTCGGCCCGCAGTGCGCCGGCGCGCTGGCCGGCCAGGCCCAGCCGTTTCGCCTCGCGGGCCGCCTGCGCGGCCCAGCGCCCCGCTCTGGCCGGATCGCCCGTGGCGAGGGCGGTGCTGACCAGCGTGTCGAGTTGGCCCGGGCGGATGGACGGCTGCAGCAGCGGCAGTTCGGGGCCTCCGCCGGCGGTGATGATGGCTTGCTGGGCCCGGTACGGGTCGCCGTTCACCAGAGCCGTGTGTCCGAGCATGCACCAGGCCAGGGCGGCCCACCAGCCCGTGCTGCCGGTCAACGCCGCGACGGCCTCCTCACCGGTGGCCAGCGCACTCCCGTCGCCCAGTGGGCGGCCGATGAGGAGCACCAGTGTCTTGATGGCGAGCGTGAACCCGAGCAGGTCGCCGCTGCCCGCGGCACGGGCGATGGCCTCGGCCTCCTCGGCCGCCTCCAGCGCGGCGGGCAGCCGGCAGGTGTGCAGGCACAGGAAGGCCCGGTTCGTCAGCAGGTGGGGCAGGACATGGAGTTGGCCGCTGCGGCGGGCGATCTCCAGGCCGCGGGTGATGTGCCGTTCCGCCTCGGCGTATCGCTCCAGCAGGGCTTCCGCCCAGGCCAGCCAGACCAGTGACTCGCACAGCTCGGTGAGGTCGGGGTCGGTCAGCGCGTCGGTGAGGGCGCGGGCGGCGTCGGCGAACCCGGTGGCGGACGCCATGTGCCCCTCGTACGCCTCGCCGAGCGCGGCGAGGGCCTTGGCCGCCGCCTCTCCGGGGGCGTTGCCGTCGGCACGGGCGACGGTGAGGGCCTGGGCGACGTCCGCACGGGCCCCGGGGTAGGACGCGGTCAGCAGGGCGGACATGCCCAAGGCGAGTCTGAGGGAGACGTCCTGCCCTGGGGGCGGGCCCGGTGTGCGGGACAGCTCTTGGCGCAGCAGAGCTGTCGCCTCCGGTGAGTGACCGAGGTGACGTTCCATCACGGCACACTGCGCGATGGCCTCTGCCCGCAGTTCGGGGTGGCTCTTGCCCGCTCCCTCGATCAGGTGGTGGAGCAGGTCGCGGCTCTCACTCAGCGCTCCGCTGACACCGAGCGCGCGGGCGCGGGCCAGGGTCAGTTCACCGCGCCGCCGGGTGTGATCGGGTGTGCTGGGCAGGTGTCTGAGGACGACGTCCAGCAGGTGGGCGGTGGTCGCCGGCGCGGTGGACGCGAGCTGTTCGGCCGCCTCGCTGAGTACGGCGGCGGCCTCCGGGTCCCAGCCGGTGAGCGAGCGTTCGACGTGGTGGGCGCGTTCGGCGGCCGGCGCACCCTGGTGGTCCAGCGTTCGGGCCGCGCGGCGGTGGAGGTCCGCGCGCCGTACGGGCGAGGTGTTCTCGTAGACCAGTGCCCGCACGAGTGGGTGCCGCAGCGCCCAGCGGTCGCCGGGCCCCGGACGCAGGATGTCGCGCGCGGCGAGGACGTCGGTGTGCTCCTCCACGGCGAGGGCCGGTGTGCCGGTCACCATGGTCACCATGCCGGTCGTGGCCTGGTCGCCGAGTACGGCGACCGCTTCGACGAGACGGCGCTGTGGCAGCGTCAGTCCGGTCAGCTCGTCGAGCAGCAGTGCGGCCAGGCCGCTGGGGACGCCTGCCAGGTCGGTGATGCCTTCGGGGGTGTCGAGGCCGCGCAGCGGGGCCCCGCTGCGATACGCGTGCAACAGGGCGTGCAGATAGAGGGGGTTGCCCTCGCTGGCGGCATACAGCTGTCCGGCCCGGGCCGGGGGGAGGTCGCCGGCCAGCGCCTGGACGGACTCCCGTTCGGCGAGGGGTTCCAGGGGCAGGTGGAGTACGGCGCCCGTGTCGATGCCGCGGGTGAGCGCCGCGGTCAGCGAGGTCGGCGTCTGCCGGGCCCGGCGCGCCACGATCAGCAGCACCCGGCCGCGCGGAGGATGGCGGACCAGATGGTCCACGAGTTCGTGGGAGGCGGGGTCCGCCCAGTGCAGGTCGTCGAGGGCCAGCACGACTCCGGGGTCGCCCAGGCGTGCGAGGAGTGCCGCGATCGCGCGCCGCGGACCGAAGCGGGCCGCGGCACCGCCGTCGGGCGCGCTCCCGTTCCGCTGCGAGGCCGTCCCCGGCTCGGCGGCGAGGGTGACGGTGGCCTCGGTCTCGGCGTCGGTGAGCGCGTCGGTGAACACCTGGAACGGCACGTGCTGTTCGTACTCCGTGGCCCGTCCCCGCAGTACCGTGAATCCGGCACGGCGTGCGCGTGCGCACGCTTCGGTGAGCAGGCGGCTCTTGCCGATACCGGGTTCCCCGGAGATGTCGACGGCCGACACCGCCCCGGCCTGCCCCAGGCCCGCGAGTACGGCGTCGAACCGGTCGAGCTCCAAGGCCCTGCCGACCAGTTGTTCCACGTGCGCGCCCCTCACCGGTCCTCCGCCCCCACCGAAGTCGATCACACTCATTACGTCACCTTACGGGCGGGCACTGACACGTGATCGCGCGAGCTCGGCGAACGCTGTGGTCACCGTCCGGTCCGGGCGAGGCTCGGCGAGGGCCACAGCGGCAGGACGCGATGTTCCCCTGGGCGTCGAGGAAGGCGACGCGAGGGGTCCCGGGTGCGGCGGGCACCGGCTCAGCCCAGCCGTCAGCGGCAGCGGCAGCGGCAGCGGCAGCGGCAAGGTGGGCTCCCGCCGACCGTTACCGCTCGTACGGCGCCTCGGTCCCCGGCCGGTGTCTGTCGCGGGCCGCCCGGACGAGGGCGTCGAACAGGCCCTGCTGGGCGGGGTCTTCGTGTGCGGTGTCCTCGGGATGCCACTGGACGGCCGTGAACCACCCGGGCAGGCCCGGCAGTTCGAGGCCCTCCACGGTGCCGTCGGCGGCCCGTGCGGTGGCCGTGAGGCCGGATCCCAGGCGGTCCACGCGCTGGTGGTGGTAGCAGGAGACGTCCAATTTCTGGGCGCCGGTGGCCTGTTCCAGCAGTGTGCCCCGCTCGATCTCCACCGGGTGTACGAGATGCCGGTGTTCGCGCTCCGGGCCGCCCATGTCCTGTTCCAGGGTGCCGCCGAGGGCGACGTCGACGACCTGCAGGCCGCGGCAGATCGCCAGCAGGGGCAGGCCCGAATCCAGTGCGGCGCGGGCGACTTCGAGGTCGAAGGCGTCCTGGAGGTCGTCGACGTCGTACACGTCGGCATGGACCTCCTGCGCGCCGTAGCGGTGCGGGGCGAGGTCGCCGCCGCCGGGGAGCAGGACGCCGTCGAAGCGGGCGAGGCGGGCCGGGACGTCCGTGGTGGAGGGGTGGATGCCTGCGGGTTCGCCGCCCGCCCGCCAGACGGCCTCGATCAGGGCGCGGGCGTTGACCTCGGCGGCGTACCGGAGTGCGGACGCCGTGGCGGAGAAGCGGGCGGGGACGGCGATCAGCGGGCGCGGGGTCGTCGTCACAGCTGGATCCAGGTCGTCTTGAGCTCGGTGTACTTCTCCAGGGCGTGCACGGACTTGTCGCGCCCGTTGCCGGACTGCTTCATGCCGCCGAAGGGGACGGTGAGGTCGCCCTCCTCGTAGCAGTTGACCCAGACCGTGCCGGCCTTGAGGGCGCGGGAGACCTTGTGGGCGGTGGAGAGGTCGGAGGTCCACAGGGCGGCGGCGAGGCCGTACTCGGTCGCGTTGGCCAGCCGTACCGCCTCGTCGAGGTCGTCGAAGGCGAGCACGGACAGGACGGGGCCGAAGATCTCCTCACGGGCCAGCCGCATGCCGGGTGCGACATGGTCGAAGACGGTCGGCCGCAGAAAGCTGCCGCCGGTCCCGGTCAGCGTCCGCTCGCCGCCGGCGCGCAGCCGGGCCCCTTCGTCGAGGCCGGTGGCGATGTGGTCCTGGACGCGCGCCAAGTGGCTCTCGCCGACCAGGGCGCCCATCTCGGTCGCCGGGTCGAGGGGGTCACCGACCAGCAGTTCACGGGCCCGGGCGACGACGGCGTCGGTGACCTGTTCGGCGACGGAGGTGTGCACGAGGAGTCGGGAGGGGGCTGTGCACATCTCGCCCTGGTTGAAGAAGATGCCCCAGGCGGCGGTGGCCGCGGCCTGCTCCAGGTCGGGGGCGTCGGGAAGGATGATGTTGGGTGACTTGCCGCCGAGTTCCAGCCAGACGCGCTTGAGGTTGGAGTCCGCGGAGTAGTGCAGGAAGTGACGGCCGACGGCGGTGGAGCCGGTGAAGGCGAGGACGTCGACGCCGGGGTGGAGTCCGAGGGCCCTTCCGGCCACGGGCCCGTTGCCGCTCACGACGTTGAGCACTCCCGGCGGCAGGCCGGCCTCGGTGGCGAGACGGCCGAGCAGCAGCGCCGACAGCGGGGAGTTCTCCGACGGCTTCAGTACGACGGTGCAGCCGGCCGCCAGTGCGGGGGCCACCTTCCAACCGGCGAGCGTCAGGGGGAAGTTCCAGGGCACGACGGCTCCGACGACACCGGCGGGTTCCCGGGTGACCAGAGCGAGCGCGTCGGGGGCGGTGTGCGGGGACTCGTCGGTGAGCTTGTCGGCGAGCTGGCCGTACCAGCGGAAGGTGCCGATGATGGCGCGCAGTTCGATGTCGTAGGCGTCGGTGATGGGTTTGCCCATCTCCAGGCTCACCGTCAACGCGAGTTCCCCGCGCCGCTCTTCGAGCAGGTCGGCGATGCGCAGCAGCAGCCTGCCGCGCTCGGCGGGGGCGAGGCGCGGCCACGGGCCCGAGTCGAAGGCCCTCCGGGCGGCGGTGACGGCTGCGTCCACCTCCGCCGTGCCGCCGTCGGCGACGTCGGTCAGCACCTGGCCGTCACGGGGCGAGACGAGTGCGAAGAGGGCTCCCCCGCCGGGTTCGTCGGCACCGTCGATGTGATGGGCGCCGGACAGGCCCAGGGACTTGGCGCGGCGCAGCCACTCCTCGTGAGTGACATCCGGCATGGAAGGCCTCCAATTTTATTTGAGATCAAACAAGATGGTCCGAGGTGTGGCCCGGCACCCGCCCGGGCCACACCCGTCGGCGGGCGTCAACTGCCCTTCGTCGCGGCCCCCTTGGCCACCGCGCCCTTCGTCGCCGCACCCTTGGTCGCCGCGCCCTTGGTCGCCGCACTCTTGGTCACACGTGCGACCACGAGACCGAGGACGAGGACCGCGGGGACGGTGAGCTGGAGCCAGATCGCGGTGGTCCGGTCGCCGCCGATGAGGGTCGTGAAGTTCTCGACGATGAGCCAGAGGGCACCGGCGATACCCAGCGCTCCCAGCACGGGGGCGATCAGCGTGTTCCACGGGCGGGTGTCGGCGCCCGTACGCCGGAAGAAGACGACCACGGAGACCGAGGTCAGGAAGTACAGCAGCATGATCGCCAGCACCGCGACACCGCTGAACCAGGAGAACAGGGTGAGCACCGGGTCCTTGCCGAGGACCGCGAAGGGCACCACCAGCAGCACCGCCACACCGGTCTGCACGATGCCGGCCGCCCAGGGCGAGTGCCGGCGGTTGAGGGCGGTGAGCGCGTGCGGGAGGAGCCGTTCGCGGCCGAGGGAGAACAGGTAGCGGTTGGCGGAGTTGTGGAAGGCGAGGATGCCGGCGAAGAGGGAGGTGGCCAGCAGGATCGGCAGGACGTCGTCGGCCCAGCCGCCGAACCGGTCGGCGATCGGCGCGAAGACGAAGGCGGTGGCGTCACCGCTCTCCAGGGCCTTGCCCGCCTCGGCGGAGACCTGGGAGGCGCCGTGCGCGGAGACCAGCATCCACGAGGTGAAGGCGAAGAAGCCGGTGACCACCGCGACGGACAGGTAGGTGGCTCGCGGGACGGTCTTGCGGGGTTCGCGGGCCTCCTCGCCGTAGATGGCGGTGGCCTCGAAGCCGAACATCGACGCGATGGCGAACATGAGCGCGACGCCCGGAGCGCCCTGGAGCGCGGCGGACGGGGAGAAGCTGTCCGTGAAGCCCAGCCCCTCGGGTCCGCCGCCCTCGAAGAGGGTCACGAGAGCGAAGACGATGAGGATGCTGAACTCCGCCAGCACGAAGACGGCGAGGATCCTGGCACCCATCTCGATGCCCGAGGCGCCGAGGACCTGGACGACGGCCATCGTGACCAGGGTCCAGACCCACCACGCCACGTGGGTCCCGGTGTAGTGCTCGACCAGGCCGCTCACCGTGGCGCCGTAGATGCCGTACATGGCGGCCTGGATCGCGCAGTAGGCGAAGAGGGCCACACCCGCGCTGCCGGTGCCCGCCGGGCGGCCGAGGCCCTTGCCGATGTACGTGTAGAAGGCGCCCGCGTCCACGACATGGCGGCCCATGGCGACGAACCCGACGGAGAACAACAGCACGACGGCGCCGGCCACGAGGTACGCGGCGGGGGTGCCCGCGCCGTTGCCGATGGCGACGGCGATGGGGACGGCGCCGGCGATGCCGGTCAGCGGGGCCTGGGCGGAAAGGACGAAGAAGAGGATGCCCAGGACGCCGAGCGAGTTCGGCTTGAGCCTGCCTGCCGCGGATGGATCGGAAGCGGCCTCCGTACTGACCGCTGTCTTGCTGTCCACTCGAATCACCTGCCGGGAGCGGGAAGGGGCGGGAAGTTGTTTCGAGCCAAACGAGTTGCCTCATGGTGGGTCGGAACTATCCGTTTGGCAAGGGGTGCACCGGGGATTCCCGCCGGGCAGCCTCGCTCAGGGCAGGCGGTCATGACGCGACGAAGCCCCGGACATCGCGCCCGGGACTCCTGTTCGCGCTGGTCAGCGAGTCATGCGCCCGGGTCGGGCGGGCCACTGCCATCGGTGGCGGTGGCGGTGGCGTCAGTGGCTGCGGCTGTGGCTGTGGCTGTGGCGTCGAGCAGCCTCAGCAGGGTGCGCAGTTCCTCGATGGCGGCGTCGGTGACCTCGGGTTCCCCGAGGACGAGCTGGTGCAGGACCAGACCGTCCAGCGCGGCGAAGACCAGCCGGGCCAGCGCCCGGTCGGCACCGGCGGGCAGCATACGGTTCAGCTCGCGCCGGGTGGCGTCGAAGTACTCGTCGTACAGGGCCCTGATCTGCGGGAGCAGCTCCGGCCTGCGGCGCGATTCGAGCAGCAGCTCGTACTGGAACGCCTGGACGTCCGGATCCGCCGTGACCATCTCGGACACACCCGAGGAGAAGTCGGCGACGCTGCCGGTGCCGGGTTCCAGCGCACTGGTGTTCAGCGAGGTGCGGATGGTGTGGGCGAGGGTCGCCTCGATCAGGGCGTCCCGTGAACCGAAATGGTGGACCACCAGCCCGTGGGTGACCCCCGCCTCCTCCGCGACCGCCCGGTAGGTGAGCCGACGCAGCCCGCCCCGGGCCACCACCCGCACCGCGGCGTTCAGCAGGGCCTCGCGCCCCTCGCCGTAGTGCACACGCTTGCGCGACCGTCGGCTCTCGGGGGCGCCCGCGGATTCGGTCATGTCGGCGACATTACCTGGCCAGGGTCACGACAGGGCCCGTCGGCCGACCGCCGCGACGGTCCGCGCGACGGTCGAACGGGCCTGTTCCGAGGACCGAGTTCGGGGGCACCGGAACCGACGGGCGGGGGCCGTGGGCCGCGTCGGCCGAGTCGCCTCTTCGAAGCCCTGCCCGAGCAAGCCGTGCCCGAGCAAGCCGTCGGCCACCGCGAACTGCCGACCTCCCGTGCGCAGGCACCGGCCGTCCCGCTCGAAGCGACTCCCGCCCGGGTCCCCCGGAACGGGCCCGGCACCAGGAGACCCCGCCGGCCGCGGACGGGAGTGTCAGCGCCTGGGCGCGCGGATGCCACGGAACTCCCAGTCGCCGCCCAGCGCGGTGGACAGCACCTCCTCGGACTCGGTGGGCTGGGCGCCGACGTCGGTGCGAATGGCGGTGGGGCCGGTGACGATGTGGTTGGTGAGGCGGCCCAGGCCCTCGACCTCGACCTCGACGACGTCACCGGGCTGTACGGGGCGGGAGTTGGCGGGGGTTCCGGAGAGCAGCACGTCACCGGGGTACAGGGTGATGGTGCGGGCGATGTCGGCGACGAGGTAGTGCATGTCCCACTTCATCTCGTCGGTCGAACCGTCCTGCACGACCTGCCCGTTGACGTACGTGCGCAGGCTCCTGCCGTGGAAGTCCCAGTCGGTGACGAGCCCCGGTCCGAGCGGGCACAGGGTGTCGGAACCCTTCACGCGGAGCATGGAACCGGCGTCGGTGTCGCGGAAGTCGTGCAGTCCGTAGTCGTTGGCGATCGTGTAGCCGGCGATGAACTCCCCCGCCTCGGCGGGGGAGATGTTCCGCGCGGTCCTCCCGATGACGATGCCCACCTCGCCCTCGTAGTTGAGCCACTTACAGCCCTCGGGGCGGACGACCGCGCCCTGGTGGGAGTTGAGCGCGGAGGTCGGTTTGTGGAAGTAGGTCGGGGTGTCCGGGAGGTCGATCCGGAACTCGTCGACGCGGCTGCGGTGGTTGAGGTGGACGGCGATCACCTTGGACGGCACCACCGGGGGCAGGTGCCGGGCCTCGTCGGTCTTGACGCGACGGCCGTCACCGGCGACCAACTCGTCGCCGTCGACGGTGACCTGGACGGCCGCGCCGTCCAGCAGGATGCGGCGGTATTCGGGCATGGCAGGGGCTCCTAGCTACGGCTGTGGGCGGTGCGCGGAGTGGACGGGCCGGTGCCGGTCCAGCCGTCGGCCGGGCGGTCGAACCACAGATGGACCTGGCCGGTGCCGACGGAGTTCTCGTACTCGCCGTACTGGCGGGCCGCGGCGGTGCAGGCGCGTTCGCCGAGGGCGCCGGCCATCATCAGGTAGTGGAAGAACTTCGCCTCGGGCCTGACGTTCCAGAACGCGTCCATGGTGTCCAGGACCCGGTCGTGACGGCCCTCCTTGAACCAGGCGATCCGCTCGAGGTCGGCTTCGCGGGCCTCGGGGGTACGGATGTGCACGGGGTCGCTCGCCTCGTGGTCGCGCAGCTCGCGCAGCGGCCAGAAGGTGTGCGAGAGGGCGCCGGAGGCGATGAGCAGGACGCGGCGGCCGGGAGTTGCGGCGATGCCGTCGGCGAGGGCCCGCCCGAGGCGCAGGTGGTCCTCCATGTCCCCGGTCTGGCAGACACCGATGGTCACCCACCGTTTGTCGGGCAGCCCCTCCCCCAGGAACTTCCAGAGGTTGACGGTGGCGTAGTAGATCGGCAGGTACTCGTCCTCGATCGCGGTGATCCAGGTGCCGTGCTTGTCCGCGAACTTCTCGATGTTGAAGGCGAGTTCGGGATCTCCGGGGAAGTCGTACGGCATCCGGCACATCCCGCGCGGCAGTTCCTCGGAGGTGAAGAGGCCGGCCCTGCGCTGCTGGGCGGCGATCACGAACTCCACGGTGGTGGCCCAGTGCGAGTCGAGGACGACGACGGTGTCGTAGTCGTCGGAGTCGAAGACGTCACGACGCAGCTCCCGCAGCCCGGTGACGAGGGTGATCTCCTTGCCGCCGTTGAGCTCCAGGCGCTCCACCTCGGGGAGCACGATGGTGGGGACGTGTGCGAGGAGTCCCGCCCCGACGATCTCACCCATGGTTCTGCCATCCGTTCGGCGCGGTGACGGTGTTCTTGAGGTCGCAGTAGAAGTCGAAGCTCCAGGTGCCGCCCTCGCGTCCGACGCCCGACAGCCGCGAGCCGCCGAAGGGGGCCCGCAGATCGCGGACGAAGAAGCAGTTGACCCAGACCGTCCCCGCGACGAGCCGTGCGGTGACGCGCTCCGCCCGCTCCCGGTCACTCGTCGCGACGGTGGCGGCGAGTCCGAAGCGGGTGTCGTCGGCGAGCCGTACGGCCTCGTCCTCGCCGGTGAAGGTCTGCAGGGTCAGGACCGGCCCGAAGACCTCCTCCTGCACGATCTCCGAGTCCTGGGCGACATCGGTGAGCAGGGTCGGCGCGTAGTACTGGCCCTCCCCCGGGTGTCCGCCGATGACCGCGCGGGCTCCCGCCGCGAGCGCCCGCCGCACGAAGCCGTCGATCTTCTCCAGCTGGCGGGGGTGGATGGTGGGGCCGATGTCGGTGGCCTCGTCGCGGGGGTCCCCCTGCTGCAAAGCCCCGGCCTTCTCGACGAACCGTCGGGTGAACTCCTCGGCGACGGACTCCTCGACGAGGAGGCGGGTCGCGGCCAGGCACACCTGCCCGGCGTTGTCGTACTGCTCCACCGCGAGGTCGACCGCCAGGTCGAGGTCGGCGTCCGCGAACACCAACAGCGCTGACTTGCCGCCGAGTTCGAGGCTCAGCGGCGTGAGGTTGGCGGCGGCCGAGGCGGCGATCCGCCGGGCTGTGGGCACCGAGCCGGTGAAGCTGATCCGGCGTACGTCCGGGTGCGAGGTCAGGGCGTCGCCGATCTCGGCGCCGTAGCCCTGGACGACGTTCAGGACGCCGGCGGGCAGTCCGGCCTCGGTGGCGATGTCGGCGAGGAGGGAGGCGGTGAGGGGGGACCACTCGGCGGGCTTGAGGACCACGGTGTTCCCGGCCGCGAGGGCCGGGGCGACCTTCCAGGTGGACAGCATCAACGGGGCGTTCCACGGCGTGATCAGCACGCTGGGGCCGGCCGGGTCCCAGGAGACGTGGTTGGTGTGGCCGCGGGTCTCGAAGTCCTCGTGGTCCAGCGTCAGCAACCAGTCGGCGACGAAACGGAAGTTGTGGGCCACGCGCGGCATGACGCCCCGGCGGTGCGAGCGCAACAGCGCCCCGTTGTCGGTGGTCTCGACGATCGCGAGCTCTTCGATCCGCTTCTCGACGCCGTCGGCGATGGCGTGCAGGAGGCGGGCTCGCTCGGCGCGGGAGGTGGCGGCCCAGCCGGGGAAGGCGGCTTTCGCTGCGGCCACGGCGGCCAGGGCCTCGGTGGGGCCGCCGCGGGCTATCTCGCCGAGGGCGTTGCCGTCGATGGGCGAGAAGTCGGTGAAGGTGTCGGCGGAGGCGACGCGCTCGCCGCCGATCCAGTGCCGGGTGTCGACGGCGACCCCGGCCACCTCGAGGGTGTGTTCGGTCATGTCGGGTCTCCAAGTGCTGCGCGGTGTACGGGGGTTACTCGGCTCCGGAGGTTCCGGACTCCAGCAGGCGACCGCCGTCCCAGACGACGCCGACCTGCCGGTAGTACGCGGCGATCGGCTCGCGGATCTCCAGTCGGGCCAGCTCCTCGGTCGGCGCCTCGAACAGCTCCAACTCGGCCTCGCCGACCCACGGTTGTCCGCCCTCGAAGGCGGCGGCGCCGGTCTCGACCAGCTCGTCGAGCGCGAGGCCCTTGCCCTTCTCGATGGAGGGCAGCCACCGGTGATGGGCCATGGGATGGGCGTTGACGAACCCGTTGCCCGGGGACGGCTCCCGCAGGGTCACCACGGCCTGCGCCAGCCGCCGGTCCGCGGCGGCGAGCGTCGCGCCGAAGCGGGCGCCTGCCTCGATGCGCGGGGCGGGTCCGTGCGGGTGCGGGCGGGTCTGGTGGATGGACCCGAGCTTCTTCGGATAGCCCTGGTGCAGCCCCCGCGCGATCGCGAAGTCCTTGTCGACCCAGATGTACACGCACCGCGAGTACATCTCACCCCGGTACGTGCACCGGACGACCGCGAAGGCCTCCTTGTACTGGGCCAGCACGGGGTCGAGCAGTTCCTGGCCCGATGCCGAGCAGGACTGCCAGTCGGCCCAGATCAGGGCGACGGCACCCGGGTCCTCGTCGGCCAACTCCAGTGGCTCGGGGAGCAGTTCACGCACCCGGGAGGGGTCCGTGCGGTACTCGACGGTGAGCAGGTCGCCGGAGTAGCGCCAGGGCGGTGAGGGGATCAGCGACGAGGCGCCGGTCGCCGTCTTGGGGTGGAGGTAACCACGGACAGCGGTCATGACGGGGTTCCTTGGGCGGTGAGGGCGGGCTGTTTCAGCAGTTGGGCGCGGTAGCGGGCGGCGGCGGTCGCGGCTGCGCGGGAGCCGAGTGCCACGACGCCGACGAGGCGGCCGCCGGTGTGGTGGCCGACCAGGACGTCGCCGTCCGGGTCGCCGTCCAGGATCCGTACGTCGTCCTTGCCGAGCACCGGGGCGCCGAAGGACTGCAGCCGGAAGTCGTGCTGGTCGCTCCAGAAGGTGGGCAGCGGGGCGAAGGACGGGGAATCGATGCCGAGGAGGGTCTTCGCGGCGTGTTTGGCGGTGTCCGCGGGGACGGACCAGTGCTCGACCCGGCGGGGCACGCCGTCGTAGCGGGCGTTGGGGAAACGGGCCACGTCACCGACCGCGACCACGTCCGGCCGTCCCCCGACCCGCAGCCGCCCGTCCGTGAGCACGCCGTCGGCGAGATCGAGCCCGTTTCCCTCCAGCCACTCGACGTTGGCGACGGAGCCGACCGCCTCCACCACCACGTCGGCGGGCAGCACGGTGCCGTCGCTCAGGACGACTCCGGTCACGCGCTCGTCGCCCTCGAACCCGGCGACGCCGGCGCCGAGCGCGAAACGCACCCCGCGTTCCCGGTGCCGCTCGAGCAGCGCCCGGCCGAGCAGCTCGCCCAGCGGGCCGACCATCGGCAACGGCAGCGGGTCGACGACGGTCACCTCGCGGACCCCGAGTCCTACGGCGGTGGCGGCGACCTCGCAGCCGATGAACCCGGCGCCGACCACGACCACGCGGGCGCCCGGCCGGGTCAGTTCGGCCCGCAGTGCCCGGGCGTCGTCGATCGTGCGGACCGTGTGTCGGCCCGCCTGCGGGCCCGGGCAGCGCAGGCGGCGGGGGCGCATGCCGGTGGCGACGACGAGACCGTCGTACGCGAGGTGCGAGCCGTCGTCGAGCGAGACGGTCCTCTCGTCGAGGCGGGCCGCGACGGCCTTCGTGCCGAGCCGCCACTCGACGTCGGCCGCGGCCGCCCTGGGGGTGAAGGCGAGCGACGCGAAGGGGGCCTTGCCCGCGAGGACCTCCTTGGACAGCGGAGGCCGGTTGTACGGCATGTGCGGCTCGTCGCCGATGACCGTGATCGGGCCGCTCCAGCCCGCGGCGCGCAGGTGCTCGGCCGCGCGAAGGCCGCCCATGGAGGCGCCCGCGACGACGATGCCGGCGCCCATGTCAGTCCTCGATCCGGATCGCCTGGAGGGGGCAGACGTCCGAGGCCTCCTCGACCTCCTCGCGCAGCGATCGGTCCGGGTCGGCGACGTAGAGCAGATGTCCGCCGTCGTCCATCGAGAAGACATCGGGGGCCGCGAAGACGCACTGGCCGTGGTCCTGGCACTTGTTCATGTCGACGACGACCTTCATGGCCGGTCCTCCTGGGGGAGCGGGAGCGAAGGGGCGAAGTGGGGCCCGGCCGCCCACGGCCGGGCCCCGGCCAAAGGGGTGCGGAGACCACATCCCCAACTCGTTTGGCTTCAAACAAGGTAGACAGGCGCCACTCCCTGGTCAATACCTATCCAGCTGGATAAATTAAGCGGACCCACCTCTTGCGGGAGAGCGTTCCCCTCCCTAACGTTCGGGTTCAAATGAATTCCCGAGGCTGCTCCAGCCACCCAAGGAGGCATCGGTGAGCGCTCACGACACGCCGGACATCCGCCGACACATCGAGCGGCTCACCGCCGACGGCATCGACGTGGTCCGGGTGATCTATCCCGACCTCATCGGCACGGACCGGGCCCGGGACGTCCTGGTGGACCACCTGCCCTCGGCCTGCGAGCACGGTCTGGCCTTCTGCCGGGCCGTCTACCACACCTCCCCGCAGGGTGACGTGGTCCCGGTCGCGGGCGGTCTCGACGCGGGACTGCCCGACGTGTGCGTACGTCCCGACCTGTCGACCCTCGCCGCCCTGCCCTGGGAACCCGGGGTCGCCGTCTGTCTGGGCGAGGTCACCGACCCGGCGACGACGGCTCCGGTCGCCGAGTCGCCGCGCGACCTGCTGCGCGCCGTTCTCGCCCGGTGCGCGACTCAAGGACTGCACCCCGTCGTGGGCCCCGAGCTGGAGTACTTCCTGCTGGAACCCTCACCGGGGGCCCCGACCGGCTGGCGCCGCGCCCCGGAGGTGCCCGGCGCCGTCTACACGGCCGGACTGCGCGCGGATCCCGGCAACCACCTGCTGCGCACGCTGCGGTTGCTGCGCGACCTGGGCCTCGGCGTGGTCACCGGGAACCACGAGTTCGACGGCGGTCAGTACGAGATCAACCTGACCCACTCCGAGGCCCTGGACGCCGCCGACCGCGCCTTCCGCTTCAAGGCCGCCGTGAAGGAACTGGCCCGCAAGGAGGGCAACCTGGCCACCTTCATGGCCAAGCCCTTCGGCGACGCGGGCGGCTCCGGCTTCCATCTCCACCTCTCCATGCAGTCACCCCAGGACGAGGGCGCCGGCAACGCCTTCGACGACCCGGCCGGCGCCCACGGCCTGTCGGCCACCGCCCGGCACGCCGTCGCCGGGATCCTGGCCCACGCCCCCGCGCTCGCCGCTCTCGCCAACCCGACGGTCAACTCGTACAAACGCTTCGGCCCCGACACCCTCGCGCCCTGGCTAATCGACTGGGGCCTCGACAACCGCAGCGCCATGGTGCGCATTCCGCCCGAGCGCGGCTCCGGGGCCCGTCTGGAACTGCGGCTCGGCGACGCGAGCGCCAACCCGTATCTGATCGTCGCCGGGACCCTCGCCGCCGCCCTGCTCGGCGTCCAGGCCGGCGAGGAACCGCCGGCGCCGCTGGAGGGCTACGGCTACGACACCGCGCGCTCCGCGGTCCTGCCCATGGACCTGCCCGCCGCGCTCGACGCGCTGGAGGCCGACACCGAACTGGCCGAACTGCTCGGCAAGGGCTTCACCACCTCCTACCTCTCCTACAAGCGCAACGAGGTCGAACGCTTCCAACGGCACGTCACCGACTGGGAGTTCACCGAGTACGCATACCACCTGTGAAGGGCTCCCCGATGACGACGACAGCCCCCGCCACCGAGCCGATGCCCCTCGCGGACGTCGACCTCGCGAACCTCGACAACTTCACCGACGGCGTCACCCCGTGGCGGATGTTCCACACCCTGCGCCACGAGGACCCGGTGCACTGGCAGCCCGAACAGGCGCCCAACTCCGGCTTCTGGGCGGTGACCCGGCACGCCGACATCGCGCGCGTCGACCGGGACGCGGAGACCTTCACCTCCACGAGATTCGTGAACCTGGAGGAGGTCGACGAGGACCAGATCAGGAAACGCGCCTCGATCCTGGAGCTGGACGGCGTCCGCCACCGCGCCCTGCGCAGCGTGATCCAGCGCCAGTTCGGCGCGGGGGTCATCAACAGCTACACCGACTTCCTGCGCGGCCTGACCGCCAGAACCCTGGACGCGGCCCTGGCCAAGGGGACCTTCGACTTCGTCAAGGAGGTCTCGGCGGACTTCCCCATCAACGTGCTGGCCCGTCTCCTCGACGTCCCTCCCGAGGACAACCAGCAGCTCATCGACTGGGGCAACCGCATCATCGGCAACACCGACCCCGACTACGCGGACGTGCTGCTGCACAGCGCGGAGAGCGAGAAGTACCGCGACCTGCCGTTCCGCTCACCCGCCTCCCTCGAAGTCTTCGAGTACGGGAGGGAGTTGGCCAGGCAGCGGCGCGGCGGGGACCGTACCGACCTGGTGTCCAGGCTGGTCAACACCACCCCGCGGGACGGCGTCCCGCTCTCCGCGCAGGACTTCGACAACTACTTCCTGCTGCTGGTCGTGGCCGGCAACGAGACCACCCGCCACACCATCACCCACTCCATGCTGGCCCTCCTCCAGCACCCCGAGCAACTGGCCCGCCTGAAGGACGACCCGTCCCTGATCCCCACGGCGGTCGAGGAGTTCCTGCGCTGGGCCTCCCCCGTCTACCACTTCCGGCGCACCGCGACCCGGGACGTCGAACTCGGCGGCAAGCGGATCAGGGAGGGCGACAAGGTCGTCATGTGGTACGCCTCCGGCAACCGCGACGAGGCGGTCTTCGGCAACCCCTACGACCTCGACGTGGCCCGGCAGCACAACGACCACGTCACCTTCGGCAAGGGCAGCCCGCACCTGTGCCTGGGCAACCTCCTGGCCCGCACCGAGATCCGGATCATGTTCGAGGAGCTGATCCCGCGCCTCGCCGGCATCCGGCTGACCGGTGAGGTGCCCAGGGTGCGCTCGAACTTCGTCAACGGCATCAAGAGGCTGCCGGTCGAGGTCTCCCTGGCGTGAGCGGTCTCACCGGCCGCTCCGAGGTTGTGAAGTGCGATCAGGCCGTCGGGGCGGCCCGAATGGGCACCGCGGGCCCGGTGCTGGCCCGTAGCGAGATCGGCGGGACGAGGAGATGGTGCCGGGGCGGCGCGTCGGGGTGGCCGAGCCTCTCCACCAGCAGTTCGACGGCGAGCCGGCCCATCTCGGCCGCCGGTACGCCCGCCGCGGTGACCTGCGGGGTCACCGTCTCCGCCCAGCGGTTGGCCACGATCCCGGTGACGGAGAAGTCCCGCGGGACATGGCGGCCCGCCTGGGCGAGGCCCCGGTGGAGGCCACCCAGTGCGGCCTCGTTCAGGGTGACCAGGGCCGTGGTGGCCGGGTCGTCGTGCAGGATCCGTTCCACACAGGTCTGACCCGAGGCGGCGTCGTCCCCGCAGCAGTACGTCCGGACCGTCAGTCCGCGCTCGGCCGCCGCCTTCGTGAAGCCCTCCAGGCCACGGTGTGCCGACTCGTACCCGGTCCTCAGGAGTTGCTCGGGCCGGTTGACGAAGGCGACCCGGCGGTGGCCGAGGTCCGCGAGATGGTGGACACAGGCCGCCGCCAGCGCGGTGTGGTCCAGGGCGACGTACCAGCCTTCCTCCGCACGGGCGGTACGGCCGATGGCCACGGAGGGGAAGCCGAGCGCGTCCAGGTGATCGACCCGGTCGTCCTCCAGCCTGATCTCCATCAGGATCGCGCCGTCCACCCGCCGCTCCCCCAGCAGACGCTGGAAGGAACGGTCGCTGTCGACACCGCTCGGGGAGAGCAGCACGTCGTAGTCGTGGGCCGCGGCGGCCTCCACCACACTGCCGATGAAGTCCAGCTGCATCCCGGTGTAGTGGCTGCCGGCCGGCGGGAAGACCAGGCCGAACGTGCTGGTCCTTCCGTTGGCCAGGGCGCGGGCACTGGCACTGGGCTGGTAGCCCAGTTCGTCGACGACCTGCTGGATCTTCCTGCGGGTGTCGTCCGACACCGGGCGCTTGCCGCTCAGCGCGTAGGACACGGTGCTACGCGAGACACCGGCCCGCCGGGCGATCTCACCGATGTTCACTGCGGCTCCTTGGGACGTGACGACCGATTGTCGAACCGGTTCGCGTGAAGTGAACGAAGAACGACCCGGACCCCCGCCGACACCCGGAACGTATCCCCCGACCCGGCATGGAGGGAAGGTGAAATCCCGTGTCGAGGGGATTGCTGGCCGGTTACTCCGATGCTAGCTTCGCCGAACCGGTTCGACACAACCCCCACACAGGCCACTCGCCCGTTCCCCTGCCACAGAGCCGCCACACCGGCCGTCCGACACGCGCCTTTCCCCTGACACGCGCTCGCTCCGCACCGGTTCCCGCCGGTGCGACGGCGGCTGAGGTGTGCCGACCGGAACCCGCAACTCGACGATGAGGACGCTTCCATGCCATCCGCTGACAGATCCCCGCGCCGCCGCGCCCCGGCCGCCATGGCGCTGGCCCTCGGCGCGGGCCTGCTGGCCGCACCCGCCGTCCCCGCACACGCGGCCGAGACGCCCGGGCCCGTCGCCCGCTACACCTTCGACCAGGACGACCTCGCCTCCGGGAAGATCACCGACAGTTCCGGCAACGGCCTGACGGCGAGCCTGGTGAACGGCTCCACCGCCCAGGCCGTGGCGGGCGCGGACGGCGGCAAGGCGCTGGCCCTGCCCGGCGGGGCCCCCACCTCGGACGGCGCCTATGTCCGCCTACCGCGCGAAGTGGTCGGCGACTCCAGCGACCTGACGGTCTCCGCCCGGGTGCGATGGGGCGACGACGCGTCGGCCTGGCAGCGGATCTTCGACCTGGGCACCGACACCTCCAAGTACCTCTTCACCACCCCGTCCAACGGCGGGGTCCTGCGCACGGCCGTGACCACCGGTGGAGGGGGCGCCGAGGCACAGGTCTCCGGGTACGCCCCGCTCCCGGCCGGCCAGTGGCGGACGGTCACCGTCACCCTCGACACGGCCGCCGGCCGGCTGACCACCTACCTCGACGGCGTGGCGGTCTCCTCCGCCGCGACCGGTATCAAGGCCAAGGACCTGCTGGACGGTTCGGCGACCGCCGCCGGCTACATAGGCAAGTCCCTGTACCCTGACCCGCTGCTCAAGGGCGCGATCGACGACTTCGCCGTGTGGCACGCGGCGCTCAGCGCCGAGCAGGTGGCCGGTCTGTCCGGACCCGTGCCGACCCTCCAGGCACTCTCGGCGACGTCCTTCGACGTCCGTACGACCGACGGAACCGCCCCGTCCCTCCCGGCCACCGTCCGCTCCTCCTTCTCCGACGGCTACGACCGCGACACCCCCATCGTCTGGGACGCCGTACCGCCCGAGAAGTACGCCGGGCCGGGGACCTTCACGGTGGCCGGGACTGCGGCCGGGCGCGCGGTGCAGGCCACCGTCACGGTGGTCCGCGAGGGCGCGCTCACCGTCGATCTCGGCTCGGACACCGGCGCGTTCCACGGCGGCGCCTCCGGCACCCTCTACGGCGTGTACGGACCGGACGTCCCCACCAACAACCTCATCGAGGGCATGGGCCTGCGCACGGTCTCCACCAAGGCCCAGGACGGTCCGCAGCATCCCGGTGCCGACGCGCTGGACGTGGTGAAGCCGCTGGCCGACTCCACCGACGGCGATGTGTACATCTACATGACCGACATCCACCGCGGCTTCCCGTACGAGTGGCCCGGCAGCACCCCGCAGGAGAAGCTCAAGCTCTACGAGGAGAAGATCGGCAAGCAGGTCGACCAGGTCCTGAAGCTGCCGAAGCAATACCAGGACAACATCGTCTTCGTGCCCTTCAACGAGCCCGAGGGCAACATGTTCGGCACCGGCGACTGGAGTTACGACAAGGTCAGCTGGCTGAACGACCCGGACGACTACTTCGCCGCCTGGGACTCCGCGTACAGGCTCATCAAGGGCAGGATGCCCGATGCCCGGATCGCCGGCCCCAACACCAGCGTCCTGTACGACCAGGTGAAGGGCTTCCTCACCCACACCCTGGCAGCGGGCACTCTGCCCGACGTCATCACCTGGCACGAGCTGAGCCACCCGGAGGCCGTGCGCGAGAGCGTCGCCAAGTACCGGGTGTGGGAGAAGGAGTTGTTCAAGGGCACCTCTCGCGAGGGCACCCAACTCCCCGTCAACATCAACGAGTACGCCTTCAACTACCACACCTCCGTGCCCGGCCAGATGATCCAGTGGGTCTCCGCGATCGAGGAGTCCAAGGTCGACGCGGACATCGCGTACTGGAACATCGACGGCAACCTCTCCGACTCCGCGGTGCAGTCCAACCGCGGCAACGGCCAGTGGTGGCTGCTCAATTCGTACGCCTCGATGAGCGGGCACACCGTGGCGGTGACCCCGCCGTTCCCCGGCCAGAACTACAGCATGCAGGGCGTGGCCACGCTCGACGCGAAGAAGAAGCAGGCCCGGCTGCTCTTCGGCGGCTCCACCGGAAAGGGCCACATCACCTTCGCGGACATCCCGAAGAAGGTCTTCGGGGGCCAAGTGCACGCATGGGTACGGGAGATCGAGTGGAGCGGACAGGTCGGCGACAACTCCGGCCCCAAGCTGCTGAGCGAGCAGAACCTGAAGGTCGCTCAGGACGGCACGGTCACCGTCGACTTCGGTGACGGCGCGCTGCCCGGGCTGAAGGAGTCCTCGGCGTACGAGATCGTCCTCAGCCCGGCCGGGAAGGCGAAGAGCACGCAGTCGCCGCCGGTGAGCTGGCAGGGGTCGTACGAGGCGGAGGACGCCGCGCACACGGGCTCGGGCTACTCCAAGAACGGCCCCGAGGGCTCCACTTCGGACGTGTCGAAGTTCTACACCTCCGGCGGCTACGACGTCGGCGGCCTGCGCACCGGTTCGGACGTCACGCTCGACTTCACGGTGGACGTGCCCAAGGACGGCACCTACGACCTGAGCGTCTTCGCCAACTCCCTCAACACCTTCGACAAGGTGAAGGAACAGGGACCCACCAACGTCTTCCTGCGCGTGGACGGCGCGGCCGACAGCGAGCGTCAGCTGTACCTGCCGCTCGGCTACAAGTGGGTGGTGTGGGACCACACCGACACCAAGGTGAAGCTCACCAAGGGCAAGCACACCCTGACGCTCGCCGCCAGGAGTCTCGACGGCAAGCGCGCCACGAAGGGTGACGCCATCGTCGACCGCCTCACTCTCACCCTTCCCACGGCTTCGGCCGGCACCCAGGTGTACGAGGGCGAACTGGCCTGGCTGAAGGGCGGAGCACAGGCCGTCTACAGCCTGCCGAAGAAGGCGGCCACCGGCTCGGGCGCGGCCCGGGTCGCCAAGGGCCAGACCGCCACGTTCTGGGTCTACTCCCCCGCCGACCGCGAGGCCACCCTGAACGTCGACGCCCTCGGGGGTGCCGGCGCGAGGCTCTCCGTCAACGAGCACGAGGTGCTGCGCCTGGCCGCGAAGGGCCGCAACAGTGTCGCGGTCTCCCTGTCCGGTGGCGTCAACAAGGTGACGGTGACGGGTGGTTCGGTACCCACGCTCGTCGACCGCCTCACGGTCACCCCGACCGAGGGCGCGCTCAAGACGCGTGTCTACGAGGCTCAGGACGCCGTACTCGCCGGCTCGGCCACGCTCACCCCGCTGTCCCTCGCCACCGACGGAACGGCGATCACCGGCGTCGGCGGTGACCCGGGCAACGGCAACACCGCCACGTTCACGGTCACCGCGGACAAGGCGGGCCTGTACGCGCTGCGCGTGCGCTACTCCAACCCCGAGCAGTCCGAAGCCACCCACTACAACCCGGACCCGCTGGCCCGCCACGCGGACATCAGCGTCAACGGCGGCGGGACCCAGCGCGTCGGCTTCCCGCACACCTTCCACCAGAACAACTTCTGGGAGCTGACCGTGCCGGTCACCCTGAAGAAGGGCCGGAACACCATCGCGTTCCGCTCCGAGGAACTGCCCAACTTCGACGGCACCACCTACGCCTCGGACACCTTCCCCGGCGTACTGCTCCGCTCCCGGTACGCACCGCTGATCGACCGGATCGCCGTGGCGCCGTACGCGCGGGAGGTGCGGTGAGGTGATGTCCACCGGCGGCGCCACGAGGCGCCGCCGGTGCCCGTTGCTCAGTCTGTGGTGGCCGGACGCCGTCCGCCCATCCGGGAACCCGGGTTCGGCGGAGGTGCCGTCGAGGCGCGTACGACGAGTTCGACCGGTGGCTCGCTCGCCGGTGCCGGCTCCGCGTCCGGCTTCTCGATGGCCTGCACCAGGAGCCGGAGCCCCTCGCGGGCCACGGCGTCGAACGGCTGACGCACGGTGGTCAGCGGCGGGGTGACGTACGCGGAGACGGGGGTGTCGTCGAACCCGACGACACTCACGTCCTCCGGCACCCGCAGGCCCGCTTCCAGCAGTGCGCGGACCAGGCCGATGGCCATGTCGTCGTTGGCGGCGAACACGGCGGTGACGTCACCGGCGGCAGCGAGTTCGTGACCGGCCGCGTAGCCGGACGAGGCCGACCAGTCGCCCTCGATGACGGACGGCTGCCTCCTGTCGCGTTCCGCGAGCGCCGCCCGCCAGCCCTGCAGACGGTCCCGGGCGGCGAACCACCTTTGCGGACCGGCCAGATGATGGACCGTCACATGCCCGAGGTCCAGCAGGTGTTCGGTGGCCACCCGTGCCAGCGACTCGGCGCCGACGCCCGCGGCCACGGCCCGCGGACCGCCGAAACCGGGCGGCGCCCCGAGCACCAGGACCGGGACGTCAGGGCTGAGCGACACCGATCCCTCGTCGATCGGTTCGGACACGACGATGCCGTCGACGCCCTGTTCGAGGAGCGACTCCACGGCCCCGGCGACACCCGCGGGATCGCCCTCCAGTGTGTTGACGACCCGGAGCGCGTACCCCGCGTCCCGGGCGGCCCGTTCGACGCCGATGAGCAGGGAGGCCGGTCCGTACAGGGCGGTGCCGAGCGTGACCACGCCGATCGAGCGGGTACGTCCCGAGGCCAGGGCCCGGGCCGCGCTGTTCAGCCGGTACCCGAGCGCCTCCGCGGCTTCGAGCACCCGCCCCCGCACATCGGCGGACACGTACCGCTCACCGTTGAAGACCCGGGAGACCGTCTTCTGCGAGACGCCGGCCCGCTGAGCCACATCCACGGCACGCGGCGCGCCAGGGCTACCGCCCTGTCCACCCACTGGCGTCATTGATGTCTCCCCTGTCCGACGGCTCGGATTTTAGCCGGAGCGGCCGGTCGGGGGCATGTCCGCCCTGGTTGTGCACCCTGGTTGTGCGCACGCGCATGCCGTGGCGGCCGCTACCGGGTGCGGCCGCCGTCGGAGCGGCGGCGGTGCAGCGTGAACTGTTCGAAGACCGACAGGTCGCCGCCCGGCTTGTTCACGTTGTAGTAGGTGACGTGCATACGGGTGGTGTCACCGGCGTGCCGGCCGGGGTCGACGGTGAAGGCGGCGAAGCCGTAGGGGTGGTCGAGGTCCCTGACTCCCGTCCACACCGCCTGCTCCTTGGTGTAGGTGGCGGTGCGCTTGCCGTTGGCGCCGGCGGTCGCCGACACCGAGGTGATCACCTTGGCGCTGCCGTCCTTGAAGAAGTTCTGGTTCGTGGTGCCCGAGACGCCTCCGCCGCCGAGGATCATGTGCACGGTGCCGAGGCCGGTGTCGATGGAGTCGGTGGCCTGGGAGGCCGGGTTCGGGGTCAGGGTCTCGCTGCCGGTGACGACTCCGCGGACGGCGAGCGAGCGCTCGTAGTTGTGTTCGTGACCGCAGAGCACCAGGTCCACGCCGTACCGGTCGAACAGGGGGCCGTACTTCTGGCGCAGCCCCAGGTCGGCGCCGTTGGCGTCCGAGGAACTGATCATGACCTGGTGCATGGCGACCACGACCCAGTCGACGTCACGGGAGGACCGTGCCGCCTTCAGTTCTCTTTCCAGGAACGCGAGTTGGCGGCCGCCCGAGTAGCCGCTGATGTAGACGTCGCCGCCGTCCTGGAGGCAGTTGTCGTCGTTCTGGAGCACGATCACCCGGACCGAGCCGACGGTGAACGCGTACCAGAGGCCGGCGAGTTCGGGGTCCGTCTCGGTGGACGGGAGGGCGAAGTAGGTCTGGTAGGCGCCGAGTCCGAGCGGGCCGTTGGCCTTCTCGATCTCGTGGTTTCCGGCCGCCGGCATCCAGGGGCGGAAGCGGGCCGAACGCGTGTTGTTGGTGAAGAAGTTGTTCCAGGCGCGCACCCGGTCGACGTCGAGGTTGGCGTAGCACAGGTCGCCGTTGAGCAGGTGGAACAGGGGGGCGACCTGCTCGACACCGGTGACGATGTCCTTGGTCGCGGGGGTGGAGTTCGCGTCCAGCGCCGGGGTGCCGTTGGCCGCCCAGGTGACCTGCGGGGCGGACTGGTCGCCGAAGCTGGTGAACGTGAACGGCTGCCGTCCGCGCGGTGCCGTGCGGAACGTACCGCTGTCGGGCGTGGCCCCCTCGTGCGTGGCGAGGTAGATGTACTCGGTACCGGGGCGCAGCCGTTCCAGGGCGGCGTGGTGGACGTACACGGTACGGCCGGACGTGCCGTCCACGTAGGTGACGGTCCGGCCCTCGGCGCTGGAGCCGAAGCCGTGTTCCAGGGTGCCGTAGCGCACCTGTGGCCTGGTCACCGGCCGGTCGGTGAGCCACGAGACCGTCATCTGGGTGCGCGGGTCCGCACCGAAGGTCAGGTGCAGTCCCTGGACCGGGGGCGCGCCCGAGGAGTCGGCGGTGAGATGCAGGGCCGGGGCGGCCTGTGCCGTACCCGCCGCGAGCAGCGGGGTGACGGCCGCTCCCGCCCCCGCGGTACCGAGCAGGCCGATCGCGTGGCGACGGCTGACCCCCTCGGAAGACTGCGCCGACTCGTCCGATGTACCCGGACCTGGCTGTGCGGTCATGGTGCCCTCCCTGGCTGACGACGACCGCACCCTGGCGCGCCTCGGCGGCAGCTGAGTGAACGGCGCGTTGACAGATGGTCATTGAGCCGCGTGCGGCGGTCCGCGAGGGCGAATCTTGTCTGCGCCTTTGCCGGAACCCGACGCGGTCATGACCGGGATCACGCCAACTCGCCGCCGCCCACGGGAGCCTCCCCCTGACCCAGGGCCCGGCGAGACACCATCCCGTTTCCGCCGCTACTGCGCGGTTCGCACCATCGCGCCTCATCACCAATCAATGCGGTGACTTATGCATCCCTGCACACCTCAGGGACAGCTTGAGCCTGCAGTCGTCACTACCTTGACCGGTGACGCATGCGCATGCGACAGTCAGCTCACACCAAGCCACGCGGAGGGGTTCACATGATCGACAGGCGCACCTTCAGCAAGACCCTGGGCACCGGCGCGGCAGCCGTCTCCCTGGCCGGTCTGCCGGGCCTGCCGACCGCCTCGGCCGCCACGACGAGTGGGAACACCACAGGCCTCGGTGCGCGCACTTCCTTCCCACGGCTGAAGCAGGTCGGAGCGGGCGTGCTCGACGTCGGCTACGCCGAGTCGGGCCCCGCCCACGGCCCCGTGGTGATCTGCCTGCACGGCTGGCCGTACGACATCCACAGCTTCGTCGACGTCGCCCCGCTGCTCGCGGCGCAGGGCTACCGCGTGATCGTTCCGTATCTGCGCGGGCACGGCACGACGCGGTTCCTGTCCGACCGCACGGTCCGCAACGCCCAGCAGTCGGCGGTCGCCCTCGACATCGTCGCCCTGATGGACGCCCTCAGGATCGAGAAGGCCGTCCTGGCGGGATTCGACTGGGGCTCGCGGACCGCCGACATCATCGCCGCTCTGTGGCCCGAGCGCTGCAAGGCCCTCGTGTCGGTGAGCGGATACCTCGTCACCAACCTCGCGGCCAACCTCGACCCGCTGCCGGCGCAGGCCGAGCACACCTGGTGGTACCAGTACTACTTCGCCACGGAGCGGGGCCGCAAAGCGATGGAGGACAGCGCCCACCGCCGCGAACTGACCAGGCTCGTCTGGGAGACCGTCTCCCCCACCTGGGATTTCGACGACGCCACCTTCGACCGCGCGGCGACGGCTTTCGAGAACCCCGACTACGCGGACATCGTCATCCACAACTACCGCTGGCGGCTGGGCCTCGCCGACGGCGAGCGGCGCTACGACGGCATCGAGAAGCGTCTCGCCGCCCGGCCGGTCATCACGGTGCCCACCATCACCCTCGACCCGGAACGCGACCCCTTCACCGCTCCGGGCAACGGCTCCTCGTACCGGGACCGGTTCACCGGCGCATACGACCACCGCACCCTGGCGGGCATCGGGCACAACGTGCCCCAGGAGGCGCCCACGGCCTTCGCCCAGGCCGTCGTCGACGTGGACCACTTCTGACCGACGGCTCCGACGTCACCGACCGGACCCGTAACACCCACGGACCCTCACCACGGAGGTCGACCATGGAAAACCCCACGGACAGCACAGCCGCCGCCCGCCACGCCCGGTTCGGCGCCCTACCGGAACGCATCAGGTACGAGGACATGGTCGTGGAGAAGTCCGTGACCGCGAGCGCTCCGACGAGAAACGCCCACGCCCCGGAGAGCCAGTGGACGACCTTTTCCTGCCTGGCCCTGGACCTGGGCCTCTGAGCTGCGGCACCGAGCCTTGCCGGTCCGGTCCGTCACCTGTCAGGATGGTGATGTGAACCTCGACCATGTCTTCGTGTGCGGCAACCCGGCCCTCGACTTCGCCGCGACGCTCAGGGCGCGACGCTCGGCGCGCTTCGAGATGTTCGCGACGCCGGACAGGCTGGACGCATGGTATCGGGAGTCCGGAATCGTCGACGCGGTCTCCCCGAGCGACGAGGCCGACGTGGAGCGGGCGACGACCGTGCGGGAAGCCGTCTACCGACTGGTCACCGCCCGCCGTCTCGGCGAGGAGTACGACACAGGGGCGTTGGCCGTGCTCAACGGCGCGGCCCGCAGACCGCCCGCGGTCCCGCAGCTCACCCCGGCCGGGCGATGGACGCAGGCCAACCCCGAGGAGGCCCTGTCCACGGTGGCCCGGCTCGCGGTGGAACTCCTGAGCGGCCCCGACGTCCCCCTGCTCAAGGAGTGCGGCAACCCGGAGTGCACCCGTGTCTACATCGACCGCTCCCGGGGCATGCGCCGGCAGTGGTGCGGCATGGAATCGTGCGGCAACAAGATCAAGGCGGCGGCGTACCGGGCCCGGAAGAAGACCGTCGGGTCGTGAGCGGTACTGAAGGGGACGGCCCGCCGGAGCCGGGTCCGCCCCCTTCGGTGTTCACAACGCCGCGCTCAGGCGCTCAGCCTGAGGAGTACGGCCGTGTCGGTGCGCGGAAGACGGATCGTGAGCTTCGCCTCGACCGGGTCCCACTCCGTCGTGGCGTCGGCCGTCGTGGGCTGGAGCACCTCCGGGCGCAGCGGGACACCGCGCAGGTGAGGCAGCGTGAGCGTCCGGCTCTCCGGGACGTCGGCGCGCTCCCGGCGCCACACCGCGAGGAAAGTGGACGCGCTCCCCTTGAGTCCGTGGGCGATCCAGGCGTCCTCCCAGTCCGGCAGGCCCAACGGCCAGAAGGGGTGGGCGTCGGCTATCTCCGGCCGGATGTCCTTGTAGACGCCGATCGCCGAGCGCACGAGTTCGAACTGGTCGGCGTCCATGCGGTCGAGGAAGCCGGAGAGGTGGACCCGGCCCAGGAGCGCCGTCGTGAGGGTGAAGGCGATCCGGTCGGGGGTGTGGTCGGGCTGGGGGTAGGCCCACACGGCCGCCTGTTCGGGGGTCGCGGCGGTGGCGGCCGCGGCGGCGATGGGCGGATAGCGCAGCGGGTCCTGCTGGTCGCTGGTGGACTGGATCTGGGCCACGGCGAGTTGGGCGTAGTCCATGCGCAGGCCGCCGGAGCCGCAGTTCTCCAGGACCAGGCCGGGGTGGCGGTCCAGGAGGCCGTTCATCCAGTCGAGGTGGGCGCGGTGGTGGCCGAGCAGTCCGGCGCCGGGGCTCTCCGGGCCGTTCTCCGTGCCGGGGCCGATGTTGATGTTGTAGTCGAGCTTGAGGTACCCGACGCCC
Source organism: Streptomyces sp. NPDC005374 (assembly GCF_042872225.1). Lineage (NCBI taxonomy): Bacteria > Bacillati > Actinomycetota > Actinomycetes > Kitasatosporales > Streptomycetaceae > Streptomyces > Streptomyces sp. NPDC005374. The sequence continues at coordinate 371,442 of NZ_JBIAKA010000010.1, read as the reverse complement.
CACTCTCCGACCAGCCGGTCCACCACCGCGTCGAGGTGGGCCCGGGCTGCGGGGTGGCGCAGGTCGAGGTGGTGCCGGCCGTGTTCCGTGACGCGCAGCCCGCCGCGCCGGAAGAACGCCTCCGGCGGCAGGGTGTGGGCCAACGGGCTGCGCACGCCCACGACTTCGGGCTCCAGCCACAGTCCCGGGACCATGCCGTGGCGCCGTATCGCGTCCAGCACTTCCTGGATGCCGCCGGGGAAGCGGCCCTGGGCGGGCTCCCACGCGCCGACCGCGTCCCACCAGCCCTGGGCGTCGTCGTCGTACCATCCGGCGTCGATGACAAAGACCTCGGAACCGGCCTTGCCCGCCGCCTCGATGAGCGGCAGGAGCCGCTCGGTGGTCGGGTCGCCCATGAGGGTGTTCATGTAGTCGTTGTAGATCACCGGGAGAGCACGCAGGTCGGGGTGTTCGCGGCGGATCAGCCTGCGGTAGTCGGTGAGTTCGGCGAAGGCCGCGTCGAGGCCGCCGCTCCGGCCGCGGACCAGGACCGCGGGAACCGTGTGGAAGTCCTCGCCGGGAGCGAGGGTGTGCCGCCACTGGTGGTGGGCGTCGTCGGGGCCGAACAGGGCTGTGTAGGCGACGCCTTCGCGTTCGCCGCTCTCGAAGCGCCACCCCGCGCTGGACTCGATCTGCCACAGCCAGGTGCGGCCGGAGTGGTCGGTGAGCGCGCCGATCGGCAGGTGGCGGCCGGTGGACCAGCTCCCCTGCGAGTAGCGCTCGAAGCAGCCGCGCCCCTCGTGACCGTGCGCGAACCGGCTCAGCGGGACGACCTGGTCGCGGAACGGCGCCTGGTGCCATCGGCATTCGGCGAGCCAGTCGTTGTCCGCCCAGTGCAGGGTCAGTCCGTCGAGACCGCCGTCCGCGTCGGTGATGCCGCCGAGGGTCAGGGTGCTCACGCTCTCCAGCCGCAGCGGCGCTCCGCCCTCGTTGACCAGACGTACCCGCGAGCGCAGGAAACCGGCACCGGAAGCGGTCTCCAGGGTGACCTCGGCGACCAGACCGGTCTCCGGATCCGCCAGCCGGATCGTCGTACGCTCCCGGTTTCCCTCGCGGACGCTCTCGTGGTCGCGGTAGGTGAGGCGGTCACCGATCGCGGTCTCGATGAAGCGCTCCCCGGACCACAGGCGTCCGTGACCGGTGGCGGTGATCTCCACGACGGGTACCAGGCCCGCCCAGTCCTGGTCGGACGCCCCCAGCCGGACCGAGCCCGTGGCGTCCAGGACGGCGTGCAGCCCGAGTTCCGGGTGCGACCAGAGACGGGATCTCTCGAGTGTTCCGACGACTGCGGTCAACGCAATTTCCCCTTCCGGGATGGTTCGGTACTGCGACGGTCTCGTGAGCGCTGAGCTGGGAATTCCCGCTCGGCGGGCGAGGGTTGGCCTCGTCGGCGGCTGTGTTTGAAAGGTAAATCCCCGGTTACGGTCTCTTGACGCCCGCGATGTGACCGCTCACAATCCTCGCATGGTTGTGACCGGTCACACAAGCTTCGGCGGCCAGACCGCCCCCTCCCCGGGGCAGCACAGACCCGCCAGCATCCGCGATGTCGCCCAGGCGGCAGGCGTCTCCTACCAGACCGTTTCGAGGGTCATCAACGGCCGTCCGAACGTGAAGGAGGAGACCCGCGGACGCGTCGAAGCGGCTGTCCGTGCCCTGGGGTTCAGGCGCAACGCCACCGCGTTCGCCCTGGCCAGCGGGGTGACCCGAGCGGTCACGGTCCTTACCTCGAACACCGTCCTCCACGGCTACGCGGCCACCCTGCAGGGTCTGGAGGAGGCGTCCCGCTCCGCCGGTTACGCGCTCGGTGTGCGGGTGGTGACCCCCGAGGACGACCTGGACCGTACGGTCGCCTCGGCCGCCGACACCGGTGGCGGCCTGATCGTCATCGGCTACGACCGGCTCGGTGCCGCCGTGCTGGACCGTGTACCGGCGCACGTGCCGTGCGCGGCGCTGGTGGAGGCGCCGCCGCCCGGCCGGACCCCCGGCCGACCGGCGGTGTGGGCCGACGACCGGGAGGCGGCCCGTGCCACCACCGAACACCTCCTCGCGCTCGGCCACCCGACCGTGCACCATGTGGCGATCCCCGCCTCGACCGGAACCCGGCGCTCGGCCGCACCCCGCGCCGAGGGCTGGCGCCAGGCCCTCAAGGCGGCAGGCGTGACCCCTCCCCCGCCGTGCGGCAGGGGCTGGGACGCGCAGGCCGGATACGAGGCCGGGAAGAAGCTCGCCGAGAACCCGGACGTCACCGCGATCCTGTGCGGCAACGACGACCTGGCGCTGGGTGTCCTGCGGGCCCTGCACCACGCGGGCCGACGGGTTCCCGAGGACGTCAGCGTCATCGGCTTCGACGACGCCCCGCACTCCGCCTTCCTCACGCCGTCCCTCACCACGGTCCGCATGGACTTCCACGGTCTGGGCCGCGCCGCCTTCGGGCTGCTGCGGGCCCAGCTCGACACCGACCGGCAGGAACCCGCGCCCGCGCCGGCCGCACCCACCCTCGTCCACCGCGAGAGCGCCGGGCCACGCGGTTCCTGAACCGGACCGGCACCAGGCCCCCTGATCCCCACAGCACGTACCGCCCCACAGCACGTACCGCCCCACAGAAGTACCGCACCACCCAACCCTCCGTACGACCAAGGATCCCGCCATGAGAAGAGCCGTCTCCATCCTTGCCACCGCCTGTGTCATCGGGCTGACCGCCACCGCGTGCAGCGACAGCACCGCGGGCGGCACCGGCGCCGCGCCCACCGGGTCGGTGGACGCCACCGCCTCCCTCAAGGGTGTGAAGCTCACGATGTGGGTCGCCCAGAACAGCGTCTCCGAGCCCAAGCAGGCCATCGACGCGTTCGAGAAGGCCACCGGCGCCAAGATCACCACCGAGGTCATCCCCGACCCGTACGAGTCGAACGTGCCGACCAAGCTCGCCTCGGGTACCAAGCCGGACCTGATGTTCTGGCAGCCCACGGGCAGCACCCTGCCGTTCATCCAGCCGGCCCAGAACCTCCTCCAGCTCGACAACGAGGACTGGGTCTCCAAGCTCGGCAAGACGGAGCAGGGCCTCGGCCAGGTCGACGGTCACCGCTACGCCGCGATCGTCACGAGCCCCGCGGTGCTCGGCGTCTACTACAACAAGGCGGTCTTCAAGAAGGCCGGCATCACCACGATGCCGACCAGCTACGACGACATGCTGGCCGACGCCAAGACGATCAAGTCGAAGACGGGTGTGGCCCCGTTCTTCGAGGTCGGCGGCGACAAGTGGCCGCTGCAGTGGCAGGTGCAGCTCCAGATGACGGACCTGCCGCAGAGCTTCTGGGACAACCTCAACAAGAACAAGGACTCCTGGACGAACAAGACCATCGTCGACGCGATCACCAAGTACAAGACGAAGGTCCTCGACGGCGGGCTCGCCCAGAAGAACTACAAGACCGCGACCTTCGTGGACCAGGGCAAGGCCATCATGGACGGCAGTGCCGCGATGGCCGTGAACGTCACCGCGCTCCAGTCCGAGATCCAGGCGACCTCCAGCACCGCGGACATCGACGCGAAGCTGGGCTGGTTCCCCCTCTCCAACAGCGCCGCCAAGGCCGAGTACTCGCCCGACCAGACCAACGGCGTGGTCGCCTTCAACACCGGTGACGACAAGCGCCAGAACGCCGCCCGGCAGTTCCTGTCCTTCTGGCTCGGCAAGGACTACCCGGCCTACATCGCGGCCAACAAGCTCGTCTCCGTCCAGCCGTCCGTGCCCAACCCGGCCGGGCTGCCGCAGACCGCGATCGCGCAGTCCGAGGCGCTGGCCACCGCGGCCGGTGTCTTCCAGGTCAAGGCACTGACCGCACCCGACATGCACCTCGCCCTCGCCGACATGATCTACGGCAAGAAGACCCCCAAGCAGGTCGCCCAGGCGGCCCAGGACCAGTTCACGCAGGTCCTCAAGGCCCGCGGCGTCTCCGGCTTCTGACCGGTACGCCCCTCGCCAGTCCCCTCCCCGGGCCGCCCGTCGGTGGCGGGCCCGGGGTCCCGTACCGGAGGTTGAATCGTGGCGGACACTGCCACCCTCGGCGTCAAGGACGCCACGCGCACGCAGGAAGCGGACCGGGCCACGCGTCCCGGCCGGCGCGGGCGGTCCCGTCGCAGGGCCAACCAGCCCTGGTGGTTCGCGGTGCCCGCGCTCGCCGTGTTCGGTGTGTTCTTCCTGCTGCCGAACCTGCTGAACTTCGTCTACCCGTTCACCAACTGGTCGGCGTTCCACCCCCAGATCGGCTTCGTGGGCTTCTCGAACTTCTCCACGATCCTGCACGACGGGTCGATGGTCCGGGACATCCGCATCACCCTGGAGTACGCGGTCCTGGTGGCCGTCTTCCAGAACGGCTTCGGTCTCGGGCTCGCCCTGCTCCTCGAACGCGACACCCGCTTCAACCGCTTCTTCCGCGCGGTGTTCTTCCTGCCGGTGCTGATCTCCGCCCTGGCGGTGGGCTACATCTTCCGGGCCCTGCTCGCCCAGGACGGTGCGCTGAACAGCGTGCTGTCGTCCCTGGCCGGGCACCCCGTCGACACGCCCTGGCTCGGCTCGACCACGTGGACGCTGGTCGTCGTCACCCTGATCCACGGCTGGAAGTGGATGGGGCTGGCCATGCTGATCTACCTGGCGGGTCTGAAGAGCATGCCGGGTGACGTGCTGGAGGCGGCCCGGATCGACGGGGCGGGCGGCTGGCGCACCTTCTGGTCGATCAGGTTCCCGCTGCTCGCCCCGGCGGTGACGTTCAACGTGACCACCGCGCTGATCGGCTCCATGAACACCTTCGACATCGTCCAGGCCACCACCGCGGGCGGCCCGGGCAGTGAGACCGAGGTGTTCAACATCTACATGTTCCGCATCTTCGGCCAGGGGCTCTACGCGCAGGCCTCCGCGATGAGCCTGGTGCTCTTCCTCATCGTCGTCGTCCTCGCCGTGCCCGTCATCGTCGGCCTGCGCCGCAGGGAGAACAACCAGTGACCACCATCGGCGCGTTGGCGCCCGTCCACCGGCGCCCCTGGCGCTGGCTGCAGCCCGTCTCCGTGCTGCTGATCGCCGTCGTCACCATCGGCATCCCGCTGTGGCTGGTCGCGGTCACCTCGGTCAAGCCGCAGGCCGAGGCCATCAAGCCCAACCTGTCGCTGCCCCACCACGTCCAGGCCGCCGCGAACTACAAGCAGACCTTCGACGAGGGCAAGGTCGTCCAGGGCTTCGTGAACAGCCTGCTGGTGGTGGCCCCCTCCGTCGTGCTCGTCCTGCTTCTCGGGGCCGGCGCCGCCTGGGTGTTCGCCCGCCGCAAGGGGCGGCTGGTCAACGCCCTGTACGCGCTGAGCATCAGCGGCCTGCTGCTGCCTCCCGCGGTGATCACCATCGTGATGGAGCTGCGCCAGCTCGGGCTGGCCGGCACCAGGCCCGGCATGATCGGCGTCTACGCCGGGATGTACCTGTCCACGTCGATCTTCTTCATGACCGGGTTCATCCGCGCCCTGCCCGAGGAGCTGGAGGAGGCCGCGCGCATGGACGGCGCAGGTCCGCTGCGGGTCTTCTGGCAGATCATCCTGCCGCTGCTCAGGCCGGTCATCGCCACCGCGACGATCATGGTGATGCTGTTCGCCTGGAGCGACATCTTCTACGCCTTCTTCGTCCTCGGCAGCGGGGACCAGGCCACCCTGCCGCTCAACCTCTACCAGGTCGCCAGCGCCCAGTTGTACCTCAACAACTGGCATCTGATCTTCGCCTACGTCGTGATGATGAGCCTTCCCATGGTGCTCGTCTTCGTCATCGCGCAGCGCCGCATCGTCTCCGGCATCACCAGCGGCGCCGTCAAGTAGCCCCACCCCGTAGCCGCACGAGCCTCCCGCAATGGCGCGGGAGGAGGAGGTCAGCCATGCCTCGCTCTTCCACCCCGTCCCTCCACCGCCGCAAGGCCGGACGTCGCGCCGGTCTCACCGGTGCCGCCGCGATCGCCGCACTGGTCGCCGGCTTCCTCATACCGCGTGCCGCCGAGGCCGCCAACCCGCAGTTCACGGTCGACCTCGGCACCACCACCGGCGCGGTCGCGCACGGCGCGAACGGTGCCCTGTACGGGCTCAGCGACGACGGTGTGCCCGGCGACAGCGTGGTCGCGCCGCTGCACATGACGAGCATCGCCACCAAGGCGCCCGACGGTGCCCAGCATCCCAACGGCGACGCGCTGGTCGTGCAGTCCCAGTACGCCCGCACGGGCGGCGGCGACAACCTGATCTACATGCAGGACGTCTACGCCAACTGGCCTTACGAGAACACCGGGTTGAGCGACTACCTGGCCAAGGTCGACACCATGGTCCGCAAGGTGGCGGCCCGTTCGGACGCGAGCACGTTCGTGTGGGTGCCGTTCAACGAGCCGGACGGCAACTGGTACAGCGGACTGGGCAGTTCGAACGCCACCACCTACGCGAGCGCGCTGAGCAGCTTCGAGAGCGACTGGGCGACCGTCTACAGGAAGATCCGGTCGATCATCCCGAACGCCCGGATCGCCGGCCCCAACGAGACGCACTACGACACCCGTCTCATGGCCGACTTCTACCCGTGGGCGAAGACCAACAACGTCGTGCCCGACGTCACCACCTGGCACGAGCTGGCGCCCAGTTCCCTGTCGAGTTTCGACTCCACCCTCGCCACCTACCGGGCCCTGGAGGTCAGCGCGGGCATCAGCAAGCGGCCCGTCAACATCGACGAGTACGCAGACCAGCGCGACCTGTCGGTCCCCGGGCAGATGATCCAGTGGATGTCCCTGTTCGAGCGGAACAAGGTCGACGCCGACCTGGCGTACTGGGACATCGCCGGGAACCTGGACGACAACGTCGCCCAGACCAACATCCCGAACGGCAACTGGTGGCTGATGCGCTGGTACGCGGGCCTCAGCGGACAGACCAGCAAGGTGACCCCGCCGCAGCCCAATGTGGTCGACACGCTCCAGGGCATCGCCTCACTGGACACCGGCCGCAAGCAGGCCCAGGTGCTGCTTGGCGGCGGGACCGCCGGCGCGGCCGACACCGTCATCCAGCACATACCGTCCGCCTTCGGCAGCACCGTCAACGTCACCGTCGAGCGCACCAGGTGGAGCGGCTACGAGGGCGGGGCACCCGCACCGAGCGTGCTGGCCCGCAGCACCTACACGGTCGCCGCCGACGGCAGCATCACCGTCCCGCTGACCAACCTCGACGCGATGGCGGCCTACCGCATCACCGTCAACCCGGCCGGCACCGGCACGCCCACCGCGGCCTCCGTGCCCTGGTCGGCGTCGTACGAGGCCGAGAACGCGGCCATCACGGGCGGCACGGCCTACACCCAGGGCACGGTCTCCAACTACTTCGGCCACGCCACCTCGGGCACCAAGGACGTCGGTGACCTGAACCAGTCGACCAGCAAGGTCGCTTTCACGGTCAACGTCCCGACCACGGGCACGTACAACCTCAACGTCTTCTACGGCAACCAGTCCGGCGCCCCGGCGACGCAGACCCTCACCGTCGACGGCGGCGCGGCGCAGACGATCACCTACGGTCCGACGCTGTCCTGGGTCTACCGCGCCACCGCAGGCGCCTCGGTCTCCCTGACGGCGGGCACGCACACGCTGACTTTGGCCAAGGGCACGAACGAGGTCACCCTCGACAAGATCGATCTCACCGCCGCCTCCAGCGCGGAGACCCTCTATCCGGCCGCCTACACCGACGTCACCGGCACGCCCACGTACAGCTACTCCGCGTCCGGCATCACCGGGGCGGGCTCGCTGGCGCTGGACTCCGCGGACTCGGCGATCTTCGACGTGTACGCCCCGACCGACGGCTACTACACGGTCCACACCGACTACTTCTCCAACGGCACCGGCACGCTCGCCCTGGACGGCGCCACCGCGGTGACGCTGGCCTCCACCAGCGGGGCGCTCACCGACAGGACCTCACGGCTATACCTGTCGGCGGGCAACAACCGCATCACCGCCGCCACTTCGGGCTCCACCACACTGACCCTGCGCGACCTGCGCGTCGCCGCGAGCGCCGACACCACGGGCGTGACCGCCTACGAGGCCGAGGCCGCCACCCTCGCCGGAACCGCCGTCGTCACCTCGGACACCTGGGCGTCCGGCGGCAAGTACGTGGGCTACATCGGCAACGGCTCGGGCAACACGCTCACCTTCAAGGTCAGCGCGGCGAGCGCCGGGCGTTACGTCATGAACGTCCGCTACGCCAACAACCAGGTCTCTGGGTCCGGCAACTACAACACCAACGTCGTCTCCCGCGCGGCCCAGATCAGCGTCAACGGAACCGCCCGGACGGTCATGTTCCGCAACAACTACAGCTGGAACAACTACTGGGACCTCCCCGTCCCGGTGACCCTGACCGCGGGCACCAACACCGTCACCCTGGCCAACTCCACGGCCTACGCGCCCAACGTCGACCGGATCACGGTCGCACCGGTTTCTGGGTAACTCCCTGACAGGGGCCCGGTGTTCAACACCGGGCCTCTATCCCATGCCCAGCCGGGTGTGGACCCAGTGGTGGAACTCCCCGATGTGGTGCTCGCTGGGGACCAGGACGCCGCCCTTGGCATACAGGCGTGAGCTCATCCCGGGCTGGGTGCGCTCGCACGCGTCGAAGTCCTGCCGGTTGACCCGGTCGAACAGCTCCACCGACCGGCTGACATCCTTCCCGCTCTCCACGACCTGCGGAAGGTACAGCCAGTCGCACTCCACAACCGTGCGGTCCGCCGCGACCGGAAACATCCGGTGGAAGATCACATGGTCGGGCACCAGGTTCACGAACACCTGCGGCCGCACCGTGATCGCGTAATAGCGGCGGTCCTGGTCGTCGGAGACCCCGGGAATCCGGTCCAGGCCCTCCGAGCCGTCGACCGTGAACCCCTGGACGTCCTCACCGAACTCGGCACCATGCCCCACGTAGTACTGCGCCGCGTACCCGTCCGCGAACTCCGGCAGCACCTCGGTCAGTTCGGGATGGATCGTCGCGCAGTGGTAGCACTCCATGAAGTTCTCGACGATCAGCTTCCAGTTCGCCTTCACGTCATAGACGATCCGCCGACCGACCTGAAGGCTCGCGATGTCGTACCGGTCGACGGACTCCACGTCGCCCAGCCGGGCCACCACGTCCGCGACCACCGAGTCCTCGAAGGAGGGCGGGTTCTCCGCGAGGCACACCCACACATAGCCCAGCCATTCACGCACGGCCACGGCCGCCAGCCCGTACTCGGTACGGCCCACGTCCGGCATCTTCGTCAGGTTCGGAGCGGCGACCAGCTTGCCCGTCAGGTCGTACGTCCACGCGTGATACGGACACTGGAAAGCCCGCTTCACCTCACCGGACTCCTCCGTGCACAACTTCGCCCCGCGATGCCGGCACACATTGAAGTACGCCCGGACCGAGTTGTCCCGCGCACGCGCGATCAGAATGCTCTCCCGCCCCACCTCCACCGTCCTGAAGGAACCGGGCTTGGGCAGATCCGAAGCCCGCACAGCACAGAACCACATCGCCTCGAAGATGCGCTCCTGCTCCAGGGCGAACACCCCGGCATCCGTATAGGAAGCGCCGGGAAGAGTCGGGATCAGGCTCTCGGGGAGGGCTGCCGAGGTCATAGAACACTCCTGTGGTTGCCTTATGCGCAACATGTATCGACCAGCGCAACACACAGTGCAGCGCGCGCTTGGCAGTGTCAAGAGTGGGCGGGCTCTTGACCGCGGGCCGTCACAGCCGGGACCATGTTGCGTATCAGTCATACTGTTGCGTAATGCGCAGCCTTCGGGAGGACTCAGTGTCTCTTCGACCGCAACCCGACCGCGAGTTCGTCCTCACCCTCTCCTGCCCCGACCGTTCCGGCCTCGTCCACGCCGTCACCGGCTTCCTCGTCCGGCACTCGGGGAACATCCGGGAGAGCCAACAGTTCGACGACCGGCTCCAGGACCGCTTCTTCATGCGCGTCCACTTCGACGTCTCGGACCCGGCCATGTCCCTGGAGGCCCTGCGGTCCGGCTTCGCCCCGGTCGCGGAGGCGTACCGGATCACCTGGCAGCTGTGCGACGCGTCGACGCCGACCCGCACACTGATCATGGTGTCGAAGTTCGGCCACTGCCTGAACGACCTCCTCTTCCGGCAGCGCACCGGCGCGCTCGGCATCGAGGTGGCGGGGATCGTCTCCAACCACCGGGACTTCGCCCCGCTCGCCGAGACCTACGGCATCCCCTTCCACCATGTGCCGGTGACCCCGGAGACGAAGCCGGACGCGGAGGCGCGGCTGCTCGAACTCGTCGACGAGCTGGACGTCGACCTCGTGGTCCTCGCCCGGTACATGCAGATCCTGTCGAACGACCTGTGCAAGCAGCTCGAAGGCCGGGCGATCAACATCCACCACTCGTTCCTGCCGAGCTTCAAGGGCGCTCGGCCCTACGTGCAGGCGCACGAGCGCGGCGTCAAGCTGGTCGGGGCCACGGCTCACTACGTCACCCCGGACCTCGACGAGGGGCCCATCATCGAGCAGGACGTCATGCGCGTGAGCCACGCCCAGAGCCCCGAGACCCTGGTGACCCTGGGGCGGGACGTCGAGGCGCAGGTCCTCGCCCGGGCCGTGGAGTGGCACAGCCAGAACCGGGTCATGATCAACGGCCGTCGGACGGTCGTCTTCCGCTGACCGGTATGGCCCCCTTCGCATAAGGTTCCGCCATGAGCAACAACGGCACCGAGTCCGCGGGTACCTCCGGTGGCGGTGTGCAGTCCGTCGACCGGGCTGTCACCGTGCTGGAGATCCTCGCGCAGCGCGGCGAGGCGGGCGTCAGCGAGGTGGCCGCGGCCATCGACGTCCACAAGTCCACGGCGTTCCGCCTGCTCGGCGCGCTGGAAGCGCACGGCATGGTCGAGCAGGAGGGCGAGCGGGGGAAGTACCGTCTCGGCTTCGGCATCGTGCGGCTGGCCGGAGCGGTCACGGGGCGCATCGACGTCACCAAGCACGGCCGCGGGATCTGCGAGCGCCTCGCCGACGCCCTGGGCGAGACGATGAACATCGCGGTGCTGGAGTCCCAGCACGTGATCAACCTCGACCAGGTACGCGGCCGGTCCGCCATCACGGCACAGAACTGGGTCGGCCGGCTGACGCCGATGCACTGCACGTCGAGCGGCAAGGTCCTGCTCGCCCATCTGACGGAGAAGCGCCGGGACGAACTCGTCGCCCTGGCAGGGCTCGACCGGATGACGGCGCGCACGGTGACCTCCCGGCAGGAGCTGGAGGCGGAGCTGGTCCAGGTCCGCGAGCAGGGCTACGCCATGACGGTGGAGGAGTACGAGGAGGGCCTCAACGCCATGGCCGCGCCGGTGCGTTCACAGAGCGGCGAGGTCGTCGCCGCCCTGACCGCCTCGGGGCCCGCCTTCCGTCTCACCGAGGAGCGGATGCACGAGCTGGCTCCGGTGCTGGTCGAGGGCGCCGACGAACTCAGCAGGCGACTCGGCCACCTGGGCTGACGCCCGGGGCTTTCAGGACGTCCTGAACTTTCAGGACGTCCACTCCACCTTTCAGGACGTCCACTCCACGGCCGCGTCCAGCAGCCAGTCCGTGAGGTAGCCGGCGAAGGACGAGCGGACCAGTACCCAGAAGCCGGCGCCCGGTTCGTCCCGGGCGACCAGCACGACCTGGGTCCGCCCGAGGGTGGTCTGGGCGCAGCGTCCGGCGCCGAAGGCACGCGGGTGCAGATCGAGCGAGCAGCCGTGGGCCAGCAGGTCGCGGGCGCGGGGTCCCGCGACGAGGAGCGTGGTGCGCTGCGCCGACACGTCGACGACCGACACGGGCTCGTCGCCGGAGGCCTCGCGGATACGGCCCTCCACGTCGCGCCGGTCCGGCGGCCCCACCACGAGCCACTCGTCGGGACCTAGCCACAGGGCGGTGAGCTCCCCGGCGCGTACGACGGTGTCGGGCTCGACGGGCAGCTGGAGCCCCAGAGCGAGCCCGACGGCGTCGGCCGCCGCGCCCTTGGGGTCCAGGCGCACGTCGATCTGCGTCAGGAAGGGGAGTTCCGCCAGCCGGACCGCTCCGCCGGAGGCACGGGTGGCGGCGGCGAGGCGGCCGGCGGTGTGCGCCAGGGGGCTGCGGAGCGGGGCGGTAAGGGCGGTGTCAGCCATCGCGGCGGGCTCCCTCGGGGTCGTAGAGGACGGGGCTTGCGACGGTCACCGGGACCAGCCGGTCGCCGACGGGGGCGTACAGTCGCTCGCCGATGCGCTCCCGGCCGCCCTTGATCAGGGCCAGCGCGAAGGTGCGGCCGAGGGCGGCGCTGCGGTAGCTGGAGGTGACGTGTCCGAGCATCGGGACGGGCGGCGCGGGCAGCACGCTGTCGGCGACCAGCTGTGTGCCCTCGGGGAGGAAGGCGCCCGGGTCCTCGGGGAGCAGGCCGACCAGGTGCTTGCGGTCGGGGCGGACGGCGTCGGCGCGGGCGTAGGAGCGTTTGCCGATGAAGTCGGGCTTCTTCTTGGACACCGCCCAGCTCATGCCGAGGTCGTGCGGGGTGACGGTGCCGTCGGTGTCCTGGCCGATGATCGGGTAGCCCTTCTCGGCGCGCAGGACGTGCATGGTCTCGGTGCCGTACGGGGTGATGCCGTACGGGGCGCCCGCCTCGGCCAGCGCCTCCCAGAGGGCGAGGGCCTGCCACGGTGACACGTTGATCTCGTAGGCGAGTTCGCCGGAGAAGCTGATCCGGCAGACCCTGGCGTCGATGCCCGCGACGGTCGTGTCCCGCCAGGCCATGAACGGGAAGTCGTCGTTGGACACGGCCAGTCGGGGCGCGAGCGAGCCGAGGAGCGCCCGGGACTGCGGGCCGACCAGTGCCACGGTCGCCCACTGCTCGGTGACCGACGTGCAGTGGACCTTGAGGTCCGGCCACTCCGTCTGCAGCCACTCCTCCATCCAGTCCAGGACGGCCGCGGCGTTGCCCGTGGTCGTCGTGAGCAGGAAGCGGTCCTGAGCGAGGCGGATGACGGTGCCGTCGTCGAAGATCATGCCGTCCAGGCGGCTCATCACGCCGTAGCGGATCATGCCGACCTTCAGGGTGGACATCATGTTCGTGTAGAGCCGGTCGAGGAGGACGGCGGCGTCCGGGCCCTGGACGTCGATCTTGCCGAGGGTGGAGGCGTCCATGAAGGCGACGCCGTCGCGGGCGGCGGCGCACTCGCGCAGGACGGCCGCCTCCATGTCCTCGCCGGGCCGCGGGTAGTACCAGGGGCGCTTCCACTGGCCGACGTTCTCGAAGCGGGCGCCGTGCGCGACATGCCATTCGTGCAGGGCGGTTGTACGGATCGGGTCGTGCAGTGCGCCCCGGTCACGGCCGGCGAGGGTCGCGAAGGACACCGGGGTGTAGGGGGGCCGGAAGGTGGTCGTGCCGAGCGCCGAGACGTCCACGCCGAGGAGTTCGGCGACGACCCCGCTGGCCAGGACTCCGGAGGTCTTGCCCTGGTCGTTGGCCGTACCGGCGGTGGTGTAGCGCTTGGTGTGCTCCACGGACCGCATTCCGGCGCCGGTGGCGCGGGTCAGGTCGTCGACGGTGACGTCGCGTTGGAGGTCGACGAAACGGGGGGCACCGTCGCGGCCGGGGAGGGTGAAGACCTGCATCGGCGGCGTGGGGCGCGGTGACGCGGGGGGCTGCGGGAGTCGGGGTGCCACGGCGGTGTAGCCCTCGGCCTCGATCGCGCGGGTTCCGGCGGCGGCGCCCTGCGCGAGGACGGCGGCCTGGTCGAACTCTCCGTTGGCGCTGCCCGCGACCTCGACGGCCTGACGGCAGGCGCCGGGGACGAAGGTGCCGAGTGTGTCGTCGTACCGCAGCTTGCCGCCCGCCTGGCTGAACAGGTGCGCGACCGGGTTCCAGCCGCCGGAGACCAGGAGCAGGTCGGCGGTGAACTCCCGCTCCCTCACGGTCTCTCCGTACGGGGCGACGCTCACGGCGGTCAGGCGGGCCTCGCCCTGCGTACCGGTGACGGCGTGCCCGGCGAGCACCTCGATGCCGGTTGCCCGGGCCCGATCGGCCCACTCCCCCGGCTCCGGGCGGGTGTCGACGACGGCCGCGATGTGGACGCCCGCCGCGGCGAGGTCCAGCGCGGCCGGGTAGGCGCTGTCGTTGGTGGTGAGCACGACCGCGTGCCGGCCGGGCACGACTCCGTGGCGGTGGAGGTAGGTGCGGGCCGAGGCCGCCAGCATCACGCCGGGGCGGTCGTTGTCCGCGAAGGCCAGCGAGCGCTCGTGGGCGCCGGTGGCGAGGACGACACGTCGGGCCCGGATGCGGTGGACGCGTTCGCGGGAGACGTCGGCCGGGGCCGCGGCGCCGAGGTGGTTGGTGCGGCGCTCGACGGCGAGGAGGTGGTTGTCGTCGTAGTAGCCGAAGACGGTGGTGCGGCGCAGGACCCGGACGTCGGGGGTGGCGTCGAGACGCGTTCCCAACTCGTCGGCCCAGTCGAGGAGTTCGCCGGTACCGCGCAGGCTGCCGCCGAGTTCGGGCCGGTCGTCGGCGAGGATCACGCGGGCGCCGCTGCCCGCCGCCGCGGCCGCCGCCGCGAGACCTGCCGGGCCGGCACCGACGATCAGCAGGTCGCAGTGGTGGTGCACGGCGTCGTAGCGGGCGGGGTCGGGCTCGGTGGCGAGACGGCCCTGGCCGGGGAGGCTGCTCGCCACCAGGCCGTCGTACAGCTCGACGGTCGTGGCCGGGAGCATCGGCTCGGGGAAGGGTTCCTCGATCTGGACGACGGCGTTGGGCTCTTCGACGCCTGCCGAGAAGATGCCTCGGGGGCGGCCGAGTTTGATGCTGGTGCCGGTCTGGATGATGCCGTTGGCGAGGAGGGCGGAGGCGAGGGTGTCTCCTTGTACGCCCTGGTATTCGGTGCCGTCGAAGGTGAAGGTGATTTTGCGGATGTCGCGCCGTTCCGGGGGCTTCGCCCCCGCACCCCCGATCGGCCCTGAAGGGGCCTCGTCCTCAAACGCCGGACGGGCTGGATACGCCGGCCTGGGCTGAGAAGTGACCGGAAGCGCCTCCGTCGTCTCCGGACGGCCCTCCCCCGCCCTGTACACAGTCAGGATCTCGTTGGTCGACGTGTCACGGACCGCGTTGAACCAGCGTCGGCAGCCCGCCGCGTGGCTCCAGCGTTCGGCGAACGGGCCCCTCGGGTTGGCGCGGAAGAAGAGGTATTGGGCCCATTCCTCGTCGCTCAGGTCCGCGGGGCTCTCCGGGTAGGGCACATGGGCCTGGCCGCCGTAGCGGAACTCGGACTCGTCACGGGGCCCGCACCAGGGGCAGGGGATCAGCAGCATGTCGTTCGGCTCCCTTGAGGATCCCTAGTGGGCCACCGCGGCGGCGCCGTGCTCGTCGACGAGCGCGCCGGTGGTGAAACGGTCGAGCGAGAAGGGGGCGTTGAGCGGGTGGGGCGTGTCGTGGGCGATCGTGTGGGCGTAGACCCAGCCGACGCCCGGGGTCGCCTTGAAACCGCCCGTGCCCCAGCCGCAGTTGAGGTACAGGTTGTCGACCGGGGAGAGGCCGACGATCGGTGAGGCGTCGGGGCTGACATCGACGATGCCACCCCAGGTGCGCAGGACGTGGGCGCGGGCGAACACCGGGAAGAGTTCCAGGGCCGCCGCCATCTGTTCCTCGATGATGTGGAACGCGCCGCGCTGGGTGTAGGAGTTGTACGAGTCGATGCCCGCGCCCATCACCAGCTCGCCCTTGTGCGCCTGGCTGACGTACACGTGGACGGCGTTGGACATGACCACCGTGGGGTGGACCGGCTCCAGGAGTTCCGACACGAGTGCCTGCAACGGGTGGCTCTGGAGCGGGAGTTCGATGCCCGCCATGGCGGCGAGGACCGAGGTGTGGCCGGCCGAGCACAGAGCCACCTTGCCCGCCGCGATGGGACCGAGGGTGGTCTGGACTCCGACCACCCGCCCGCCGACCACGTCGAGGCCCGTGACCTCGCAGTTCTGGATGATGTCGACGCCGGCCGCGTCCGCCGAGCGGGCCAGGCCCCAGGCCACGTGGTCGTGCTTGGCGATCCCGGCGCGCGGCTGGTAGGTGCCGCCGAGGACCGGATAGCGCACGTCGGGTGAGATGTTGACGATCGGGCAGATCTCCCTGACCTGCTCGGCGTCAAGCCACTCCGCGTCCACGCCGTTCAGGCGGTTCGCCTCCACCCGGCGCACGCTGTCGCGGACGTCCTGGAGGCTGTGCGCGAGGTTCAGGACGCCCCGCTGGGAGAAGAGGATCGGGTAGTCCAGCTCCTCCTCCAGGCCCTCCCACAACTTGAGGGCGTGCTCGTAGATACTGGCGCTCTCGTCCCACAGGTAGTTGGAGCGGATGATCGTGGTGTTGCGGGCCATGTTGCCGCCCGCGAGCCAGCCCTTCTCCAGTACGGCCACGTTGGTGATGCCGTGGTTCTTCGCCAGGTAGTGGGCGGTGGCCAGGCCGTGTCCGCCGCCGCCCACGACGATGACGTCGTACGAGCGCTTCGGCTCGGGGGTGCGCCACAGCCAGTCGGGGTGTTCGGGGAGCTCGGCGCCGGGGGTGCGGGGGCTGCTCATCGGGCGTCTCCCTCGCCGGTGAGGTGCGGGTAGAGCGGGTGCTGCGCCGCCAGGGCCTTCGTGCGGGCGCTCAGGGCGGCGAGGTCGGGCTCCGGCTGGAGCGCGAGGGCGATCACGTCGGCGACCTCGGCGAAGTCCTCCTCGGTGAAGCCGCGCGTGGCCAGTGCCGGGGTGCCGATGCGCAGGCCCGAGGTGACCATCGGTGGGCGGGGGTCGAAGGGGACGGCGTTGCGGTTGACGGTGATGCCGCCCGAGTGGAGGAGGTCCTCGGCCTGGCGGCCGTCGAGCGGGGACTCCCGCAGGTCGACGAGGACCAGGTGGACGTCCGTGCCTCCGGTGAGGACCTTCACGCCCGCGGCGGAAGCGTCCTCGCGGGTCAGCCGCTCGGCGAGGATGCGGGCGCCGGCCAGCGTACGGGCCTGGCGCTCGGCGAACTCGGGGGACGCGGCGACCTTGAAGGACACCGCCTTCGCCGCGATGACGTGCTCCAGCGGGCCTCCCTGCATGCCGGGGAACACCGCCGAGTTGATCTTCTTGGCGAGGTCGGCCTCGTTGGTGAGGACGACTCCGCCGCGCGGGCCGCCGAGCGTCTTGTGGGTCGTGGTGGTCACCACGTGGGCGTGCGGGACGGGGTTCGGGTGCAGTCCCGCGGCGACCAGGCCGGCGAAGTGCGCCATGTCGACCATCAGCAGGGCGCCCACCTCGTCGGCGATCCGGCGGAAGGCCGCGAAGTCCAGCTGCCTGGGGTAGGCCGACCAGCCCGCGATGATCATCTTGGGGCGGTGTTCCTTGGCGAGCCGCTCGACCTCGTCCAGATCGACCAGGTTGTCGCCCTCCGACACGTGGTACGGCACCACGTTCAGCATCTTGCCGCTGTAGTTGAGGCGCATCCCGTGGGTGAGGTGGCCGCCGTGCGCGAGGTCCAGGCCGAGGATGGTGTCGCCGGGCTGCAGCAGGGCGAAGAAGACCGCCGTGTTGGCCTGGGCGCCGGAGTGCGGCTGGACGTTGGCGAAGCCCGCGCCGAAGAGGGACTTGACGCGTTCGATGGCCAACCGCTCGGTGACGTCGACGTGTTCGCAGCCGCCGTAGTAGCGGCGGCCGGGGTAGCCCTCGGCGTACTTGTTGGTCGCGACCGAGCCCTGCGCCTCCATCACGGCGGTGGGCGCGAAGTTCTCGGAGGCGATCATCTCCAGGGTGGACTGCTGGCGGTGGAGTTCGGCGGCGAGGGCCGCGTGGACCTCGGGGTCCAGTTCCGCGAGGGGGGTGTTCAGCGCGTTCATGGGTGTTCGCTCTCCCTGTTCAGCCGCGGAGGCGGGACATCGTCGGGTCGAACAGGGGCTCTTCGGCGACGGTCGCCTCGACGCGCTGGTCGAAGTAGCCGATGTGCAGCGCACGGCCGGTCGTCGCGAGTTCCGCCGGGAGCCAGGCGTACGCGATGCCCTTGCCGATCGTGTGGCCGAAGGCGGCGCTGGTGACGTAGCCGACGGCGCGGTCACCGTCGTAGACCGGCTCCTTGCCCATGACGACGGCCCGCGGGTCGTCGATGGTCAGGCAGGTCAGCTTCCGCCGTACGTCGGCCCTGCGCCGCTCCAGCGCCGCCTTGCCGACGAAGTCCTCCTTGTCCGCCTTGACGGCGAACCCGACCCCGGCCTCGTACGGATCGTGCTCGTAGGTCATGTCGGTGCCGAAGGAGCGGTAACCCTTCTCCAGGCGGAGGCTGTTGAAGGCGCCGCGTCCGGCCGCGATGCCGCCGAGCGGCTTCGCCGCGCGCCACAGGGTGTCCCAGAGTTTGAGGCCCTGGTCGGCCGTGGTGTACAGCTCCCAGCCGAGTTCGCCGACGTACGACAGCCGCATCGCGGTGACCGGGACGGATCCGACATAAGCGCGCTTGGCGCGGAAGTACTTCAGGCCCGTGGCCGAGAAGTCCTCGTCGGTGAGCGGCTGGAGGACATCGCGCGCGAGCGGTCCCCACAGGCCGATGCAGCAGGTGCCGGGGGTGATGTCCCGGACCTGGACGGTGCCGTCGGCGGGCAGGTGGCGGGTGAACCAGTCCAGGTCGAGGTTGCCGTTGGCGCCGACCTGGAAGAGGTCGGGGGCCAGCCGGGCGACGGTGATGTCGCTGCGGATGCCGCCGTCGTGGTCGAGGAGCAGCGTGTACGTCACCGAGCCGACGGACTTGGCGACCTTGCCGGTGCACAGCCGCTCCAGGAGGTCGGCGGCGCCTCGCCCGCTCACCTCCAGGCGCTTGAGGGCCGTCATGTCGTACATCGCGACGGTCTCGCGGGTGGTCTGGGCCTCCGCGCCGACGATCGGCGACCAGTACCGCGCGGCCCAGTCGTTGGGGGTGACGATCGAACGGCCTTCCACCAGGCCCGCGTTGGACTCGTACCACTGCGGACGCTCCCAGCCGTTCGCCTCCAGGAAGAAGGCGCCCAGCTCCTGCTGGCGGGTGTGGAAGGGGCTGGTGCGGATCGGGCGCGGGTCACCGGAGGGCTGGAGCGGGTGGAGGATGTCGTAGACCTCGACGAAGTTCTGGCAGTCGCGGGCCAGTACGTACTCCGGGGCGAGCTGGTGCGGCTCGAAACGGTTGACGTCGCACTCGTGCAGGTCGAAGGAGGAGCAGTGGCCGTCGACCAGCCATTCGGCGACGGCGCGTCCGACGCCGGCGGAGTGGGTGACCCAGACGGCCTCGGCGACCCAGAAGCCCTTGACGTCCGGGGACTCGCCGAGGAGGGGCAGGCCGTCGGTGGTGAAGGAGAAGAGGCCGTTGATGCCCTCCTCGATCTTGGCCTCGCGGGTGGCGGGGAGCAGTGACTGCGTCTCGGTCCAGGCGTCCGCGAAGTCGTCCTCGGTGAACTTCAGGACGGAGGGCATCGTGTCGGCCTCGTCGACGGAGAGGATCTCGTCGGCGGTGACGGGCATGGGGCGGTGGCCGTAGTAGCCGATGCCGAGGGTGTCGTGGCGGTCGCGGTAGTAGAGGTCGGCGTCCTGGTGGCGCAGGATCGGGCGCACCGCCTCCTCCGTCTGGCCCGCGAGCGCGGGGACCGGTCCGGTCCAGGCGAGCTGGTGGGCGAGCGGGGTGAGCGGGAGGTTCATGCCGACCATGCGGGCGATCTTCGGGCCCCAGATGCCGGCGCAGCACACCACGATGTCGGCTTCCAGGTCGCCGTGGTCGGTGCGGACGCCCGTCACCTCGCCGTCGGCCCGGAGCACGTCCAGGACCTCGTGGCGGGCCAGGAACGTCACACCGCGCTCGGTGGCCCGGCGGATCTGCGCCTCGACGGCGAGGACGGCCTTGGCGAGGCCGTCAGTGGGGATGAGGAGGCCGGCGAGGACCCGGTCCGGGTTGACGAGCGGGTGCTGTGCGACGCACTCCTCGGCGGTCAGCAGACGGCTCTCGACGCCCCAGGAGGTGAGCCAGCCCTGGCGGCGGTGGAGTTCCGTGACGCGCTCCGGGGTGGTCGCCACCTCCAGGCCGCCGACCTGGAGGAAGCAGGGCTGTCCGTCGACGTCGAGTGAGCTCAGCTTCTCGACGGTGTAGCGGGCCAGCTCGGTCATGGTCTTGGAGGCGTTGGCCTGGAAGACCAGTCCGGGGGCGTGCGAGGACGAGCCCCCGGTGGCGGGCAGCGGCCCCTGGTCGACCACGGTCACCTCGGTCCAGCCGCGTGCGGAGATCTCGTCGGCGAGCGCGGCCCCCACCACGCCCGCTCCGATGATGACCACCCGGGGTCCCGCCATCGCCACACCTCCGGCTCAGTTGCTTTCTACGCAACGTGATTCAGGTTGCGCAACTCAATGTGCCTGTCGCCCGGATGGGTGTCAAGAGGCCGGGTGACGTCGTGGAACGGCCCGGAAAACGGCAACGCCCGGTGGGCGGTGCGCGGAAGTGCGCACCGCCCACCGGGCGTGAACGAGCGGGTTACTTGATCCAGGCGTCAACCTTGGCGCGGTTGGCCTCGACCCACTTCTTGGCGGCCGCGTCGGGGGTCATCTTGTCCACCGCGATGTACTTGGCCACGACGTTCTGGTCGTCGTTGGTCCAGTTGAACTTCTTCACCAGGTCGTAGGCCGGGCTGCCCGACTTGGCGAACTTCGCGCTGACTATCTTGTCGAGGTCGTAGACGGGGTAGTCGCAGGCGATCTTGGCCGCGTCGGCGTCGCAGCCCGTCTTGTACGCGGGCAGGGAGACCTTCTTCAGCGGGACCTCGGACAGGAACCACTGCGGCTCGTAGAAGTAGCCGATCACCCACTGCTTGTTCTTCTCCGCGTTGCGGTACGCCTGGATCAGCGCGGTCTCACTGCCCGCGTACACCACCTTGAAGTCCAGCTTCAGGTTCTTCACCAGCGCCTCGTCGTTGGTGACGTACGAGGGATCGCCGTCCAGGAGCTGGCCCTTGCCGCCGGACTCGGAGGTCTTGAACTTCGCGGCGTACTTGTTGAGGTTCTTCCAGTTGGTGATGTCCGGGTGCGCCTTGGCCAGCCACGGCGGCACGTACCAGCCGATGATGCCCTTGTTGCCGGTCGAGCCGGCCTCCACCGCCGTCTTCTGCTGGGTGATGTACTTCTTCTTCAGATCGTCGTGACCCCAGTTCTCCAGGACGGCGTCGACCTCGCCGGTACCGAAGCCCTGCCAGGCGATCTCTTCCTTGAGGTTCTTCTTGGTGACCTTGCATTTGAGGTCGTGCTCGGCGACGTACGCGACGACCGCCGCGTCCGCCTCGTAGCCCACCCACGGGTTGACCGCGAGGTTGAACGTGCCGCACTTGCCGGAGCTTCCCGAGCTGTCGGAGCCCGAGGAGGTGTCGCCGACCTTCGCCCCACCGCAAGCGGTGAGGGTGAGGCCGAGGACGGCCAGGCCGGCCGCGCCGGCTCGCCAGTGTCTTGCCATGATGTAGTGCTCCTTATGCGCTCGCGCGTCGCGCCGCCGCCTGAGTGATCCGGTCGAACATGACTCCGAGAAGGACGATGGCCAGACCCGCGGCCAGGCCCTTCCCGTACAGCTGGCTCTGCGAGAATCCGGCCACGACGTCGTAGCCGAGGGCGCCCGCGCCAACCAAGCCGCCCACAACAACCATCGACAGCACGTAGATCAGGCCCTGGTTGGTCGCGAGCGTCAGAGCACTGCGTGACATCGGCAGCTGAACCTTGGTGATGATCTGCCAGGTGTTGCACCCGGCAGCGGTGGCCGCCTCCACTGTGGTCTCGGGCACGGCCCGGATCCCGTCCGCGATGATCTTCATGGCGACGGGAGCCCCGTAGACGATCGCGGCGACGATGGCCGTGAAGCGTGTGGGGCCGAACAGCGCGAGGAACGGCACGAGGTAGACGAAGGGCGGCATGACCTGGGCCGCGTCCAGGGTGGGCCGGATCAGCCGGTCCACGAGCATGCTGCGGCCCATCCACGTGCCGAAGACGACGCCGAGGATCATCACCAGCACGGTCGCGACCAACGTCGACGCCAGCGTCGTCATGGCGTCCGACCACATACCGGTACCGACCAGCAGGCCCACGCACACGGCCGTGGTGACCCCGGACCTCCAGCCCCCCAGCACCACGGTCAGCGCGACCAGCACCACTCCGATGAGCCACCACGGGGAGTCGGTGACCAGGGTCTGGAACGGGTTGAGCAGGCCGTTGGTGATGACGTCACGGAAGCCGTTGGTCAGGCCCGAGAGGTTGTCCTGCGCCCAGTTGGTCACGGTGTCCGCGGCCCTGGCTATGTGGCTGCCGATGGTGCCGTCGCCGGGGAAGTCGGCCGCCCACAGGTAGGTGCGCGACAGGTAGATCAGGACCGCGGTCACCGCGGCGCCCGCTCCCAGCAGTGGCCGCCGCCAGGTCGCGAAGCGGTTCTTGGAGCGTCGTGCGTTCTCCTCTCGGACGCTGGCCGCGGTCGTGACCCGGTCCAGGACGATCGCCATGACCACGATGGCGAGACCGGCGTTGAAGGCCGTGCCGACGTCGAGCGTCTGCAGCGCCTGGATGACGGTCGCGCCGAGGCCGGGCGCGTTGATCAGCGCCGCGATGGTCACCATGGCCAGGGCGGCCATGATGGTCTGGTTGACGCCCATCACCACGGTCCGCTTGGACATGGGCAGCAGGACCTTCAGCAGCGACTGGCGGCGGGTGGCGCCCAGTGAGTCGGCCGCCTCGACGGTCGTCTTCGACACGTTGCGGATGCCGTGCGCGGTGATGCGGATCGTCGGCGGGGCCGCGTAGATCACGGTGGCGATCGTGGCGGAGGCCCCGCCGATCTCGAAGAACAGGGTCAGCGGTGCCAGGTAGACGAAGGTCGGCATCGTCTGCATGAAGTCCAGGAAGGGCGTCATGATCCGGTTGAAGCGGTCCGACAGTCCGGCCCACACCCCGAGCGGGATCGCGAACAGCATGGCCACGAACACCGCGGAGAGGGTGAGGGAGAGGGTGTCCATGCTCTCCTGCCACAGCCCCTGCAGCCCGAAGAAGGTGAACCCGGCCACAGCCAGCAGCGCGACCCGCCAGTTGCCCACGGCCCAGGCGACGTAGCCGGCGAGGCCGACGACGCCGAGCCAGCCGATCTGCGGGACCGGGCGGGTCCCGGACGGCTGGGAGATCAGGTCCTGCACGAAGGTCACCAGGTTGTCGATGACCAGCCGGATCTCGTTGAAGAAGTACAGGAAGAGCGGGTTGGAGTTCCGGTTGGCGCCGACGGAGTCGTTGAAGTCGTTGATCCACCGGTGCAGATCGGTGAGGTCGGCGGCCGCCAGGGACAGGGTCTGCTTTCCGCGCAGCACGGCGAACAGCACCAGCCAGACGACCAGGATCGCGCCGATCACCATGGTCCGGCTGACCTTGCGCGCACCCTTGGCGGGCAACGGCGGTTCTACGGCCTTTGTCTCCTCGGGTTTCTCCACGGCGACGGTCATCACGCGTCGCCCTCCTGCCCGGCGACGACCGCGAGGATCTCCTCGTCGCCGACGATGCCGAGCAGCTCGCCGTTCTCGACGACCTTGACGGGCTTCTCGGCTGCGAGCACCGCCCGGGTGGCCTCCTTCACCACGACGTCGGGGCCCAACTCGGGTCCGTCCAGGTGGTCTTCGGGGGTGGCCGGGCGCATGATCCAGCGCAGGGTCAGGACGTCGCCGCGCGGCACGTCCTTGACGAAGTCGCGTACGTAGTCGTCGGCGGGGGCGCCGACGAGTTCGTCGCCGGTGCCGCACTGGACCATCTTGCCGTCGCGCATGATGAGGATGCGGTCGCCGAGCTTGAGTGCCTCGGAGAGGTCGTGGGTGATGAACACCATCGTCTTGCCGACCTCGTGGTGCAGCCGGATGACCTCGTTCTGCATGTCGCGTCGGATCAGCGGGTCGAGCGCGGAGAACGGTTCGTCGAAGAGGAGGACCTCCGGGTCACCGGCCAACGCCCTTGCCAGGCCCACGCGTTGCTGCATGCCGCCGGAGAGCTGGTCGGGGTAGGAGTTCTCGTACCCCGAGAGCCCGACGAGTTCGACGACCTCCAGCGCCCGCCTGGTGCGCTCGGCCCGGCCCATGCCGCGGATCTCGAGCCCGAACGCCACGTTGTCGACGACGCGGCGATGGGGCAGCAGTCCGAAGTGCTGGAAGACCATGGAGAACTTGTTGCGCCGCAGTTCGCGCAGCCGCTTCTCGTCGGCGTCGCGGATGTCCTCGCCCTCGAAGACGATCTCACCGGCGGTGGGTTCGATCAGCCGGGTCAGACAGCGCACCAGGGTGGACTTGCCGGAGCCGGACAGTCCCATGACGACGAAGACCTCGCCGGGCGCGACCTCGAAGCTCACGTCGCGTACGGCGGCGGTGCAGCCGGTGCGGTCCATGAGCTCGCGGCGGGTGAGCCCGCACAGTTCCTCGGAGTCCGGTACCTGCTCCGCCTTCGGTCCGAACACCTTCCACAGCCCGCGCACGGATATGACCGGCGTGGGCGCCGCGTCCTCGGGTGCGCCGCTGCGCGGCGGCACCTCGGTCTTGGTGGGGGTCATGGTCGACCTCTTCTCGGCGTTCAGCCGCGGAACCAGTGTTGCGGCCGGGGTTGGATGTTCTGCCAGATGTGCTTGGCCTCGCGATACTCGTCGAGGCCGGTCGGTCCCAGTTCCCGGCCCACACCGGAGTGCCCGAAGCCACCCCACTCGGCCTGCGGCACATAGGGGTGGTAGTCGTTGATCCACACCGTGCCGTGCCGCAGCCGGCGGGCGACCCGCTGGGCCTTCCCGGCGTCCTGCGTCCACACGGCGCCCGCGAGTCCGTACTCGGTGTCGTTGGCGATACGGACGGCGTCGTCCTCGTCGGTGAACCGCTCCACGGTGAGCACGGGCCCGAAGGACTCCTCGTGCACCACCCGCATGTCCTGGCGGCACTCGTCGAGCACGGTGGGCGGGTAGTAGTGGCCGCTCGCGAGGGCCGGATCGGTGGGCCGCTCGCCGCCGCAGCGCAGTACGGCGCCCTCCGCCACCCCGACCGCGACGTACGCCTCGACCTTCGCGAGGTGCTGCGCGGAGATCAGGGCCCCCGTCTCGGCCTCGGGGTCGAAGGGGCCGCCGAGGCGGATCTGCCGGGCCCGCCGGACGATCTCGTCGACGAGCCGGTCGTGCAGGGAGTCCTCGACGATCAGCCGGGCGCCGGCCGAGCAGACCTGCCCGGAGTGCAGGAAGACGGCCGTGAGCGCGAAGTCCACGGCCGTCTCGAAGTCGGCGTCGGCGAAGACGACGTTGGGGTTCTTGCCGCCGAGTTCCAGCGCGACCTTCTTCACGGTCGCGGCGGCCGTCGCCATGATCCGCTTGCCGGTCTCCAGGCCGCCGGTGAAGGAGACCATGTCGACGCGGGGATCCTCGGAGAGCGGCGCGCCCACCTCGGGGCCGGCCCCGAGGACGAGGTTGGCGACGCCGGCCGGCAGTCCGGCCTCCGCCAGAGCCCTCATCAGCAGGATCGAGGTGGAGGGGGTGAGCTCACTGGGCTTGAGGACGATCGTGTTGCCGGCGAGAAGGGCCGGAGCGACCTTCCAACTCGCCTGGAGCAGTGGGTAGTTCCACGGGGTGATCAGTCCGCAGACGCCGATCGGCTCGTGGACGACGCGGCTCACGGCGTCGTCCCGGCCGGTGTCGATCACCCGTCCTGCGTCGGTGCCGCCGAGCCCGCCGTAGTAGCGGAAGCAGGAGACGATGTCGGCGATGTCGTACTCGCTCTCCACCAGCCGCTTGCCGGTGTCCAGCGATTCGGCGCGGGCGAACTCCTTGGCGTCGCGCTCGATCAGGTCGGCGGTGCGCAGCAGCAGTGCGCCGCGCTCACGCTCGGGGGTGCGGGGCCAGGGTCCCTCGTCGAAGGCCCGGCGGGCGGCTGCGACGGCCGCCTCGGTGTCGGGGCGGGTCCCTTCGGACACGGTCGCGGAGAGCGTGCCGTCGGCGGGACATCGGATCTCCCGACGGCCTCCGGCCAGCGGCTCCCGCCATTCACCGTCCACGTACAGGTCAGCCACTTCGGGAGCCCTTCGAGCGTTTTCGTTGCGCATCGCGCATCGCATTGCTTGTGGTGGAACACTCTGGAGAATGCAGGAACCCACGTCAAGGGGTTGAGGTTCGGCGGGTGAAAACTCTGCGTTACCGATTCAATCGGTCGAGCAGGGCACGGCGCCACCGCTCGGTCTCGGCGATCTGGTTGAAGGTGAACAGATGCAGTCCGGCAACTCCCGCCGCGGGCACGGTGAGTTGCCGGGCAGTGCGGTCGAGCAGCCGCTCGGGTGCGTAGCCGCCGGGGGCCGCGAAGCGTAGGAACCAGGCGGGATGCCGGGTCAGGAAACGGGTCGACTCCCCCACCCCGATCTTCGTCGCCATGGAGAGCAGCTTCGCCCGCTGCACGGGCCCCGCGACACCCAGGTGAAGGGGCAGCGCGACGCCCCGGCCACGGATCCTGACGACCCAGTCGGCGAGCACCCGCGGATCGAAGCAGAGGTTGCTGACGATGTACGTGGCGTGCGCCCGCTTGTCCCACATCGCCTGCACGGTGAGGTCGTCGTGGATGAGCGGATGGCTCTCGGGGTAGCCGGTGATGCCGACGCGGGCGAAGGGGTCGCCCAGTTCACCGAGCCTGCGCAGCACCGGCAGAGCGCCGTCGTAGACCCCGGCCGGCGGATCGGCGTCTCCCGCGGGCACGAAGACGTCGTCGACGCCCGCCTCCCGGAGCCGGTCGACGACGTCCTTGAGGTGCACGTCGTCCCGCAGCAGCCGCGCGGGCACGTGCGGGACGACCCGGTAGCCGTGCCCCGCGAGCCGGCCGGCCAGGTCGAGCGTCGGTTCCAGGCCCTTGACGGGCGACGCCGTCACGGTGACGACGACGTCGCGCGGGACATGGGCGAGGACCTTGTCCTCGGTGGCCTTCGCCGGCAGCACCTCGTATCGGACGCTGCCCAGCAGCGCGCGCAGACCTTCGGCGCCCAAAGGCCTATCCCGCCTGCGTGTGGGCGTCACGGTGCCGGTAGTACGCGGCCTTGGAGGGCGCGAGCGGCTCCTTGCCGAGGATCAGGTCGGCCGCCTTCTCCGCGATCATCATCACCGGCGCGTAGATGTTGCCGTTGGTGACGTAAGGCATCACCGACGCGTCGACGACCCGGAGCCCCTCCACGCCGTGCACGCGCATGCTGGCAGGGTCGACGACGGCCATCTCGTCGGTGCCCATCTTGCAGGTGCAGGACGGGTGCAGGGCGGTCTCGCCGTCCTTGGCGACCCAGGCGAGGATCTCCTCGTCGGTCTCGACGGAGGGGCCCGGTGAGACCTCCCCGTCGTTGTAGGGGGCCAGGGCGGGCTGGTTGAGGAGCCTGCGCGCGACCCGGACCGCCTCGACCCACTCACGCCGGTCCTGCTCGGTGGAGAGGTAGTTGAAGCGCAGCGCCGGATGCTCCTGCGGATCCTTGCTCCTGATCTTCACCGAGCCGATGGCGTCGGAGTACATGGGCCCCACGTGCACCTGGTAGCCGTGTCCGCCGGCGGGCACCGAGCCGTCGTAGCGGACCGCGATGGGCAGGAAGTGGAACATCAGGTTGGGGTAGTCCACGTCGTCGTTGCTGCGGGCGAAGCCGCCCGCCTCGAAGTGGTTGGTGGCGGCGGGACCCTTGCGGAAGAGCCACTGCAGGCCGATGAAGGGGGCCCGCCACTTGGCGAGATACGGCTGCATGGAGACGGGTTGCTTGCAGGCGTACTGGATGTACACCTCCAGGTGGTCCTGCATGTTCTCGCCGACGCCCGGCAGGTCGTGCACGACGTCGATGCCGAGCGCGCGCAGTTCCTCGGCGTTGCCGACGCCGGAAAGCTGCAGCAACTGCGGGGAGTTGATGGCGCCGCCGCAGAGGATGACCTCCTTGGCGCGGACCTGCTGGAGCGCGCCCTTGCCGCGCCGGTACTCGACACCGACGGCCCGCTTGCCCTCGAACAGAACGCGGGTGACGAGGGCGCGGGTCCTGACCGTGAGGTTGGGCCGCTTGCGGGCGGGCTTCAGATAGGCCTTGGAGGCCGAGAGCCGGCGACCGCGGTGGACGTTGCGGTCGAATTTGGCGAAGCCCTCCTGCCGGTAGCCGTTGACGTCGTCGGTGGGCGCGTACCCGGCTTCCTCGGTGGCCTTCTGGAAGGCGGTGAAGAGCGGGTTGGTGGCCGGGCCGCGTTCCAGGACGAGGGGGCCGTCGTGGCCGCGGAACTCGTCGTCGGGGTCGGCGGCGAGACAGTTCTCCATGCGCTTGAAGTACGGCAGACAGTGCGCGTAGTCCCAGCTCTCCATGCCGGGATCGGCGGCCCAGCGCTCGTAGTCCAGGGGGTTGCCGCGCTGGAAGATCATGCCGTTGATGCTGCTGGAGCCGCCCAGTACCTTGCCGCGGGCGTGGTAGACGCGTCGGCCGCCCATGTGGGGCTCGGGCTCGGACTCGTACTTCCAGTCGTAGAAGCGGCTGCCGATCGGGTAGGTCAGCGCCGCGGGCATGTGGATGAAGACGTCCCACGGGTAGTCGGGCCGGCCGGCCTCCAGGACCAGCACCCGGTTGCCCGGGTCGGCGGAGAGCCGGTTGGCCAGTGCGCTGCCGGCCGATCCACCACCGACGACGACGAAGTCGTACTGCTGCTGAGGAGCCATGGTGCCTCGTCTCGCTCGCGCCGTAGATATGCGCGCATGCTAGTACGAGTAGCGCCATACGCACCAGGTTGCGAGCCACGCAACTTGCACGACACATGCACCGGGTCTCCGAAACACTTTCGCGCCCCTGTTGTTTACCGTGCGTATAGTTGCGTTGTGAGCAACTACAACCCGGATAACGAAACGACAGGGTCGTCGAGCGGCGGGGTGCAGTCCGTCGACCGGGCCATTCACGTACTGGAGATCCTCGCCCGGCGCGGCGAGGCAGGGGTCAGTGAGGTGGCCGCCGAGATCGACGTTCACAAGTCCACGGCGTTCCGGCTGCTCGGAGCGCTGGAGGCACGCGGTCTGGTGGAACAGGCGGGCGAGCGCGGCAAGTACCGTCTCGGTTTCGGCATCGTGCGCCTGGCCGGCGCGGTCACCGGGCGCATCGACATCACCCAGCAGAGCCGCCCGGTCTGCGAGGACCTGGCCGACGAGCTCGGCGAGACCGTGAACCTCGCCGTGATGCAGGA
This sequence comes from Streptomyces sp. NPDC005374, assembly GCF_042872225.1. Taxonomy (NCBI): domain Bacteria; kingdom Bacillati; phylum Actinomycetota; class Actinomycetes; order Kitasatosporales; family Streptomycetaceae; genus Streptomyces; species Streptomyces sp. NPDC005374. The sequence continues at coordinate 342,181 of NZ_JBIAKA010000010.1, read as the reverse complement.
ACGCTACGCGGTCAACCTCTACCAGGTGCGGGGCCCAGGCGCCGTCACCGCGCAGAACTGGGTCGGCCAGCTGACCCCGTTGCACGCCACTTCCAGCGGCAAGATCCTGCTGGCGCACATGCCCGTCAAGGACCGCACCGCGCTGCTGACCGAGACCGGCCTGAAGAAGGTCACCTCGCGCACCATCACCGCGAAGACGAAGCTCGAGAAGAACCTCGCGGAGGCCCGCGAGCGTGGCTACGCCTGGGCGCTGGAGGAGCTGGAGTTGGGCCTGCACGCCATGGCCGCGCCGGTGCGCGACCGGGACGGGGAGGTCATCGCGGCGCTCAGCGCCTCAGGGCCCGCGTACCGGCTGTCCGAGGAGCGCCTGCACGAGCTCGCGCCGGTGCTGGTCAAGGGCGCCGCCGAGATCAGCCACCGCATGGGTTACCTGGGCTGAGCCCCCAGCCGGGTCTGGACCCAGTGGTGGAACTCGCCGATGTGGTGCTCGCTGGGGACCAGCACCCCGCCCTTGGCATACAGGCGTGAGCTCATCCCGGGCTGGGTGCGCTCGCACGCGTCGAAGTCCTGCCGGTTGACCCGGTCGAACAGCTCCACCGACCGGCTGACATCCTTCCCGCTCTCCACGACCTGCGGGAGATACAGCCAGTCGCACTCCACGACCGTACGGTCCGCCGCGACCGGAAACATCCGGTGGAAGATCACATGGTCGGGCACCAGGTTCACGAACACCTGCGGCCGCACCGTGATCGCGTAATAACGGCGGTCCTGGTCGTCGGAAACCCCAGGGATACGGTCCAGACCCTCCGAACCGTCGACCGTGAAACCCCGGACGTCCTCACCGAACTCGGCACCATGCCCCACGTAGTACTGCGCCGCATACCCGTCCGCGAACTCCGGCAGCACCTCCGTCAGTTCGGGATGGATCGTCGCGCAGTGATAGCACTCCATGAAGTTCTCGACGATCAGCTTCCAGTTCGCCTTCACGTCATAGACGATCCGCCGACCGACCTGGAGGTTGTCGAGGTCGTAGTGCTCGATCGACTCGGTGTCCCCCAGACGCGTGATCACGTCCTGGACGACCTCGTCGAAGGGCGGCGGGTTCTCCGCGAGGCACACCCAGACATAGCCCAGCCATTCACGCACGGCCACGCTCGCCAGCCCGTACTCGGTACGGCCCACGTCCGGCATCTTCGTCAGGTTCGGAGCCGCGACCAGCTTGCCCGTCAGGTCGTACGTCCACGCGTGATACGGACACTGGAACGCCCGCTTCACCTCACCGGACTCCTCGGTGCACAACTTCGCCCCGCGATGCCGGCACACATTGAAGTACGCCCGGACCGAGTTGTCCCGCGCACGCGCGATCAGAATGCTCTCCCGCCCCACCTCCACCGTCCTGAAGGAACCGGGCTTGGGCAGATCCGAAGCCCGCACAGCACAGAACCACATCGCCTCGAAGATGCGCTCCTGCTCCAGGGCGAACACCCCGGCATCCGTATAGGAAGCGCCGGGAAGGGTGGCGATCAGGCTGTCCGGCAGGCTGGTCGAGGTCACAGGGCACTCCTCGGGGAACGTCGGGAACCGGTGAAGCACGCCGTCGTGTACCGGTGATGCACGCCGGGAAGAACGGTCGGCGTTCTGGGCGGAGCGGCAGCGGTGTCAGGCCGCGGCGGCGAGCTGCTTGCGCCAGCGCATGAACAGGCGCGGCTGGTTCATCCCGAGCACGGCGACCGGATGCCCGGAACGCCGGTAGACGGCCAGGACGTTGCGGTCGTCCCGGGCGCCCTCCTCGATCGTCACGCTGTCGGCACCGGCCGCGTGACCGACGAACTGGATCTTCACGCCGTACTGGTCCGACCAGAAGTACGGCGGCCTCGGCACACCCGGTTCCACCGCGCCGCCCGCCAGCAGCGCGGTCACGGCCGCGTCGGGCCGCTCCCGTGCGCCGGTCCAGTGCTCGACACGGCGGTGCAGGCCCGCGCGCGGGTCGTACCAGGAGGCGCAGTCGCCGACCGCGACGACCCCGGCCAGGCTGGTCCGGCCGTCGACGCCGCAGGTGACTCCGTCGGCGAGCCCGATGCCCGATCCCGCGAGCCACTCGACGCACGGGCGGGCGCCGACGCCGACGACCACGATGTCGGCGGGGATGCTGCGGCCGTCCTCCAGGAGGACGGCGTCGACGCGGCTCTCACCGCTCAGTCCCTTGACTCCGACACCGCACAACAGCCGTACGCCGTGGTCCGCGTGGAGCGCCGAGACGATCTGGCCCATGGTCTCGCCGAGCGGTCCGGCCAGGGGGGTCGGGGCCGCCTCGACGACGGTCACGTCGAGCCCGAGGGCGTACGCCGTGGAGGCGACCTCGGCGCCGACGAAGCCGCCGCCGATCACCACCAGCCGTCCCCCCAGGGCCAGTTCGTCACGCAGGGCGCGGGCGTCGTCCAGGGTGCGCAGGGTGTGCACCCCGGCGAGGCCGTCGGTGCCGGGCAGAGTCCGGGCGGCGGCGCCGGTCGCGATGACGACGCCGTCCGCCCGGACCTCGCTGCCGTCGGCGAGCCGTACGGCGCGCTGTGGGCCGTCGAGGCCGACGGCGCGGACGCCGAGCAGCCACTCGACCCGCAGATCCTCCTCGTCCGACTCCAGGGCGAGGTCGGTCTCGCCCAGGGAGCCGGCCAGGAACTCCTTGGACAACGGGGGCCTGTCGTACGGGCGGTGGAGCTCGTCGCCGATGACGACGAGCCGTCCGTCGTAGCCCTGTCTGCGCAGCGAGCGCGCCGCCGAGAGACCGGCCAGCGAGGCGCCGACCACGGCCACCGTCCTCACGCGGGTTCCCCGGCGAGCCGGGCCGCCACGCAGGGCGGCAGGTTGGGCGCGTCCGTGGACAACTGGACGTAGATCATGCCGTCCTCGACCTGGACCGCGTGCGTGCGGACCGGGCGCTTGGCCGGCGGGGCGTCTACGGTGCCCGTCCGTAGGTCGAACTTCGAGGCGTGCAGCGGGCATTCCACCTCACAGCCCTCCAGCCAGCCGTCGGCGAGCGAGGCGTCCTGATGGGTGCAGGTGTCGTCGATGGCGAAGACCTCGCCGTCGTCGGTGTGGAACACCGAGACCGGCGGGTCGATGTCGAGCCGGTAGGCCTCGCCTCGGGGGAGATCCACGAGACGGCACGCGGGAATCATCATGACACCTCGGTGCGTATAGCGAAACGGATTGCGGTGAACGCAACGCCAGTTTGAGGGCGCCCATAAACGCTTGTCAAGGCGTCCAGAGGACGGACACATCTCATGGTCAGCGTTGCCGGTGACGCAACTGAATGCGCAGGGATCAACAGACTGCGTCCGCTGTCACAGCACCACGACGGAACGCAGGACCTCACCGCGGTGCATCTTCTCGAACGCCTTCTCCACGTCCCCGAGGCCGATGGTCTCGGAGACGAAGGCGTCCAGATCGAAGCGTCCGCTCAGGTACAGCTCGACGAGGGCCGGAAAGTCGCGCGAGGGCAGACAGTCGCCGTACCAGCTGGATTTCAGCGCGCCACCGCGCCCGAAGACGTCCAGCAGCGGCAGCTCCAGTTTCATCTCCGGGGTCGGCACCCCCACCAGGACGACGGTGCCGGCCAGGTCGCGGGCGTAGAAGGCCTGCTTGTACGTCTCGGGGCGGCCCACCGCCTCGATGACGACATCGGCGCCGAAGCCGCCGGTCAGTTCGCGGATCGCCTCGACCGGATCGGCCTCGCGCGAGTCGACGGTGTGCGTGGCACCCATCCCGGTGGCCCGCTCCAGCTTGCGCGGGTCCACGTCGACGGCGATGACCTTGGTCGCGCCGGCGAGCCCCGCCCCCGCGACGGCGGCCATGCCGACCCCGCCGCAGCCGATGACGGCGACGGAGTCCCCGCGGCCGACGGCGCCGGTGTTCACGGCCGCGCCGAAGCCCGCCATGACGCCGCAGCCGAGCAGCCCGGCGGCGGTCGCCGGGGCGGCCGGGTCCACCTTGGTGCACTGCCCCGCGGCCACCAGGGTCTTCTCCGCGAAGGCACCGATACCGAGGGCGGGCGCGAGCGGGGTGCCGTCGAGCAGGGTCATCCGCTGGGTCGCGTTGCGGGTGGCGAAGCAGTACCAGGGCCTGCCCTTCGCGCACGCCCGGCACGTGCCGCAGACCGCGCGCCAGTTGAGGATGACGAAGTCACCCGGCTCGAGTCCGGTGACCCCTTCCCCGACCGCTTCGACACGGCCCGCCGCCTCGTGCCCCAGCAGGAAGGGGAAGTCGTCGTTGATGCCGCCCTCGCGGTAGTGGAGATCGGTGTGGCAGACACCGCACGCCTCGACCTTCACCAGCGCCTCGCCGGGTCCCGGGTCGGGGACCACGATCGTCTCGACGGAGACCGGGGCGCCCTTCGCCAGGGCGACGACAGCACGAACCTCATGAGCCATGGGTACTCCTCCGATGAACCTGCGGGTTGCTTCATTCGATACACGCATCACCATGCGCAACCGAGCATCGGGGAGGTGGCGCCCGCGGTCAAGAGGCCGGTTCCGGCCGGTGCTGCGCAGGGATGGGTGGCGGGGCAAGGGAAGGAGGGCAGGGCCTCCTCGATCGGGGCCCTGCCCTCCCTGCGCAGCGGAAACGCGGTGTCACACGCCCACGTACGCCGCCAGATGCTCCGCCGTGATCGTCGACCCGGCGGCGACGAGTTCCGCGGGCGTGCCCTCGAAGACGATCCGTCCGCCGTCGTGGCCCGCGCCCGGGCCGAGGTCGATGATCCAGTCCGCGTGCGACATGACCGCCTGGTGGTGCTCGACGACGATGACCGACTTGCCGGAGTCCACCAACCGGTCCAGCAGTCCCAGCAGTTGCTCGACATCGGCGAGGTGGAGGCCCGTGGTCGGTTCGTCGAGGACGTACACGCCGCCCTTGTCCCCCATGTGGGTCGCCAGTTTCAGCCGCTGCCGCTCACCGCCGGACAGCGTGGTGAGCGGCTGGCCGAGGGTGAGATAGCCGAGCCCGACGTCCGAGAGGCGTTCCAGGATCCGGTGCGCGGCGGGCGTGGCCGCCTCACCCGCGGCGAAGAACTCCAAGGCCTCCGTCACCGGCATCGCGAGCACCTCGCTGATGTCCCGCCCGCCGAGGTGGTACTCCAGCACCGAGGCCTGGAACCGCTTCCCCTCGCACTCCTCGCAGGTCGTGGCGACCCCGGCCATCATCGCCAGGTCGGTGTACACGACCCCGGCACCGTTGCAGGTGGGACAGGCGCCCTCGGAGTTGGCGCTGAACAGCGCCGGCTTCACGCCGTTGGCCTTCGCGAACGCCTTGCGGATCGGTTCGAGCAGTCCGGTGTACGTCGCCGGGTTGCTGCGCCTGGAGCCGCGGATGGCGCCCTGGTCGACGGACACGACCCCTTCCCCGGCCGGGATCGACCCGTGCACGAGCGAGCTCTTGCCGGATCCCGCGACGCCGGTGATCACGGTCAGCACGCCCAGCGGGATGTCGACGTCGACGCCCTGGAGGTTGTGCGTGGAGGCACCGCGGATCTCCAGCGCGCCGGTCGCCTTGCGGACCGTGTCCTTGAACCCTGCCCGGTCGTCGAAGTGGCGTCCGGTGACGGTGTCGCTGGTCCGCAGCCCCTCCACGGTGCCCTCGAAACAGACCGAACCGCCCGCCGTACCGGCACCCGGCCCGAGGTCGACGACGTGGTCGGCGATCACGATCGTCTCCGGCTTGTGCTCCACGACGAGCACCGTGTTGCCCTTGTCCCGCAGGCGCAGCAGCAGGTTGTTCATGCGCTGGATGTCATGGGGGTGCAGCCCGATGGTCGGCTCGTCGAAGACGTAGGTGACATCGGTGAGCGAGGAGCCGAGGTGGCGGATCATCTTGGTGCGCTGCGCCTCGCCGCCGGACAGGGTGCCCGAGGGGCGGTCGAGGGAGAGATAGCCGAGGCCGATCTCCACGAACGAGTCGAGGGTCTCCCCGAGCGCCGTCAGCAGCGGCCCGACCGACGGCTCGTCCAGGGCCCGCACCCACTCGGCGAGGTCGCTGATCTGCATCGCGCAGGCGTCGGCGATGCTGATCCCCTTGATCTTCGAGGACCGGGCACCGTCGCTGAGCCGGGTTCCGTCGCACTCGGGGCACACCATGAAGGTGATCGCGCGGTCCACGAACTCGCGGATGTGCGGCTGCATCGACTCGCGGTCCTTGGCGAGCATCGACTTCTGGATCCGCGGGACCAGACCCTCGTAGGTCATGTTGATGCCCGCGATCTTCATCCTGGTCGGCTCGCGGTACAGGAAGTCCTGGAGTTCCTTCTTGGTGAACTTCCGGATCGGCTTGTCCGCGTCGAAGAAGCCGGACTCGCTGTAGAGCCGGTAGTTCCAGCCGCCGGCCTTGTAGCCGGGGATGGTCATCGCGCCGTCGGCGAGCGACTTGGAGTCGTCGTAGAGCTGGGTGAGGTCGATGTCGTTGACCGTGCCCCGGCCCTCGCAGCGCGGGCACATGCCGCCGACGATGCTGAAGCTGCGCCGCTCCTTCACCGTCTGCCCGCCGCGCTCCATGGTCACCGCGCCCGCCCCGCTGATCGAGGCGACGTTGAAGGAGAACGCCTTCGGTGAGCCGATGTGCGGGGTGCCGAGTCTGCTGAACAGGATGCGGAGCATCGCGTTGGTGTCGGTGACGGTGCCGACGGTGGAGCGCGGGTCGCCGCCGAGGCGCTGCTGGTCGACGGTGATCGCGGTGGTGAGGCCGTCCAGGACGTCGACCTCGGGGCGGCCCAGGGTCGGCATGAAGCCCTGTACGAAGGCGCTGTAGGTCTCGTTGATCATCCGCTGCGACTCGGCGGCGATGGTGTCGAACACCAGCGAGCTCTTGCCGGAGCCGGAGACCCCGGTGAACACCGTGAGCCGGCGCTTGGGGATCTCGATGCTGACGTCCTTGAGATTGTTCTCGCGCGCCCCGTGCACGCGGATCAGGTCGTGGCTGTCAGCAGGGTGCGGCGCGCCCGTCGTGGTGGCCTTGCTCATCGTGTCTCCATCTGTGGGGCCGGGCCGCCCTCGCGTCCTCGACGGCGTCCCCCGGCTCGGTCCGACCGGTTTCGACAGCTTCGAAGATTACGTCGACCGCGGCGCTTCGGCGCAGCTCCTGGACTCACGCTAGCCACCGCCCCCGGTCCGCGCTTCTCGAATCCTGACCGACCGACTGACCGACCGACTGACCGACCGACCGGCCTCAGGGCCCCTCGTCCTGGACCAGCCCCGCGATGTGGGCGGTGACCGTGTCGAGGATGTCGTTCCACGCGGCCGCGTCGCCGAGGACGAGGTAGTTCAGGGTGAGCCCGTCGGTCATGGCCGCGAGATAACGGGCCAGCACGGAGACGGGCACCCCCAGCCGCAGCTCCATGTCGCTGCGCAGCTGCTCGATGAGCACCGCGTACGCCTCGCCGTACAGCTCGTACTGGCGCCTGGCCAGGTGCTCGAAGCCTGGCTCGCGCAGGGCGTACTGGGTCAGCTCGTAGGTGAGCATGTGCGCCTCGGGGTGGGCGCGGACGTGTTCCCAGTACGCCCGGAAACCGGCGGCGACGGTCCCCTCCAGGGTGTCCCTGGGGCGCAGCGCCTCTTTGACCACGGTGACGGAGTGGTCGGTGAGGGTGGTGATGACGGCCTCGACGAGGGCCTGCTTGGAGTCGAAGCAGTAGTGGAAGACGCTCAGGGACACGCCTGCCTCGGCGGCGATGGACCGGGTCGTCGTCTTCGCGACGCCGTCCCGGGCCATCGCCCTGATCGCCGCTTCCGTCAGCTGTCTGCGCCTTTCGGCCGACGGCATGCGTGCCATGTGTGTCCCCCGCTGTCGAGAATCAGCCGCTGTGGACGCCCACCTCGTAGAGCGAGTATCCCCAGTCGGTGCCGCGGTCGAGACCGTGGACCCGGACGTAACGGGCCGGGGTACCGGTGAACTTGGCCGTGTCGAGGCCGCCGTCACCGGAGGTGGTGGACCAGGCCGTCGTCCAGGTCGTGCCGTCCGTGGAGAGTTCGACGCGGTACGACTTCCCGTACGCCTGCTCCCAGTCGAGCGTGACCTTGGAGACCAGGTTGGTGGAGCCCAGGTCGACCTGCCACCACTGGTCGTCGCTCCAGTCGCTGGCCCAGCGGCTGGAGTCGTCGCCGTCCACGGCCCGGCCGGGCTGGTAGCTGGTGAACGGGTTGGACTCGGACGAACCGGCCGTCGCCGGGCGCCCGGCAGCGAGGTTCACCGACGCCTGGTGCCGCTCGGAGGCACCCCACGTGTCGAGGTAGGACTCGGCACCGCGGAACAGGTCGTCGACCACGCCCTGCCCGCCGACGAGCCGGATGTCCTCGATCCAGTCCGGGATCATGCCGACATGGGCGGCCCCGTCGGTGTTGAAGTCGAAGACGCGCTGCCCGCTCGTCTGCCTGTCGATCACGGAACCGCCGTCGACGCTCTTGAAGGGGTACGTCACCTTGTTCGCGGCGTTCGCCCCGCGCGGTGCGGGGTGGTCGCCGATGCCGTTGAAGTCGGTGCCGTAGCCGTAGCCGACGTTGTACTTGTCGCGCAGCGCGTCGGTGCGCTTGGCCTCGGCGGCGAAGCCCTGCGAGCCGTGCATGTACTGGGCGACGAAACCGCCCAACGAGTACACGCGCTCCGTCCAGTTGAGGTCCATCCAGCTGTGCGAGGAGATCACGCCGGGGTAGTTCGCGGCCTCGAAGATGTCGAGGACCTGGCCGGTGGCCTTGACGCTCATGTGGTCGATCTCGAGCATCATCTTGCGTTTCATCATGCCGCGCGCGGCGTACTCGCCGAGGTCGGTGAGCCCGCGGACGTTGCACTGCGCGTTCTCGTCGTACGCCGGGACCTCGGTGCCGGCCGGCAGGTCGCTCTCCGCCTCGCTGGCCGCCGTACCGATGGGGTTGTCGTGCATCGCGGTCGTGCACTTCTCGGTCTTCCAGAAGGTGCCGGTGGACAGGAACTGCCCGACGTTGATGGCGGTTCCGAGACCCCCCTCGTCGAAGCGGACACCGCACAGGGCGTTGTCGAACTTGTGGCACAGGAACATGGAGCGCACGCCCAGCGCGTACAGCTCGTCGAGTCCCTTGTCGATGTCCGCCTTGCTGCACTGACCGATGTCGAGGATCTGCTTGCAGCCGAACGGCTCGGAGGTCTCGACGCCGAGGACGACGGCCAACTTGCCCTGCTGGACGACCTGTCGGGCCTGCGCGCTGTCGGTGACGATCCGGAACCAGCCCTTGCCCGTGCCGCCGTACATCTTGTCGATGAAGGCCTGGAGGTCGTAGGTCAGCTTGGCCTGCAGGCGGATCGAGGTCATCTCGTCACAACTGCGGTCCTTGAACGGGTAGATGGAGCAGATCATGCCGTTGGTGACGAGGTCGTTGACGAGGACCCGCTGGCCACCGCGCCAGGCCCGCTCCACCCAGGCGTAGTAGTCGGCCTGGTGGGTCATCGAGTCGTACGCCGGCCAGTCCTTGAAGGTGGGCCAGCCGGTCGGGTCGTGCTTGCCGTCGCCGCCGTGGGTGATGTAGTCGAAGAGCGCGAGGGAGCCGTCCGGGTAGTGCTCGGGACAGTCCTTGAGGGCGTCGGCGACGCCGGACTCGGAGAAGACCTTGCCGCAGATCAGCCGCCCGCCGAAGGCCTCGTTGGAGAACAGGTGGTTGTGCGCGTCGATGAACCCCCGCACCTCACCGGCCGAGTTGGTGCCGGTGAAGGGTGCTCCGGTGATGTTGACCTGGGCGTCGGGGGTGGGCCTGGCCGTCGGTGTCCACCAGTCGGTGGCCGCCGAACTCGGCGTGGGGCCGAGGATCGTGGCCAGCACCAGGAAGAGCACGGAGACCACGGTGATGTTCTTGCGTTTGCGGCCGGAGCTTCCGGTCATGGCCCACGTCCCTCGGTCGGCGGGAGGGCGCCGTCGACCGAGGGAGTTTTGACTGCCCTTGGGATTGTCATGACCGGCGCAATATGTGCGTCAGGATCGCGACTGAGTATGTTCCGAGTCAAGAGTCCGGGACAGTTGACCTGATGACCGGGAGGCATCAACCGTTGGCGCAGGAACCTCCGTTGAGGGTGAAGGCGGTGGGCGCGGTGTTCTTCGCACCCTTGCCGCCGATGAATCCGACGGTCACCGAGCCCCCGGCGGGGATGGTGTTGGTGTAAGAAGCGGGGGTGACGGTCACCGCCGCGCCGCTCTGCACGGCGGTCCCGCCCCACATGTTGGAGACGGTCTGCCCGTCCGCGAAGGTGAAGCCGAGCTTCCAGCCGGTCACCGGGGCGGTGCCGGTGTTGCGAACGGCGATCTCGCCCTGGAAGCCGCCCTGCCACTCGCCGACCACGCGGTAGCCGACGGAGCAGGTCCCCGCGGGCACGGCAGGGGTCGTCACGCTCACGGTGGCCGAGCGGGCGGACCGGTTCCCGGCGGCGTCACGGGCGTAGACGGCGAAGGAGTACGCCGTGTCGGCGGTCAGGCCGGTCACGGTCACCGAGTTCGCCGTCGAGGCCGCGACCTTGGTCTCGGTGCCGCCGCTGACGCGGACGACGTCGTAGCCCGCTACGCCAACGTTGTCAGTGGACGCCGCCCAGGTCAGGTTGGCGGAGGCGGCCGTCACCGCGGAGGCGGTCGGGGTGCCGGGAGCGGTCGGGGCCTGGGTGTCGCCCGTGCCGCCGCCGAAGACCGTGGCCTCCTTGGCGGTCTGCGCGATGCCGTTGGCGCCGTTGAAGATCCGCTTGCCCCAGGAAGTCATCTGCGCCGGGTCGAAGTTGAGCACCAGGTCGAGGATCGGGTCGGTGTTGCCGCTCCAGGACCAGGCCAGATAGCCGAGGTGGAGCTGCTCGGCGGTGGCCATCATGGTGTCCTCGTCCGGATCGCCCCACTGGTCGGCGGGGCCGCCGAACTCCCCTATCAGGATGGGCAGTTTGGCCGTGACGAAGGCGTTCAGATAGTCGGTGACCTCCGCCGCGGTGTCGAAGACGCTGTACATGTGGATCGAGAAGATCAGGTTGCCGGTGGTGTCGGCGGCGTACACGGACTGGGCATTGGTCCGCATGACCTGCTGCCAGTCCTGGCCCCAGTTGGGCGCGTCCACCATGATCGTGTGCTGGAAGCCGGCGTTGCGCAGCTTCTGGATCGCGGCGATCGTCGGGGCGGTCCAGCCGGCGGGGTCGGTGTTGCCCCAGGGCTCGTTGCCGATGTTGATGACGATGTAGTCCTCCTGGCCGGCCAGGACGCTCTTCAGGCCGATCCAGTAGTCGGCGGCCTGGTCGAGGGTGCCGGCGGCGCTGTCCTCGCCGTAGCCGGTGGTGTCGTGCACCTCCAGGACGCAGATGAGCCGGTTGGCCTTGCACTGCGCGATCACATTGGTCACGTCGGCGGCGCTGTTGGCGGTCCAGCGGTGACCGTCGGCGAGGACCACCCGGACGGTGTTGGCGCCCTGCGCCTTGATGTCTGCCAGCGATCCCAACTCGTTCGGGTACCAGGTGTGGGCGTGATTGACGCCCCGCATGACGAAGTCGTTGCCGTTGCCCTCCACCAGGCGGCCGTTGCTGATGTGCAGGCCGGTGGCCTGGGCGGCGGGTTCCCCGGCGGCCTGGGCCGTGCCGGGACACAGGGCGCCGAGCAGCACCAGCCCTACGAGGGCCGCCAGTTTGGCGAAGAGGGTGGTTAATGGGCTCTTTCTCGTTCTTCTCACTGCGGCTCCAGGGGTGAGTCGTGCAGTCGGAAGGGGTATGGGAGCGCTCCCATAGAGCCACTCCGTCAAGTACACGTCAAGATGCGCGACGGCAAAGGGCGACCGCCCCGCATAGGGTTCCGAGCTCGACCACCGCACCCGGGAGGCACGTTGACCCCACGACCACTCGACCCCCACTCGGTCAACGCCGAGGCCTGGCACGCCTACGGCGACCACCATCTACGGCGTGGCACGGTGCTGCCGGAGCTGGAACGGTTCGACTGGGGCCCCGGGAACACCGGTCCCGGCGCCGAGATCCTCGGCGAGCTCGCCGGGCGGCGCGTGCTGGACCTCGGGTGCGGCCCGGCCCGGCACGCGGCGCATCTCGTCCGCGCGTACGGCGCCTCGGTGGACGCGGTCGACTCCTCGCCGACACAGCACGCACGGGCCCTCGCCCGCTACGACTCCCTGCCCGGGCTGCGCCTGATCAGGGCCGACGCCGTCGAACACCTCGGCACGGCGGAACCGTACGACGTCGTCTACTCCGTCAACGCGGTGCCGTACATCGATCCCCGCCGGCTGCTGCCGGCCCTCGCCGGGGCGCTGCGGCCCGGCGGAACGCTGTGCTTCACCGTGCTGCACACCAACTCGCGCGGAGACGGCCCCTCGTCGCAGGTCGAGTCACGGTCCGAGATCCTGCGGCTCGCCGGGGGCGGGGAGACCACCGTCCGGATGTGGGTGCTCGCTCCGGAGCTCTGGACGGACCTGCTCGGCGAGCACGGGCTGCGGGTCGAGGGGATCGACGTCCTCGACGCACCGGAGGAGGGCAACCACGCCTCGTACCGCCTCTTCCGGGCGACCCGGCCGGTCCGGGTCTCCTCACGCCCCCGCTCGAACCGCGGCCCGGTGCCGCACGCGGCCATCGGTGTCGGCGCCATCCTCTACGGCCCCCGCGGACTGCTTCTCGGCCGGCACCGGCGCGGCACCTGGGAGCTGCCCGGCGGCACGGTGGAGCCCGGGGAGCCGCTGGTGGGGACGGTGGTGCGCGAACTCCGCGAGGAGACCGGCATCGAGGCCCGCCCGGCCGACGTCCGGCTCCTGGGCACGCTCCTCGACGACGTCGACGGCGTGGTGCGGATGACCGTGGCCGCCCAGGTCACCGCCTGGCGTGGCGAGCCGTCCGACCAGCCCGACGAACGCGTCGGCGACTGGCGCTGGTTCGCCCTCGACCGCCTTCCGGAGAACCTGTTCGTGTGCAGCGCCCAGGGCCTGACCGCCTGGCGCCCGGGCCTGCCGATCGACCACACTCCGGCGCATTTCACGCCGTACGCCACGTTCGATCTCCCAACGCGGTAGGAAAATGTGGGTCGTTGGACGAGAGGGACGAGAAGACGTGGACGTCTACGAAGCCGTGACCAGCCGCCGGGCCGTACGGGCGTTCAGCGATCGGCCGGTGTCCAGGGATGTACTCGAACGAGTCCTGACCGCGGCGACGCGCGCCCCGTCGAGCGGGAACCTCCAGCCGTGGCACCTGTACGTCGTGACCGGCGAGCCCCTGGCCGAGCTGAAAGGGCGAGCCACCGCCAGGGCCCTGGCCGGAGATCCGGGCGACGAGCGGGAGTATCCGATGTACCCGGCCCCTCTGGCCTCGCCGTATCTGGACCGTCTCGCCGCCGCGGCCGCCCAGCGGTACGCCGCGCTGGGAATCGGGCGCGACGACCCCGACAGGCCCCGGAAGATCGCCGCCCTGAACTCGGAGGCGTTCGGGGCACCGGTCGTGCTGTTCTGCTACCTCGACCGGGCGATGGGGCGCGGGCAGTGGGCGGACGCGGGGATGTACCTGCAGACGGTCATGCTGTTGCTGAGAGCGGAGGGGCTGCACAGCTGCCCCTAGGTGATGTGGACGATGTACCGCAGGACCGTCGGCGAGACGGTCGGGGCGGATGACGGGCTCGTCCTGTTCTGCGGTGTCGCCGTGGGTTACGAGAGGGAAGGGACGGCACAGCCGCGTACCGGGCGGGCAGGCGTGTCGGAGACCGTGAGTTTCGTCGGCATGTGACTGTGCAACCCCCTCGCAACCTTCGCCGTGCTGGACTCGGTGACCATGGACGAGGATTCCGCACGTGCCGGGTACGACGAGGCGCCGCGCGTCGAGCTGATGCCCGCGGCCGCCGAGCTGCTGCGCCGTCTGTACGAGGCGCACGGGCCGTTGATGTTCCACCAGTCGGGCGGCTGCTGCGACGGCAGCGCGCCGATGTGCTACCCGGCGGGCGAGTTCCGCACCGGCGGCTCCGACGTGCTGCTCGCCGAGCTGGACGTGCCGGGGGTCGCGGAACCGGTGAGGTTCTGGATGTCGAGGAGCCAGTACGAGGTGTGGAGTCACACGCGGCTGATCGTCGACGTCGTCGAGGGCCGGGGCAGCGGATTCTCGCTCGAGGCACCCGAGGGAGTGCGTTTCCTCATCCGTTCGCGTGTGGTCGGCGCTTAGACCTCCCCTGCGCCATCGCCGTCTGATGCACTTCCCCTGAGTCCTGGGACAGTTGACGAGACATCAGGGAGAGCTGTGACGCACCGTCAAAGTCGTTTCGGCGCAGGCAGATCGGTACTGACGTTTCTCGCGGCACTCGGCACACTGGCCGGTGCGGCCCTGACGGGGGCGGCACCGGCCGGTGCCGCGCCGCAGTGGACGCGGTTCGCGGCGGGCGTGCAGTACGAGCAGTTCGACATCTCCGCGACCGCGGGGGTGGCACACGCCCATGTGCTCCGGGTGGACCTGCGAGATCCGCGGGTGCGGGTGCAGCTGCTGTATCCGGGCGCGGTGGCCGCGCGGTCCACGGTGTCGCGGCTCGCCACCGCGCAGGGCGCCCTCGCGGGGGTGAACGGCGACTTCTTCAACATCACGGAGACCCAGCACCCGGGCGTCGAGGCCACCGGCGCGAGTGTGGGCCCGGCGATCGCACAGGGCCACGTGCTCAAGGCGGCGGTGCCGGACGGCCAGCGTTTCGGTCCCGCGCTGCCGCCCGGCACGAGCACCAGGGAGGTGTTCGGCGTGGGCGTCGACCGCAGGGCCCGGCTGGACGACCTCGAGCTCGCCGGCTCGGTCGGGACGCCCGAGGGACGGTTGCCGCTCGGCGGGCTGAACCAGTACGCGTTGCCCGTCGGGTCGGTCGGGGCGTTCACCTCGGACTGGGGAGGTGTGTCCCGGGTGCGGGCCACCTGCGGGACCGACACGGACCGGGCCGCGCCGTGCAGTTCCGACACCCATGAGGTGACGGTCCGCGCCGGGCATGTCGTCGCCACCGCCGACACCCCGGGCAGCGGACCGATCGCCGACGGCACCACCGTGCTCGTGGGCCGGGAGGCGGGCGCACAACAGCTGCGGAAGCTTGCCGTGGGTGCGGCGGTGACGGTCCGGCACCGGCTGGTCGCGGCTTCGTCGGCGGTCCCCTACCGCTTCGCTCTCGGCGGTTACCCGGTTCTCGAGGAGGGGCGCTCGCTGCCCGGGCTCGACGACACGGTGTCGGCCGTGCGAACGGCCGTGGGCATCGCGGACGGCGGGCGACGACTGTATCTCCTGGCGCTGGACGGGGCACCCGCCTACCGCGGCGGGCTCACCATCGCCGAAGTGGCGGACACCATGCGGACGTTGGGGTCGGCCGACGCCTTCAGCCTGGACGGCGGCGGCTCCACGACCATGGCCGCCCGCACACCGGGGACGCCCTCCGTCGTCGCACTCAACCACCCCTCGGGCGGCGCCGAGCGGCCCGTACCGAACGGCATCGGGGTCTTCTCGGCGTCCTGAACAGCCCCTGTACGGCCCCTGAACGACCCCGGCGGGCCTCAGGGTCGCAGGCTGCTGACGATGTCCGCCGTCGCCGTGATGCCGCTGTGGATGGTGGGCGCGATGCTCGTGCCGGCGAGGAAGAAGCCGAGCAGCGCGCACACCAGCGCGTGGGAGGCCTTGAGCCCGCCGCTGCGCAGGAAGACCACCGCCAGGATAAGCAGCAGCACCAGCACAGAAATGGAAATCGCCATGGACAGCCTCCTCCGCCACACCGCCCAGTGCGTTTCGCGGCGTTCGGCCGCAAGTGTGGCGTAGCGGAGGGTTCGTCCGGGTGGCTGACCCGTCCTCCGAACGAGTGATGTCCACACCCGTTCGAGGACTCTTACCGATGGGCGTCCAGGAAGGCCTCAAGGCCCGCCAGGTCGTCGGTGTTGAAGTAGTCGACACCGGCGGCGAGGAGCTCGGTCCACAGGGCGTCCCGGGCGGGGCCCGCGAGGTCCGGGGTGGCCCAGAACCGCACTTTCTGCCCGTGCGCACGGGCCTGCCGGATGATGCTCCGCAGCTTCTGCCGCTCGGCGTCGGGGAAGGCTCCCGCGCCGAGCCAGGTGAAGTTGAGCGTCCAGTTGTCGCTGATCAGCGGGATGAAGGAGGCGGGCGCCGAGCTGCCGAGGTCGGCCAGGCGGCCGTCGTAGAAGGCCCGGCGTACGGTCTGGGCCTCCATCGGGATGCGGGCGGCGCGGTCCCCGGAGATGACGGCGGTGACCGGCCCCGGGTGGACGCGGCCGTTCACACAGGTCGTGAACAGGTGCTTGTAGCGGCGGAGATGGCGGTCGAGTTCGAGGTAGGTCGAGGAGCCCTCGGTCTTGATGTCGATGAGCAGCTGGAGCGGGCTGCGGTAACCCCGGTAAACGGAACCGTGGTTGGCCTTGACGCGGGCGGCCAGCGGGTCGAGGTAGAGGGATTCCAGGGTGCGCGTCGGGTCGAGGTCGGTCGCGTCGTGGGCGATGAGCAGCTGGTCGCCCACCAGGAAGATGTCGGCCTCGACGCTGCCGAAGCGGTGGTCGAGGGCGTCGAAGAGGGGGCGCGGATGGTCGTAGTCGTTGTGGGCATGGGCGCGCCACAGCGGGCGGGGCCGATGCTTGTGGCCGTCGGCCCACGCGCTGCCGGCGGGCGGGGCGAGGACCGCCGCGGCCGTGGCGCCGAGGGTGGTGAGGGCTCTGCGACGAGTGATGCGGGCCATGTTCTGCCTCCCTGTGGGGCGGGTCGGAACCACAGGGAGTATGGGGCTGTTCGGCACTCAATGGACCTGTACGTGCCAGGAGTTGGCCGGACTGCCGTCGCTTGTTCACTCCTTCCGCGCAGCCACACGAAGAAGCCCGCCCCAGGTGGGGCGGGCTTCACGGGCTGGACGGGATGACGCTCAGGGAGCCTGGAGGTCGACGAGTTCGGCCAACCGGGCACGGTGGGCGCCCGCCGTGCCGTACGCGATCGAGTCGGCCTTGGCCCGCTTCAGATACAGATGGACCGGGTGCTCCCACGTCATGCCGATCCCGGCGTGCATCTGGAGCGCCTCCTCGGCGGCGTGCACGGCGACGGACGCCGCGTAGGCCTGGGCGACGGTGACCGACACGTCGGTGTCCGCACCCGTCGTGAGCGCGTCGGCGGCGTTGCGGGCAGCGGCGCGGAGGTTGACGACCTCCAGCCACAGCTGGGCGAGGCGGTGCTTGAGCGCCTGGAATCCGCCCACGGGACGGTTGAACTGCTTGCGCTCCTTGAGGTAGCGCACGGTTTCGGTCAACGTCCAGTCCGCGAGCCCGAGTTGCTCGGAGGCGAGCAGTCCGGCACCGGCCGTCAGGGCCCGGCGTACGGCGGGTTCGGCGTCGCCGAGGAGGCGGCCCGGTGCCGCGTCGAGGGTGACGGTCGCGAGCGGCCGGGTCAGATCGAAGGAGACCTGCGGGGTGACGGTCGCTGCGGAGGCCTCCACCGCGTACAGCCCGCCGTCGTCCGCGGGGATCAGCAGTACATCGGCCGCGACGGCGTCCGCGACGGCGGTCAACTCCCCGTGCAGGGAACCGTCTTCATGGCGTACGACCTTGTAGGCGCCGCCCGGTGCGACGTTCAGCGCGACGGCGAGGGCGCCGATCCGCCGTCCGGACGCGAGCTCGGCGAGCAGGTCGTCGGCGTCGCAGGCGAGCAGCGCCTCGGTGGCGACGACGGCACTGGTGAGGTAGGGCACGGGCGCGACCGCACGGCCCAACTCCTCCAGGACGACGGCGACTTCGCGGTGCGTGGCGCCCTGGCCGCCCTTCGCCTCGGGCACCAGGAGTCCGGCGAGGCCCATGCCGTCGGCGAGGGCCTTCCAGGCGGCGAGGTCGTGCGGGGTGTCCGACTCGGTGCGGGCGATCACGCCCGGCGCGTCGCAGTGGTCGGCGAGCAGGTCCCGTACGGCGGCCCGCAGCGCCTCTTCCTCCTCGGAGTAGAGGAGATCGGACTGTGCACTCATCGGGACAGGTCCTTCCAGGCGAGGTCCTTGTCGGTGCGCGGCTCGGACGGCAGGCCCAGGACGCGCTCGGCGACGATGTTCAGCAGGACCTCGGTGGTCCCGCCCTCGATGCTGTTGCCCTTGGAGCGGAGGTAGCGGTACCCGGCGTCGCGGCCGGTGAAGTCCACGAGTTCGGGCCGCCGCATGGTCCAGTCGTCGTACAACAGACCTTCCTCGCCGCGGAGTTCGACCTCCAGGCCGCTGATCTCCTGGTTGAGGCGGGCGAAGGCGAGCTTCATGCCGGCGCCCTCGGGGCCGGGTTGTCCGGCGACGAGCTGCTGGCGCAGGCGTTCGGCGGTGAGACGGGCGACCTCGGAGTCGACCCAGAGCTTCAGCAGGCTCTGGTGCAGGTCCTGGGTGCGCAGTTCGGGACGCTCGCGCCAGGTCCTGGAGATCGGGCCGATCATGCCGCCCTCGCGGGGCAGCCGCATGCCGCCGATCGCCACGCGCTCATTGTTCAGGGTGGTCTGCGCGACCTTCCAGCCGTCGCCGACCTCGCCGAGCCGACAGCTGTCGGGGATGCGGACGTCGGTGAGGAAGACCTCGTTGAACTCGGCCTCGCCGGTGATCTGGCGCAGCGGCCGCACGTCGACGCCCGGGTCGGTCATGTCGCAGAGGAAGTAGGTGATGCCGCGATGCTTGGGCACGTCCGGGTCGGTGCGGGCGATGAGGATGGCCCAGCGGGAGTTGTGGGCGCCGGACGTCCACACCTTCTGCCCGTTGACCACCCAGGTGTCGCCCTCTCGCACGGCCCGGGTACCGAGCGCGGCGAGGTCGGATCCGGCGCCGGGCTCGCTGAACAGCTGGCACCAGATCTCCTCCCCCACCCACAGGGGGCGCAGGAAGCGCTGCTTCTGCTCGTCGGTGCCGTACTTGAGGATCGTCGGCGCGGCCATGCCGAGGCCGATGCCGTTGCGCCGCGGGTCGTTGTCGGGGGCGCCCGCGGCCTCCAACTCCGCGTCCACGACGGCCTGGAGGGCACGGGGGGCACCGAGTCCACCGAGACCCTCGGGGTAGTGCACCCAGGCGAGCCCGGCGTCGAAGCGGGCCTTCAGGAAGGTCTGCCGGTCCGTGGTCTCCGGCGGGTGCGCGGCCAGCAACTCGGCTGTGCGGCGCTTGAGTTCGGCTGCGTCGGTCATACTGCGGCTCCCTTGCCGAGGGACGGGACGACGACGACCCGGCCCGTGGTCACGCCGTCGCCGAGGCGCTGCGCGGCGTCCGCGGCCCCGGCGAGCGGCACCCGCTCGCTCACCAGCGGCCTGATCGCGCCCCGGGCGGCCAGTTCGGTCAGCTGCTCGTGGCAGTGCTGGACCAGCTTCGGGTTCTTGGTGTTGTACAGGCCCCAGTGCAGTCCGAGGATCGCGTAGTTCTTCACCAGGGCGTGGTTGAGGCCGGGGCTG
The DNA here is from genome assembly GCF_042872225.1 of Streptomyces sp. NPDC005374. Taxonomy (NCBI): domain Bacteria; kingdom Bacillati; phylum Actinomycetota; class Actinomycetes; order Kitasatosporales; family Streptomycetaceae; genus Streptomyces; species Streptomyces sp. NPDC005374. Next base: position 322,780 of record NZ_JBIAKA010000010.1, on the reverse strand, counting down.
GGGATGTTCCCGCTCGCGAAGCCGACGATCACGATCCGTCCCTCGAAGGCGACGACCTTGGTCGACTGTGTGTAGGCCTCGCCGCCGACGGGGTCGTAGACGACATCCGCGCCCCGGCCCCCGGTGGCCTCCTTCACGGCGGCGACGACGTCCTCGCTCCGCCGGTCGACCACCACGTCACAGCCCAGCTCCCGGGCGACGGCGGCCTTTTCGGCGCCGCCGACGACACCGATGACGGTGGCCCCGGCCGCCTTCCCGAGCTGCACGGCCGCGCTGCCGACCCCTCCGGCGGCAGCGTGGACGAGCAGCGTCTCGCCGGCCTCCAGGTGGGCCCGCCGGTGCAGACCGAACCAGCCCGTCTGGTAGCCGATGTGCAGCGCCGCGGCCTCGGCGTCGTCCAGCGAGTCGGGTGCGGGCAGCAGGGCGGCGGCGTCCGCGACGGCGTACTCGGCGAAACCGCCGTACGGCAGCGCGGGGTTGGCGATCACACGCCGCCCGTCCTCGGTCTCGCCGCAGATCTCCACGCCCGGCGTGAACGGCAGCGGCGGCCGGACCTGGTAGTGGCCGCGGCACATCAGCACGTCCGGGAAGTTGATGTTCGCGGCCCGCACCTTCAGCAGGACCTGGCCCTCGCCGGGCACGGGCTGCGCCACGTCATCGAGGCGCATCGCCTCGCTCGGCTCGCCGTTCTCGTGCACTTGCCATGCCTGCATGGGGGGCCTCCACAGGACTGCGTCGTCATGCCGGGGTCTGACCGGGATCCTCCGCATACTAAGCGGTCGCTTGCCGATCAGGGAACAGCCCTCGGGTGAACAGTCGCCCTCGTCACGTCTTCCGCACTCCCACGTCACGCCGTCCGGGGCCGCGCCCGCACATGCATCCGCTCGCCCTGTGGCCCGAAGAGGCTCAGAAACTCCGCCGGTCCCTCCCCGGTCGATCCGAACCAGTGCGGCACCCGGGTGTCGAACTCCGCTGCCTCCCCCGCAGCCATCACCACGTCGTGCTCCCCCAGCACCACCCGCAGCCGCCCCGCCAGCACGTACAGCCACTCGTAGCCCTCATGTGTGCGCAGCTCCGGCTCCTCCTCGCGCTGCGGCACCAGCACCTTGAAGGCCTGGAGCCCACCGGGTTGCCGCGTCAACGGCCAGAAGGTGCGGCCGTGCCGTTCGAGCGGGGCGGTCCGCACCCGGGGATCGCCGACCGGCGGGGCGCCGACCAGTTCGTCCAGCGGCACCTGATGGGCCTGGGCGATGGGCAGCAGCAGCTCCAGGCTGGGCTTGCGCAGGCCGGACTCCAGACGCGACAAGGTGCTCACGGAGATGCCGGTCGTCTCGGAGAGCGCCGCGAGCGTCACCTCCCGGTCCTTGCGCAGCCGCCTGAGCCTCGGTCCCACTTCGGCGAGAACGTCATCGGTAGTCATGACAGGTATTGCAGAATCGGCAAAGAAGTTTGTCAATCCCGCACCAGCGGAGCAACCGTGTCGGCATGACCGAGACATACGAACACGAAGTGATCGTCATCGGTGGCGGAGCCGCCGGACTGTCCGCCGCACTGGTCCTGGGCCGCGCCCGGCGCCGAACCCTGGTCGTCGACGCGGGCGAGCCGCGCAACGCACCCGCCGCGCACATGCAGGGCTTCCTCACCCGTGACGGCATGCCGCCCGCCGAGTTCCTGGCGCTCGGCCGCGAGGAGATCAAGGCGTACGGCGTCGAGCTGGTCGAGGACCGGGTGGTCGAGGTCACCCAGGGCTTCGCCGCGACCCTGGCGAGCGGACGCGTGCTCCGGGCCCGGCGCCTTGTCGTCGCGACCGGCCTCAAGGACGAGCTCCCCGACGTGCCCGGCGTCGCCGAGCGCTTCGGCAAGGACGTCCTGCACTGCCCGTACTGCCACGGCTGGGAGGTCCGCGACCAGGCCTTCGGGGTGCTCGCGACGACCCCGCTCAGCGTGCACCAGGCGCTGATGGTCTCCCAGTGGTCGAAGGACGTGAGCCTCTTCCTGCACACCGTCCCCGAGTCCGACCTCTCGGACGACGACTTGCGGAGGCTGGCGGCGGCGGGCGTCGAGGTGGTGCCGGGCGCGGTGGCCGGACTGGCGATCGAGGGCGGCCGGTTGACCGGCGTACGCCTGGCCGACGGCACCGTACACACACGCGAGGTGCTGTTCGTCGCGCCCCGCGCGGTACCGCAGACCGGGCTCCTGGAGCAGCTGGGTGCCGAGCTCACGGAGACCCCGTTCGGCTCCTACCCCGCGGTCGACCCGACCGGGCTCACCTCCGTGCCGGGTGTGTGGGCCGTGGGCAACGCGATGGGCTTCGGCGAGCAGGTGATCAACGCGGCGGCAGGCGGCTACCGGGCCGGGGCGACGATCAACGGAGAGCTCCTGATGACCGACCTCGACGCCCCCCACCAGGGGCGCGGGGAACTGCGCGACCAGCCACGAAGCACCCGCAGCCAACACGCAACCCCGTAGCCACCATGTCACGATGACTACATGCTGCTCGCGAGACTGGCACAGGTGTCCCAGGAAGTCGCCGCGACCTCGGCGCGCTCGAAGAAGACCGCCCTGCTCGCCGAACTGTTCCGCGAGGCCGACCCGGACGACGTACCGATCGTCATCCCGTACCTCGCGGGACGCCTCCCGCAGGGCCGCCTCGGCGTCGGCTGGAAGGTGCTGAGCCGTCCGGTCGCCCCGGCCGTGGAGCCGACGCTGACCGTATGTGAGGTGAACAGCCGCCTCGCAGCGCTCGGCAAGGTCGCGGGCGCAGGCTCGCAGGCCGAACGGTCCCGGCTGGTCGGGGAGTTGATGGGCGCGGCCACGGAGGGCGAGCAGCGGTTCCTGCTGGGGCTGATCAGCGGCGAGGTGCGGCAGGGCGCGCTGGACGCGGTCGCCACCGAGGGGCTGGCCCAGGCCACCGGCGCGCCTCCCGCGGACGTACGCCGTGCCGTGATGCTCGCGGGGTCCCTCCAGACGGTGGCCGAGGCCCTGCTCACCGACGGCCCGGCCGCCCTGGACCGCTTCCGCCTCACTGTGGGCCGTCCGGTCCTGCCGATGCTGGCGCACAGCGCCTCCTCGGTGGCCGAGGCGGTCGAGAAGCTCGGCACCTGCGTGGTCGAGGAGAAACTGGACGGTATCCGCGTCCAGGTCCACCGCGACGGCGACGCCGTACGGCTGTACACCCGAACCCTCGACGACATCACCGACCGGCTGCCCGAACTGACGGCTGCCGCACGGGAGTTGAGAGGCGACCGGTTCATCCTGGACGGGGAGGTCATCGCCTTCGACGAGGAGGGGCGGCCCCGCTCCTTCCAGGAGACGGCCGGCCGGGTCGGCTCCCGTGTGGACGTGACGACGGCCGCCGAGGCGGTGCCCGTCTCCCCCGTCTTCTTCGACGTCCTCTCCGTCGACGACCGCGATCTCCTCGACCTGCCCTTCGCCGAACGGCACGCGGAGCTCGCCCGGTTGGTGCCCGAGCCGATGCGGGTGCGGCGGGCGCTGGTGTCGGGCCCGGAGGACGTGCAGAAGGCGGAGAGCTTCCTGGCCGAGACACTGGAGCGCGGCCATGAAGGGGCCGTGGTGAAGTCCCTCGACGCCCCCTACAGCGCGGGCCGCCGCGGCGCCTCCTGGCTGAAGGTCAAGCCCGTGCACACTCTCGACCTGGTCGTACTGGCCGCCGAGTGGGGCCACGGCCGCCGTACCGGCAAGCTCTCCAACCTCCACCTCGGCGCCCGCACCGCCGACGGCGGTTTCGCCATGCTCGGCAAGACCTTCAAGGGCATGACCGACGCCCTGCTCACCTGGCAGACCGAACGGCTCCAGGAGCTGGCCGTCGACAGCAGCGGCTATGTGGTGACCGTACGGCCCGAGCTCGTCGTCGAGATCGCCTACGACGGCCTCCAGAGGTCGACCCGCTATCCGGCCGGCGTCACGCTCCGGTTCGCGCGCGTGGTCCGCTACCGGGAGGACAAGCGGCCGGAGGAGGCCGACACGGTGGAGACGCTGCTGGCCGCGCATCCCGAGGTGAAGCCGTGAAGACGAGCGCGGGACTGCTGTTGTTCCGGCACACCGACCATGGCCTGGAGGTGTTGCTGGGCCATATGGGAGGTCCGTTCTTCGCGCGCCGGGACGCCGGGGCGTGGAGCGTGCCGAAGGGCGAGTACGAGTCCGGCTCGGAGTCGGCCTGGGACGCGGCCCGCCGGGAGTTCCAGGAGGAGCTCGGGCTGGCGCCGCCCGACGGGGAGGCCGTACCGCTGGGCGAGGTGCGGCAGACGAACGGCAAGGTCGTCACGGCGTGGGCGATCGAGGCGGACCTCGACCCGGCGACGGTGGTTCCGGGGACGTTCGCCATGGAGTGGCCGCCGAAGTCGGGACAGACACGGGAGTTCCCGGAGCTGGACCGCGTCGAGTGGTTCGGCCTGGACCGGGCCCGGGCCGTGATCGTCACGGCGCAGGCCGCGTTTCTCGACCGGCTGGCTGAGCACTCGGCCTGACGTCCACGCGTTGCGGTCGCCCGCGGCGCGCGGGAAGGTCGAAGCACAGTCAGCTCTTCAGGAGGTCGGTCATGCCCATCGCGACGGTGAACCCGGCGAACGGCGAGACGCTCAAGACGTACCAGGCCATGGACGAGGAGGAGATCGAGCGCAGGCTCCAACTCGCCCAGGCCACGTTCCGCACCTACCGGGCGACGCCGTTCGCCGAGCGCGCCCGTCTCCTGAACCGGGCCGCCGAACTCCTCGACGACGACGGGCAGGACATCGCCCGGGTCATGACCACGGAGATGGGCAAGCCGGTCAAGCAGGCCCGCGCCGAGGCCGCCAAGTGCGCCAAGGCGATGCGCTGGTACGCCGAGCACGCCGAGTCGCTGCTCGCCGACGAGGAGCCCTCGGAGACCGACGTCAAGGACTCCGGTGCGTCCCGCGCCCTGGTCCGCTACCGGCCGCTGGGCCCGGTGCTCGCGGTGATGCCGTGGAACTTCCCTCTGTGGCAGGTGGTCCGCTTCGCCGCGCCCGCCCTCATGGCGGGCAATGTCGGTCTCCTCAAGCACGCCTCCAACGTGCCGCAGACCGCCCTGTTCCTGGAGGACCTCTTCCGCCGGGCCGGCTACTCCGAGGGCTGTTTCCAGACCCTGCTCGTCGGATCCGGCGCCATCGACGACATCCTGCGCGACGAGCGCGTCAAGGCGGCCACGCTCACCGGGAGTGAACCCGCGGGGCGGGCGGTCGCCTCCACCGCCGGGGACATGGTGAAGAAGACGGTCCTCGAACTCGGCGGCAGCGACCCGTACATCGTGATGCCGTCCGCGGACATCGACCGGGCCGCGCGGATCGCGGTGACCGCGCGTGTGCAGAACAACGGGCAGTCCTGCATCGCCGCCAAGCGGTTCATCGTGCACACCGACGTCTACGACCGCTTCGCCGAACGGTTCGTCGAGGGCATGAAGGCCCTCAGGGTCGGCGACCCACTGGAGGAGGAGACCGAGGTCGGGCCGCTCGCCAGCGAGCAGGGGCGGGACGACCTTGAGGAACTGGTCGACGACGCCAGGCGCAGCGGGGCGAGCGTGCTGTGCGGGGGCGAGCGGCCCGACGGTCCCGGCTGGTTCTACCCGCCGACGGTCATCGCCGACGTCACGCGTGAGATGCGCGTGCACCGTGAGGAGACCTTCGGGCCGGTGGCCACCCTGTACCGGGCGGCCGACCTCGACGAGGCCGTGCTGATCGCCAACGACTCGCCGTTCGGGCTGAGTTCCAACGTGTGGACGCGGGACGAGGCCGAGGTCGACCGGTTCGTACGGGATCTGGAGGCCGGCGGGGTGTTCGTCAACGGGATGACGGCCTCTCATCCGGCGTTCCCGTTCGGCGGGGTCAAGCGGTCCGGGTACGGGCGTGAGCTGTCCGGGCACGGAATCAGGGAGTTCTGCAACATCACGACGGTTTGGCACGGAGCGTGACGCTTGCGCGGCTACGATCCCGGGTGTGAACCGCGAAGTGACTCTCCCTCTGATCGTCGACGACCGCGGGACCCTGCAGGTGGCTGCCGCCGATGTGAGCAAGCTGCTGCGCAGTCTCGGCGGACGCTGGCTGCACCTGGTCGAGGCCGGGGCGGAGGGGTTGGACGAGGATACGGTTGCCGCGCTGACGATCGAGCTGGCGAAGCTGGCCGACCGCATTGATGTGGCGTGCATTGCGCACAGTAGCGGTGGGGCGCCGTAGGGGTTGCTCGTTCGTTGCCGACTGCGGGTGCGTCGTGGCTTGTCGCGCCCACACGGCGGAGCCGCACATCGATACAGCCCCGCGCCCCTTCGGGCGCTTACCCCGTTTGGAGTAATTCCGCGCGAACTCGCCGCCTCCTCACGTGATTGTGGTCTGGACCAGTCTCTGAGGTGAAGGCAGGCGGTTCATGGCGACTTTGTGCAGACCCTCGGTGTCCGTCCCGGAGTACGTGATCACGATGGAGGACACGCTGGAGCTGGCGCGTTCCCTGCACACCGATCACCCTCAACTGCCGCTGGCGCTGCGGCTGATCGAGAACACCGGGGTGCGTACCCGGCACATCGTGCAGCCCATCGAGGAGACGCTGAGGCATCCCGGGTTCGAGGAGCGCAACAAGGTCTACGTGACGGAGGCGAAGGCGCGGGTGCCCGCGGTCGTACAGCGGGCCCTGGACGACGCCGAGCTCCTGACCTCCGACATCGATGTCATCGTCTACGTGTCGTGCACCGGCTTCATGATGCCCTCGCTGACGGCGTGGCTGATCAACGAGATGGACTTCGAGAGCACCACCCGTCAGCTGCCCATAGCCCAGCTGGGCTGCGCCGCCGGCGGTGCCGCGATCAACCGGGCGCACGACTTCTGCACTGCCTACCCCGGGGCCAACGCCCTGGTGGTGGCCTGCGAGTTCTGCTCCCTGTGCTACCAGCCGGGCGACCTCGGCATCGGCAACCTGCTGTCCAACGGCCTGTTCGGCGACGGTATCGCCGCCGCCGTGGTGCGCGGCCGGGGCGGCGCGGGCATCGAACTGGAGCGCAACGGCTCGTACCTGATCCCCAAGACCGAGGAGTGGATCATGTACGACGTCCGGGCGACCGGCTTCCACTTCCAGCTGGACAAGCGGGTGCCGACCACCATGGAGCCCCTGGCCCCGGCGCTCCAGGATCTCGCGGGTCTGCACGGCTGGGACGCGGCCGACCTGGACTTCTACATCATCCACGCGGGCGGCCCCCGCATACTCGACGACCTCAGCAGGTTCCTGCAGGTCGACCCGCACGCCTTCCGGTTCAGCCGGGCCACGCTCACCGAGTACGGGAACATCGCCAGCGCCGTCGTACTGGACGCGCTGCGGCGGCTGTTCGACGAGGGCGGGCCACGCGATCGTGCGCGTGGGCTGCTGGCCGGGTTCGGACCCGGCATCACCGCGGAAATGTCCCTGGGCCGCTGGCATCGCCCCGACGAGACGGCGTGAAGATGACCGACGAGACGATCACCGAGTTCCTGCCCCCGATCCGGCACTGGCCGGCGCTCGAACTGAACGGCGTCGACTTCGACCCGGTGCTGACCGAGCTGATGCGTGAGGGCCCCGTCACCCGGATCCAGCTGCCCAACGGCGAGGGCTGGGCCTGGCTGGTCACCCGGTACGAGGACGTGCGGACGGTGACCAACGACCCCCGCTTCAGCCGTGAGGCCGTCATGGACCAGCCGGTCACCCGGCTCGCCCCGCACTTCATCCCGCAGCGCGGCGCGGTCGGCTTCCTCGACCCGCCGGACCACACCCGGCTGCGCCGCTCGGTGGCCGCCGCGTTCACCGCGAAGGGCGTGGAGCGGGTCCGGGAGAGGTCCCGGCGGATGCTGGACGAACTGGTCGACGAACTGGTGCAGGACGGGCCGCCGGCGGACCTCACCGCCACCGTCCTGAGCCCCTTCCCCATCGCGGTGATCTGCGAGCTGATGGGGGTCCCGGCCGCCGACCGGCAGGGCATGCACACCTGGACCCAGCTGATCCTGTCGTCCTCGCACGGCGCGAGGGCCAGCGAGCGGGCCAAGAGCGAGATGGGCGCCTACTTCGCCGACCTCATCGGCCTCAGGGAGGGCGGCTCCGGCGAGGACGTGGCCTCCCTGCTGGGTGCCGCCGTGGGCCGCGACGAGGTGACGCTCGACGAGGCCGTCGGACTCGCGGTGCTGCTGCAGATCGGCGGCGAGGCGGTGACGAACAACAGCGGCCAGATGTTCTACCTGCTGCTGACCCGCCCCGACCTGGCCGAACGCCTGCGCGTCGAGCCGGAGATCCGCCCTCGGGCCATCGACGAGCTGCTGCGCTACATCCCGCACCGCAACGCGGTCGGCCTGTCCCGGATCGCCCTGGAGGACGTGGGGATCGCGGGCGTACGGATCCGGGCGGGCGACCCCGTCTACGTGTCGTATCTCTCCGCGAACCGGGACCCCGACGTCTTCCCGTATCCGGAGACGATCGACTTCGCCCGCAGCCCCAACCCGCACGTGTCCTTCGGCTTCGGGCCGCACTACTGCCCCGGCGCGATGCTGGCCCGGCTGGAGTCCGAGCTGCTGGTCGACGCGCTGCTCGACCGGCTGCCGGGCCTGAGGCTGGCGGTGGAGCCGAAGCAAGTTCCGTTCAGGAAGGGTGCGTTGATCCGCGGGCCCGAGGCCCTCCCGGTGACGTGGTGACGGCTCCCGAAGGGCTCCTGGTCCCTCCGGGGCACGGCAGGGTCGTGCAGACACCCGCCCAGCATGTGACCTTCAAGGTGACCGGTTCACACTCCCGCACGGCGTCCACGTTCGAGGTGATCGTCCCGCCCGGCTTCGACGTGGGCGCCCATGTGCACACCCGCAGCGAGGAGTTGTTCTACGTCCTCGAAGGCGAACTGGACGTCCTGGCCTTCGAGCCGCGGGTGCGGACCCCCGACAACTGGCAGCGCTGGGAGTCGGGTTCGGGCAACCGGGTGGTGCGGGCGACACCGGGGACGGTGATCGTCGTCCCCCCGGGCTGCCCGCACGCCTTCGCCAACCCGACGGACACGCCGGCGAAGCTGTTCTTCCAGGCCAGCCCGCCACCGGATCACGAGCGGTACTTCGAGGAGTTGCTGGAGATTCTGGGGGCCGGCGGCCCGCCGGATCACGAGGCGATCGAGCAGCTCCGAGCCAGATACGACATCCAACAGCTCACTCCACTGAGGCACAGGTGAGTACTCAGGGGCGCGGGGCTGTGTCGATGTGCGGCTCCGCCGCGTGGGCGCGACAAGCCCTCACACCCCCGCAGCCGCCCGACTACCGAATGGACATCCCCGAAAGCGTCCGGGCGATCACCAGCCGCTGGATCTCGCTCGTGCCCTCGAAGATCGTGTAGATCGCCGCGTCCCGGTGCATCCGCTCCACCGGGTACTCCCGCGTGTAGCCGTTGCCGCCCAGGATCTGTACGGCCTGGGCCGTGACCTGCTTCGCGGTCTCGCTCGCGAACAGCTTCGACATCGAGCCCTCGGCGGCAGTGAACTGCTTGCCGTTGATCGCCATCCAGGAGGCACGCCAGACCAGGAGCCGGGCCGCGTCGATGGACGTCCGCATGTCGGCGAGCTGGAAGGCCACCCCCTGGTTGTCGATGATCGGGCGCCCGAACTGCTCACGCGTCTTCGCGTAGTCCAGGGCCACCTCGTAGGCGGCACGAGCGGTGCCCACGGCCATCGCGCCGACCGCCGGCCGCGACGCCTCGAACGTGGCCATCGCCGCGTTCTTCACGCGCTCGCCGTTGCCGGCCTTGGCGCGCTCCCGGGCCCGCGCCAGGCGCTGGTCCAGCTTCTCCTTGCCGCCGAGCAGGCAGTGGCCGGGGACGCGCACGTCCTCCAGCACGACCTCGGCGGTGTGCGAGGCGCGGATGCCGTGCTTCTTGAACTTCTGTCCCTGGGACAGGCCCGGCGTGTTCGGCGGCACGATGAAGGACGCGTGGCCCTTGGAGCCGATCTCCGGGTCGACGACCGCGACGACGACGTGGACGTTGGCGATACCGCCGTTGGTCGCCCAGGTCTTGGTGCCGTTGAGCACCCACTCGTCCTTGGCCTCGTCGTACACGGCACGCGTGCGCATGGAGGCCACGTCGGAACCGGCGTCCGGCTCGGAGGAGCAGAAGGCGGCGACCTTGACATCGTTGGCGTCGCCGTACATCTGCGGGATCCAGGTGCCGATCTGCTCCTCGGTTCCGTTGGCGAGAACGCCGACAGCGGCGAGACCGGTGCCTACGATCGACAGGGCGATGCCCGCGTCGCCCCAGAACAGCTCCTCCATCGCCATCGGGATACCGAGCCCGGTGGGGTCGAAGTACTGCTGGGCGTAGAAGTCGAGGGAGTAGATGCCGACCTTCGCGGCCTCCTGGATGACCGGCCAGGGAGTCTCCTCGCGCTCGTCCCATTCGGCGGCCGCGGGGCGGATGACGTCGGCGGCGAAGCCGTGCAGCCAGTCCCGGACCTCCTTCTGTTCGTCGTTGAGCTCCATGGTGAACTCGGCCATGTCCCCTCCAGCGGCGGTGCATATACGTGTTACTAGCGGTAACACGAGTCTGTTACCCACGGGTAGGAAAAGTCAACTGCCGATGCCCGATCAGCAGCCTGTTCGATGCCAATCGCCTGTCGGGTGTTAGTTTGCGCAGGCGTTACCGATTCAGTACGGGTGGGGAGAGCTCATGGACACCACACAGCGGACCGATCAGCAGCGGTCCGCCGACCGCCGCCGGCGCGAACTGCTGGAGGCCGCGGACAGGGTGGTGCTGCGCGACGGGCCGCAGGCCTCCATGAACGCGATCGCCGCCGAAGCCGGCATCACCAAGCCGATTCTGTACCGGCACTTCGGTGACAAGGGGGGACTCTACGCCGCGCTCGCCATGCGGCACACCGACGCCCTTCTGGCCTCGCTCCGGGCGGCGTTGGACGCCCCCGCGGAACGGCGTGAGCGGGTCGAGGCGACCTTGGACACCTATCTGGCCGCGATCGAGGCCCGCCCTCAGGTGTACCGGTTCCTGATGCACCCCTCGGAGGGAAGCCAGGTCGGCGACCAGGGGTTCGACGTCGGTAAGCATTCCGCGCCGTTGTTGCGCAGGATGGGTGAAGAGTTGGGGCAGGTCATCGAGGAGCGGCTGGACCTCGGGCCCGGGAGTCAGTTGCTGGCCCGGGTGTGGGGCCACGGGATCGTCGGGATGATGTACGCCGCCGGTGACTGGTGGCTCGGGGAACGGCCGTGCTCCCGGGCCGAGTTGGTGCGGAACATGGCGGATCTGCTGTGGGGGCGGCTGGCTGCCGCGGGGGACAAGGTGGGGGGTCCGGGGTTCTGACGGTTGCATGTCGGGTGCGGCCCGGTGGGGGCTTGTCGCGCCGTTCCCCGCGCCCCTGGGTGGGTCAGCTGGGCCTGCGCCAAGAGGATCTGGTCACTTCTCTCATGAGTTTGCGCTTGCGCCAACCTCTCAAGTGGTCGGCGTAGACCTTGCCCTCCAGGTGATCCATCTCGTGTTGCAGACATCTCGCGAAGAAGCCCGTGCCGTGGATCGTCACGGGCTCTCCCGTTGCCGTGACCCCCTCCACCACCGCGTGGTCGTGGCGTTCCGTTCCGGCCTCCAGGCCCGGCAGGGACAGACAGCCCTCCGGGCCTCGCAGGACGATCCCGTCCGTCTCCACCAGGCGGGGGTTGACCACATGGCCGACGTGGCGGACCTCCTCGTCGTCCGGGCAGTCGTAGACGAACACGCGCAGCGGCACGCCGATCTGGTTCGCCGCGAGGCCCACGCCCTCGGCCGCGTACATCGTGGCGAACAAGTCCTCCACGAGCGCCGCCAGTTCCGGGCCGAAGTCGGAGACGACCCCGCAGGGTTCGTGCAGCCCGGGGCCGCCGAGCAGGGTGAGGGGCCGGACTCGGCCATGGGTGCCCGGAATGGAGCCGTTTCGCATGGCCGCAAGGGTACGGCGATTCGGGAGTGCCAACGGATCTCGATAGGCTGAGCTCCACACCACGTGGCCGGAGGCAGAGTCGCGGCGCGTACGCAAGGAGGATCGAGATCTGATGACAGCCAACTCGGACCCGCTCTCGCCGCGGGCCAAGCTCGCCGTGACGGCGGGCAAGGCCGTCGCGGCGGCATCCCGAGCCGCGGGTCGCGGCAGCGGTTCGGTCATCGGCGGCAAGGTGGCGCTCAAACTCGACCCCGACCTCCTCGCGCGGCTCGCCCAGCACCTGGACGTCGTCCTCGTCTCGGCGACCAACGGCAAGACCACGACCACCCGGCTCATCGCGGAAGCGCTGGGCGCCGCCGGACCCGTCGTCTCCAACGCGCTCGGCGCCAACATGCCCGCCGGCATCACCTCCGCCCTCGCGGGCGGCTCCGACTCCCGGTACGGCGTCATCGAGGTCGACGAGAAGTACCTCGCGGGCGTGGCCCGGGACACCGACCCCAAGTGCATCGCCCTGCTGAACCTCTCCCGCGACCAGCTCGACCGCGCCGCCGAGACCCGCATGCTCGCGGAGAACTGGCGTGAGGGGCTTGCGGGCAGCAAGGCCGTCGTGGTCGCCAACGCCGACGACCCGCTCGTGGTGTGGGCCGCCTCCTCCTCCCCCAACGTCATCTGGGTCGCCGCCGGACAGATGTGGAAGGACGACGCCTGGTCCTGCCCGTCCTGTGGCGGCGTGATGCAGCGGCCGGGCGACGACTGGTTCTGCGGTGAGTGCGGGTTCCGGCGTCCCACGCCGAGCTGGGCGCTCTCCGGTGACCACGTCCTCGACCCGCACGGGTCCGCCTGGCCCATCCACCTCCAGCTGCCCGGCCGGGCCAACAAGGCCAACGCCGCCTCCTCCGCCGCCGTCGCCGCCGTCTTCGGCGTGCCGCCGCAGGTCGCCCTGGAACGCATGTACCAGGTGCAGGCCGTGGCCGGGCGCTACGACGTCGTCCAGTTCCAGCAGCGCGACCTGCGCCTGCTGCTCGCGAAGAACCCGGCGGGCTGGCTCGAAACGTTCAGCCTGATCGATCCGCCGCCGACCCCGGTGATCCTCTCCGTCAACGCCCGCGGCGCCGACGGCACCGACACCTCCTGGCTGTGGGACGTCGACTACACCCGGCTGACCGGCCACCCGATCTGCGTGATCGGCGACCGCAAGCTGGACCTCGCGGTGCGTCTGGAGGTCGCGAACCAGAACTTCCAGGTCTGCGACAACCTCGACCAGGCCGTGTCGATGAGCCCGCACGGCCGCATCGAGGTCATCGCGAACTACACCGCCTTCCAGGACCTGCGCCGCCGCGTCGGCAACTGAGACACAGGGGACTTTTGTGAGCGACAACCAACTGCGGATCGTCTGGATCTACCCCGACCTGCTCAGCACCTACGGCGACCAGGGCAACGTCCTCGTCGTCGAGCGCCGGGCCCGTCAGCGCCGCCTCGACGTGGCCCGCCTGGACGTGCGCAGCGACCAGCCGATCCCGACCTCCGGCGACATCTACCTGATCGGCGGCGGCGAGGACCGCCCCCAGCGGCTCGCTGCCGAGCGGCTGCGCCGGGACGGCGGACTGGAGCGGGCCGTCGGCAACGGCGCGATCGTCTTCTCGGTGTGCGCCGGCTACCAGATCCTCGGCCACGAGTTCATCAACGACCTCGGCCAGCGCGAACCCGGCCTCGGCCTGCTCGACGTGGTCTCCGTGCGCGGCGAGGGCGCCCGGTGCGTCGGTGACGTGCTCGGCGACGTCGACCCGCGCCTCGGCCTGCCCCCGCTGACCGGGTTCGAGAACCACCAGGGCGTCACCCACCTCGGCCCCACCGCCCGCCCGCTCGCCAACGTCCGCCTGGGCAACGGCAACGGCACCGGGGACGGTACGGAGGGCGCGTACAACGACACCGTCTTCGGCACGTACATGCACGGACCGGTGCTCGCGCGCAATCCGCTCATCGCCGACCTGCTGCTGAAGCTGGCGCTCGACGTGAACGCCCTGCCGCCGACCGACGACCGCTGGTACGAGGCGCTGCGGAGCGAGCGCATCGCATCCGCCCAGCAGCCTGCCTGACCTGCGACGACACCGGCTGTTCAGGTCGGCGTGAACGGCCCGTCTGTCGACGGGTCCGCACAGGTGAGCGGACCCGTCCAGCAGGCGGACGCACGCTACGGCCCCGCCCCCTCCTGCCGCTACTCTGGCGGGGTTCGAGCCGGACGACGTGGTCCGGATCCGACCCACGTCGACTCGGTGAGAAGGTTGTTCGGGCTATGCGCATTGGTGTCCTCACGTCCGGCGGCGACTGCCCCGGCCTGAACGCCGTCATCCGGTCCGTCGTGCACCGTGCCGTCGCCGACCACGGCGACGAGGTCATCGGTTTCCGGGACGGCTGGAAGGGCCTCCTGGAGTGCGACTACCTCAAGCTCGACCTTGACGCCGTCGGCGGCATCCTCGCCCGCGGCGGCACGATCCTCGGCTCCTCACGCGTCCAGCCCTCGCATCTGCGTGACGGTGTGGAGCGGGCGAAGGGCCATGTCGAGGAGCTCGGGCTCGACGCGATCATCCCGATCGGCGGTGAGGGCACGCTGAAGGCGGCCCGGCTGATGTCGGACGCCGGTCTGCCGATCGTGGGTGTGCCCAAGACCATCGACAACGACATCGCGGTCACCGACGTCACCTTCGGCTTCGACACCGCGGTCGGTGTCGCCACCGAGGCGCTCGACCGGCTCAAGACCACCGCCGAGTCCCACCAGCGGGTGCTCGTCGTCGAGGTCATGGGGCGGCACACCGGGTGGATAGCGCTGCACTCCGGCATGGCGGCCGGTGCGCACGCCATCGTCGTACCGGAACGCCCCTTCGACATCGAGGAGTTGGCGCGGCGGGTCGGGGAACGCTTCGAGGCGGGCAAGCGGTTCGCCATCGTCGTGGCGGCCGAGGGTGCCAAGCCGGCGGCCGGGTCCATGGAGTTCGACGAGGGCGCTAAGGACATCTACGGGCACGAGCGGTTCGCCGGGATCGCGCGCCAGCTGTCCATCGAGCTGGAGCAGCGGCTGGGCAAGGAGGCGCGGCCCGTCATCCTGGGGCATGTGCAGCGCGGGGGTACGCCGACCGCGTACGACCGCGTTCTCGCCACCCGGTTCGGATGGCACGCGGTGGAGGCCGTGCACCGTGGGGAGTTCGGGCACATGACCGCACTCCAGGGGACGGACATCGTGATGGTGCCGCTCGCGGAGGCCGTCGAGACGCTGAAGACGGTGCCCGCGGAACGCTACGAGGAAGCCGAGTGCGTCCTCTAGATCGACGCGCACTGGATCGCTCGCACGGACCTGAAGAAGCCGCCCCCGGTCGCAGACGCGACCGGGGGCGGTTCTAGTCTGGGCGTGGACAGACGTGCACAACCCCCACGAATCAGGAGCCGTCGGCATGGATCACAGCGGGCACGGCATGACCATGGATCTGCCGCCGTTCACGCTGGGGCGCGGACTTCAGTGGTCTGCTGACCCGTTCTTCCTCGTCGCCTGTCTGCTCGGGCTCGGTCTGTATGTGTGGGGGGTTCTGCGGCTGCGGCGGCGGGGCGACTCGTGGTCCGTGGGGCGGACCGTCTCCTTCGTCTCCGGTGTGCTGACCATCGGACTGATGATGTGCACCAGGCTGAACGACTACGGCATGGTCATGTTCAGCGTGCACATGGTGCAGCACATGGTGATCAGCATGCTGTCGCCGATCCTGATCCTGCTCGGCGCCCCCATGACGCTGGCGCTGCGGGCACTGCCCGTCGCGGGCAAGGGGCGCAAGGGGCCGCGTGAGCTGCTGCTGGCGCTGCTGCACAGCCGCTACATGCGGATGGTCACGCATCCGGCGTTCACCATTCCGCTGTTCATCGCGAGCCTGTACGCGCTGTACTTCACGCCGATCTTCGACTTCCTGATGGGGTCGAGGACCGGGCACATCGCGATGATGGTGCACTTCCTCGCCGTCGGCGTCGTCTTCTTCTGGCCGATCATCGGCGTCGATCCCGGGCCGCAGCGACCGGGCTATCTGATGCGGATGCTGGAGCTGTTCGCCGGGATGCCGTTCCACGCGTTCTTCGGCATCGCGCTGATGATGGCGTCCGAGCCCATGGTGGAGACCTTCAAGAACCCGCCCGCCTCGCTCGGCATCGACGCGCTCTCCGACCAGAACTACGCCGGCGGTATCGCCTGGGCGTTCAGTGAGGTCCCCTCCGTACTGGTGCTGATCGCACTGCTGTTCCAGTGGTACGGCTCCGAGCAGCGGCAGGCCAAGCGCAAGGACCGGGCCGCCGACCGGGACGGCGACAAGGAACTCGAGGCGTACAACGCATATTTGGCCTCACTGAACTCGCAGGGGCGTTGAAAGGCTTCGTCTTTCCGAAGCATTCAGTAGCATGAAGTGCGTTGGGTAAACCGCCGGGGGGAGCGGTGATGACACTTCGCGCATTTATGCACAAGATCGCATTGCTGGCGATATTCACGTTACTGGTGAGCGGCTGTGACCACGCCGCTCCACTGACGGCGGTCAAGGCGGTCGCCGCCCATATGCCGTCGCTCGCGCCGTTCTTCGACGAGGGCAGCGGCCTGGGCAAGGACACCGCCGTGCGCTCGCGACCCGTGCAGGGAAGCCTCCAGCAGGGGGACACGCCTGGTCTCTACGGCGGCAGCAAACAGCCGACCATCTGTGACGTCGCCACACTCCAACGATTCCTCACCGATCCCAGGAATCACAAAAAGGCACAGGCGTGGGCCGGTGTGCTGGACATCGGCACGGACGAGATACCGGAATATCTGGACCGACTCACACCGGTTCTGCTGCGTCACGACACTCTCGTCAAGAACCACGACTACAAGAAGGAAATGGCCGTCCCGTACAACTCCCTGCTCCAGGCGGGAATCGCGATTCTCGTCGATGAACAGGGGCTTCCGGCTGTGAAGTGTTCGTGCGGAAATCCGCTGCGCCCCTTCGAGGGTGACACCAGCCGTATTTCCGTCCAGTTCGAGGACGGCAACAAGAAGTGGGCGGGATACGAGCGGGACGCCGTGGTGACCGTGAAGCCCGCTCCGCGGAAACTGGAGAGGATCGCTCTCGTCGACGTCCGGGAACCCGCCCGCGGTATCAGCCGGCCGACCGGCACGACCGGCGAGAAGGACACCACCTTCAACACGAAGAAGCCGCGTGCGGTGCCGGATCTCGCCGGAGCGACCTTCGCCCATGCCCGTCGGGAGCTGATCGACGCCGGGCTGGCGGCCGGGTACGCCGGGCAAGTGACACCGTCCGACAGCGCGAAGGTCACGGCGACCGATCCGCCCGCGGGGACGGAGCTGCCGTTCGGGCAGTACGTGATGCTGGCCGTGGCCGAGGGCGGCGCGAGCACCTCCGGCGGGGCGTCCGAGCCGACGGCCACTCCCCCGCCGCCGTCCTCGGGGACGAGGACACCGCCCACCGTCACGCCGCCGCCGTCGGGCTCGTCGGGGTCGTCAGGGCCGTCGGGGTCCAGTGGCAAGCCCGGGAAGTCCTCTTCGGCTCCTCCGTCCTCGTCGAGCGGCAAGCCCGGGAAGGCCTCGTCCCCGCCGGCGTCGAGTACGGTCCCTGGCTCGCCGTCGGCCGGGAAGTCCAGCAGCCCGCCGAGTCCGCCGGCCACCACCAGCACGTCTCCGGCCGGCGGTCCGCACACCAGCAGCGCACCGCCGCCACCGCCACCGCCGCCACCTCCCTCGACGGCGCCACCGCCACCGCCGTCGACGAGCAGCGCCCCAGTCACCAGCGAACCGGCGACCAGCGATCCCACGGCCACCGGTGCGCCCGCCACGGACGGGCCGAGCACGACCGTCGCCACGTAGCGCCCCGCAGAACCGGAGAGTCACCGGATGCCTTCAGGATCACCGACGTCGGGAGTGGGCCGGGTCATCGCCGGCCGGTATCTGCTGCTGAACCCGCTCGGCAGTGGCGGCATGGGCCATGTGTGGCTCGCCCACGACCAGAGACTCGCCTGTGAGGTCGCGCTCAAGGAGATCGTGTTCCGTGACCCGGTGGAGGCCGCCGACGAGCGGGAGGCCCGGGTGGCCCGGGCCCGGGCGGAGGCCCGGCACGCGGCCGGGCTGCGCGGCCACCCGCATGTGGTGACCGTGCACGACGTGCTGGAGCACGACGGGCTGCCGTGGATCGTCATGGAGTACGTGGCCGACGCCTTGGACCTGCGCGACCTGGTCGACGCGCACGGGCCGCTGGCCCCGGCCGAGTGCGCCCGCATCGGACTGGCCGTGCTGGACGCGCTGACCGCGGGGCACCGGCGGGGCGTGATGCACCGGGACGTGAAGCCGGCGAACATCCTGCTCGCGCCGGACCGCTCGGGATCGCCGTACGGGCGCGTCCTGCTCGCCGACTACGGCATCTCCGTGCAGCCGGACGCCGGGGAGACGCGGTACACCCTGGCGTCGGTGCTGGTGGGCACGGCCGGCTTTCTGGCGCCGGAGCGTGCCACGGGCGGGGCGCCCACCCCGGCCGCGGACCTGTTCTCGCTGGGCTGCACGCTCTACCAGGCGGTGGAGGGCATGGGCCCCTTCGAGCGCGAGTCGCACCTCGCCGAAGTCACCGCGGTCGTCATGGAGGAGCCGCGGCCGGCCGTGCGCGCCGGTGCGCTGGGGCCGGTGCTCCAGGGGCTGCTCGCGAAGGACCCGCAGGAACGGCTGTCGGCGGCGGAGGCGGAGGCCGCGCTGTCGAGGATCGTGACGCCACAGGCCGAGCCGTACGTCCGGACGCAGACCGACCTCGGTTCCCAGCCGCCCTGGGCGGGGGTGCAGGTGCCGCCACCCGGGCCACCGCCGAACGGGCACCGGCCCCCCACCGAGGCCCGGCCGCCCTTCGTGCCCCCTTCTGCGCCGCCCCGGGGCGGGCGACGGCGGCGGGAACGCTCGCACGCCCTGCGGGCCGTGCTCGCCTGCGGTCTCGGACTCCTGCTGGCCCTGGGCGGTGTCTGGTATGCCATGGCCGACAGGTCACCGGACAACGGAGGCGGCGGCGGAGGTGCCCGGCAGCCGTACGGCAAGGCCGTGGGGCTGTCGAAGCCGCTGCGGGACGGCGACTGTGTCATCGCCGACTGGCCGGGCTCGGACCGTTTCCGCGGGACACCTCGGCTGAAGCCGGACCCGACCTGCGGCACGGCCCCCGACGGCCAGGTGACGGGGTTCGTGACGGCGGCCTCGGCGGAGGAGGCGCGGCGGACGGGGGCGGTGAGGTGCGAGGAGCGGACGCGGGAGATCCGGGAGCGGCTCGCGGACGTCCGCAGCCAGGCCGTCGTACCGACCGACGGGGGCTTCGAGACCGCGGGGCGGCGTACCGCGTGTCTGGTGCTGGGCGCGAGCGGGCCGCTTTACGGGCCGATCGGCACGCATCGCGCGCTGGGCTCGGCGTTCGCGGACACGGCGACCATGCAGCGGCGCGACTGTCTGGACGTGCGCACCAACCGGGACGCCCGGCTGGTGTCGTGCGCGGGCTCCTACGACGAGCAGGTGCTCGGATTCACCCGTCTGGCCCCCGACGTCACGCTGCCCGAGGCGCGCACCGAGTCGGACACCGCGTGCGCGCGTGACGTGCCGCCGGGCGACTACGGCTTCGATCCGTCGCTCTACACGGCGGGCTCCTGGACCAGTGAGGGCCCCTGGAAGAACGGCACTCATTTCGTCGTGTGCACCGTCCGCAGGCAGAACGGGGGCACCATGGAGGGAGACGAATCCTGAGGAGGGTGTCGCGATGCCCGGTACCGGTTCGACGGACGGCTCGACCAGGACGATGGGGGTGCTCACCGTCGGCGGACTCGTCGCGGTGACGGCCTACACGGTGGCGCTCGGCAGCAACGGCTGGCTGTGGTTCGGCTGGGTCGTGCTGGGCCTGATCACCCTCGGGATGGTCGCCACGCGCAATACCTGACCCGCAGCACCTGACCCTGCAGCACCTCGGACTCAGCCGTCGCCGAGACGCCCCGCCGAGTGCACGCCCGGCTGGTACTTGGGCACCCGGGCGGTGATTTTCATGCCCGCGCCCACGGCGGTCTCGATGACGAGGCCGTAGGAGTCCCCGTACACCTGGCGGAGCCGGTCGTCGACGTTGGAAAGTCCGATGCCGCCGGAGGGGCTGACCTCGCCGGCGAGGATACGGCGGAGCAGGACCGGGTCCATTCCGGCGCCGTCGTCCTCGATGACGACGAGGGCCTCGGCACCGGCGTCCTGGGCGGTGATCTGGAGGTGGCACTTGTCTGCCTTGCCCTCCAGGCCGTGCTTGATGGCGTTCTCGACCAGCGGCTGCAGACACAGGAACGGCAGCGCCACCGGCAGCACCTCGGGGGCGATCTGGAGGGTGACGGCGAGGCGGTCGCCGAAGCGTGCCCGCACCAGCGCCAAGTAGTGGTCGATGGCGTGCAGTTCGTCGGCGAGGGTGGTGAAGTCGCCGTGCCTGCGGAACGAGTAGCGGGTGAAGTCGGCGAACTCCAGCAGCAGTTCGCGGGCCCGCTCGGGGTCGGTGCGGACGAACGAGGCGATCACCGCGAGCGAGTTGAAGATGAAGTGCGGGGAGATCTGGGCCCGAAGTGCCTTGATCTCGGCCTCGATCAGCCGGGTTCGGGACTGGTCCAGATCCGCCAACTCCAGCTGGACGCTCACCCAGCGGGCGACCTCCCCGGCCGCGCGGACCAGGACGGCCGACTCACGGGGCGCGCAGACGACCAGGGCGCCGTGGACGCGTTCGTCGACGGTGAGCGGGGCCACGACGGCCCAGCGGACCGGGCAGTCCGGGGTGTCGCAGGTGAGCGGGAAGGCCTCGCCGCGGCCGGTCTCCAGCGGTCCGGCGAGGCGTTCCATGATCTCGGTGCGGTGGTGGCCGCCCACGCCGTCCCAGACCAGGACCTGTTTCTGGTCGGTGAGGCAGAGCGCGTCGGTGCCGAGCAGGGAGCGCAGCCGGCGGGCCGACCTGCGGGCGGTCTCCTCCGTCAGCCCGGCCCGCAGCGGGGGTGCGGCCAGGGAGGCGGTGTGCAGGGTCTCGAAGGTGGCGTGTTCGACGGGGGTGCCGAGGCCGCCCAGGTTCTGCGGGCGGGCCGTGCGCCGGCCGAGCCAGAAGCCGGTGGCCAGCAGCGGGAGGATCGCCACGCACAGGCCCGCGAGGAATCCGCTCACGCCTTCACCTCCGTCCGCAGTTCCTCCGGCAGATGGAAGCGGGCCAGGATCGCGGCCGTGCCCGCCGGTACCCGGCTCGCGGTGGCAAGGGACACCAGCACCATGGTGAGGAAGCCGAGCGGTACCGACCAGAGCGCGGGCCAGGCGAGCAGGGCGTGCAGGGGGCCGGTGGCCGGGAACCCGGCCATGGTCGCGGCCACGGCGACGAACGCGGAGCCGCCGCCGACGAGCATGCCCGCGGCGGCGCCGGGCGGGGTCAGCCGCCACCACCAGATGCCGAGCACGAGCAGCGGGCAGAAGGAGGAGGCCGACACCGCGAAGGCGAGGCCCACGGCGTCGGCGACCGGGAGACCGCCGACCAGGACGCTCGCGGCGAGCGGCACGCACATCGCGAGGGCGGTGCCGAGTCTGAAGTGCCGTACGCCGCGCGTCGGCAGGACGTCCTGGGTGAGTACTCCCGCCACGGCCAGGGTGAGCCCGGAGGCCGTGGACAGGAACGCGGCGAAGGCGCCGCCCGCCACCAGCGCGCCCAGCAGGTCGCCGCCGAGGCCGCCGATCATCCGCTCGGGGAGCAGCAGGACGGCGGCGTCGGCGTCGCCGGTGAGGGTGAGTTCGGGGGTGTAGAGGCGGCCGAGGGCGCCGTAGACGGGTGGCAGGAGGTAGAAGCAGCCGATCAGGCCGAGAACGGCGACGGTGGTGCGGCGGGCGGCGACTCCGTGCGGGCTGGTGTAGAAGCGGACGACGACGTGCGGCAGGCCCATGGTGCCGAGGAAGGTGGCGAGGATCAGGCCGTACGTGGCGTACAGGGGCCGTTCCTCGCGGCCTGCGGCGAGGGACGTCGACATGCCGTCGCTGGTGCCGCGGTCGGCTGCGGGGACGGTGGTGCCCGCGGCGAATGTGAGGCGGGTGCCCTTGGCGATGTGGTGGGTACCGGCGGGGAGTTGGAGCTTCTGGTCCTCGTGCGGGCGGCCGTCGACCGTGCCGCTGACCGTGACGGCCAGGGGGCTCTCCAGCTTGAGGTCGAGACTGGAGTCGACGCGCACGACGCGCTGTTCGCGGAAGGTGGCCGGTTCCTCGAAGGCGTGACTGGGGGCGCCGTCGCCCTGCCAGGCGAGGATCAGGAAGAGGGCGGGGACGAGGAGGGCGGTGAGTTTGAGCCAGTACTGGAAGGCCTGCACGAAGGTGATGCTGCGCATGCCGCCCGCGGCGACGGTGGCGACCACGACGGCCGCGACGATCACTCCGCCGAGCCACTGGGGCGCCGCGGTCAGCACGGTCAACGTCAGTCCGGCGCCCTGGAGTTGGGGCAGCAGATAGAGCCAGCCGACGCCGACGACGAAGGCGCCCGCGAGCCGGCGCACGGCCTGCGAGGCGAGCCGGGCCTCGGCGAAGTCGGGCAGGGTGTAGGCGCCGGAGCGGCGCAGCGGGGCGGCGACGAACAAGAGCAGGACGAGGTAGCCGGCGGTGTAGCCGACCGGGTACCAGAGCATGTCCGGGCCCTGGACGAGGACCAGGCCCGCGATGCCCAGGAAGGAGGCGGCGGAGAGGTACTCGCCGCTGATGGCGGCCGCGTTGAGGCGGGGGCCGACGGTGCGGGAGGCGACGTAGAAGTCGGAGGTGGTGCGGGAGATGCGCAGGCCGAAGGCGCCGACAAGGACCGTGGCCACGACCACCAGGGCGACGGCGGGCACCGAGTAGCTGGAGTTCATCGGTCCTCAACGTTCATCGGTCTTCGACCAGGCGCACGAAGTCCCGTTCGTTGCGTTCGGCACGGCGCACGTACCAGCGGGCCAGCAGGACGAGGGGGACGTAGAGACCGAAGCCGAGGACGGCCCATTCGAGGCGGCGGGCGTCCGGCATCGCCGCGAAGAGCAGCGGCAGCGGGCCGATGAGCAGTCCCAGGAAGGCGAACACGGCGAGGCCGGCGCGCAGTTGGGTGCGCATCAGGGAGCGGACGTAGGTGTGGCCGAGGGTGGTCTGTTCGTCGATCTCGGTGCGCGGCCGGTAGTAGCCGGAGGCGGGGCGGCTGCGGCGGGGCGGTCCGGTGACGACGACACGCCGCTCGACGGGGTCCTGGTGCGGCACGGTCAGGGCCTCCTCATCAGCAGGTCCCGCAGCTCGCGCGCGTGTCTGCGGCTGACCTGGAGCTCCTCGCCGCCGACCAGGACGCTCACAGTGCCCGCGTCCAGGCGGAGTTCACCGACGTGGCGCAGGGCGACGAGATGACGGCGGTGGATGCGGACGAAGCCGCGGGAGCGCCAGCGGTCCTCCAGGGTGGACAGCGGGATCCGTACGAGGTGGCTGCCCTTGTCGGTGTGGAGGCGGGCGTAGTCGCCCTGGGCCTCGACATGGGTGATGTCGTCGACGGCGACGAACCGGGTCACCCCACCGAGTTCCACGGGTATGTGGTCGGGGTCGGGTTCGTGCACGGGGATGCGGGGGGCGCTGTCGAGGCGTTCGGCGGCGCGGCGGACGGCCTCCGCGAGGCGTTCCTTGCGGACCGGTTTGAGGACGTAGTCGACGGCCTTGAGGTCGAAGGCCTGTACCGCGAAGTCCTCGTGGGCGGTGACGAACACGACGAGCGGCGGCTTGGCGAAGCCGGTCAGCAGCCGGGCGAGGTCGAGGCCGTCGAGACCCGGCATGTTGATGTCGAGGAAGACGACGTCGATCGCCTCGGGCCCGTGCGGCCCCGACTCCAGGGCGCGGTTGATGCGGCGCAGTGCCTCGGTGGCGTCACCGGCGCCCTCCACACTGCCGATCCGGGGGTCGGCGTTCAGGAGGTAGAGCAGTTCCTCCAGCGAGGGGCGTTCGTCGTCGACAGCCAGGGCGCGCAGCATGACCCCGGAGTCTAGGAGTAATTCATACGACTGGACATGTGCCGAGGTGCGGACGTCCCCGCTGGATACAGTGCCGGCATGAACAGCAGGACCGCCGCGTTCGACGAGCTCGACCGGAAGATCGTCACCGCGCTGATGGCGAACGCCAGGACCAGTTTCGCCGAGATCGGCGCCGTGATCGGGCTGTCCGCCACGGCGGTGAAGCGGCGGGTGGACCGGATGCGGGACACCGGGGTGATCACCGGGTTCACGGCCACGGTGGAGCCGTGGGCGCTCGGCTGGCGCACCGAGGCGTACGTCGAGGTGTACTGCGAGGGCGCGGCCCCGCCGCGGCGGCTCGCGGAGGTGGTGCGCAACCATCCGGAGATCACCGCGGCGATGACGGTGACCGGGGCCGCGGACGCGCTGCTGCATGTGCGGGCGCGGGACGTGGAGCACTTCGAGGAGGTGCTGGAACGCATCCGGGTGGAGCCCTTCATCCGGAAGACGATCAGCGTGATGGTGCTGTCCCACCTGCTCCCGGAAAGCCCCGAGGCGGGCGCGAGTCAGCCCGCACCTGACGCGTAGTCGGTAAACGCAGCAGACCTGCGTTTTCCCCGCCGAACACGCAGCGTTCCTGCGCAGACACGCAAGCCATGTTGCTTGTCGGGCATGCCGGTCACTTCCTACCTTGGTGTCAACCCTCAGTAGACACCGCAGGAAGCGGAGGAACCCCTCTGTGTCCGACTCCCGTGTGCAGCGCCGACGGCGTTTCCTCGTCTGCGAACCCAGACACTTCGCCGTGCAGTAC
Source organism: Streptomyces sp. NPDC005374 (assembly GCF_042872225.1). NCBI lineage: Bacteria > Bacillati > Actinomycetota > Actinomycetes > Kitasatosporales > Streptomycetaceae > Streptomyces > Streptomyces sp. NPDC005374. Next base: position 298,022 of record NZ_JBIAKA010000010.1, on the reverse strand, counting down.
GCGATCAATCCCTGGATGCATCCCGACACCCACGTCGACGTGGATCTCGCCCACGACCAGTGGCAGACACTGATCCGGGCCTACGAGACGCACGGTCACACCATCGACGCCGTGGAGCCGGTCCCCGGTCTTCCGGACATGGTCTTCGCCGCGAACTCGGCGGTCGTCGTCGGCGGCCGCGTCTTCGGTTCCCTCTTCCACGCGCCCGAGCGGCGCCCCGAGTCCACGCACTACGACCTGTGGTTCACGACCGCGGGCTACGACGTCCACCGCCCCGCCGCGGTCTGCGAGGGCGAGGGGGACCTCGTCTGGACGGGCCGGTACGTGCTGGCCGGGACCGGGTTCCGGACGACCCGGGAGGCGCACCGCGAGGTGCAGGAGTTCTTCGGTCACCCGGTGATCAGCCTGACGTTGGTGGACCCGCACTTCTACCACCTGGACACCGCGCTGTTCGTCCTCGACGACTCCGAGGGCAACAACAACATCGTGTACTACCCGGAGGCCTTTTCGGCGGGCAGTCGCGCGGTACTCGCACGTCTGTACCCGGACGCGGTGCTCGCGACCCGGGACGACGCGATGGCGTTCGGTCTGAACTCCGTGTCCGATGGCCGGCACGTCTTCATCGCCCCGCAGGCCGAGGCCCTCGCCGTGCGCCTCGACGACCACGGCTATGTCCCCGTCCCCGTCGACCTCTCCGAGTTCCACAAGGCCGGCGGCGGCATCAAATGCTGCACCCAGGAGATCCGCTCATGACCGCACCCGTAAGCACGCGTTCCTCCGCCGATCTCATCAGCGCCGAGGAGCCGGTCCTCGCGCACAACTACCACCCGCTGCCCGTGGTCGTCGCCCGTGCCGAGGGCACCTGGGTCGAGGACGTGGAGGGCCGTCGCTACCTCGACATGCTGGCCGGGTACTCCGCCCTCAACTTCGGCCACCGCCACCCGGCCCTGATCGAGGCGGCCCACCAGCAGCTGGACCGCCTGACGCTGACCTCCCGTGCCTTCCACAACGACCGGCTCGCCGAGTTCGCGGAGCGCCTGGCCCGGCTGACGGGCCTGGACATGGTGCTGCCGATGAACACCGGCGCCGAGGCGGTGGAGAGCGGCATCAAGGTGGCCCGCAAATGGGCGTACGAGGTGAAGGGCGTCCCCGCCGACCGGGCCACGATCGTGGTGGCGGCGGAGAACTTCCACGGCCGTACGACGACGATCGTGTCGTTCTCGACGGACGAGACGGCGAGGGCGGGCTTCGGCCCCTTCACACCGGGCTTCCGGGTGGTCCCGTACAACGATCTCGCGGCGCTGGAGGCGGCGGTCGACGAGACGACGGCCGCGGTGCTCCTGGAGCCCATCCAGGGCGAGGCGGGCGTGGTCATCCCCGACGACGGCTACCTGACCGGCGTGCGCGAGCTGACCCGCCGCAAGGGCTGCCTGTTCATCGCGGACGAGATCCAGTCGGGTCTCGGCCGCACGGGCCGCACGCTGGCCGTCGAGCACGAGGCGGTCGTCCCCGACGTCCTGCTCCTGGGCAAGGCGCTGGGCGGCGGCATCGTCCCGGTCTCCGCGGTGGTCGCCCGCCGTGACGTCCTCGGCGTGCTGCGCCCGGGCGAGCACGGCTCGACGTTCGGCGGCAACCCGCTGGCCGCCGCGGTGGGCACGGCGGTCGTGGAACTGCTGGAGACGGGCGAGTTCCAGCGCAGGGCGGCCGAGCTGGGGTCGGTCCTGCGGGACGGCCTGGCCGACCTGGTGGGCAAGGGCGTCGTCGGCTTCCGCGCCCGGGGTCTGTGGGCGGGTGTCGACATCGACCCGGCGATCGGCACGGGCCGGGAGGTGAGCAAGCTGTTGATGCGCGAGGGAATCCTGGTCAAGGACACCCACGGTTCGACGATCCGCCTGGCACCGCCGCTGACGATCACGGCGGAGGAACTGGGATCGGCGCTGGGAGTGCTGGCAGAGGTACTGCGCCGATAGCCACCTCTGGGGCGCGGGGAACTGCGCGATCAACCCCCACGCACCCGCGCCCGCCACACCACCGTTCCGCCCCTCCCCGTAGGCGCACTCCCGACGTACCGGGTGAAGATGATGCGAAGAGGTGATAGACCACTCTCAGCGACAGAGAGGTCGTCCGTGGGCGCACAGGAAGAGCACGACACCGCCCGGCACCGGTTCGACGTGGCCGATGCCGCACCCCTGCTGCTCGACGCCCACGGGACGGTGACGGGGTGGACCAGGGACGCCGAGCGGCTGCTGGACTACCCCGCCTCGGAGGCCGTAGGGCGAAGCGTCGCGGACCTGCTCACCCCCGAGGACGCCCGCCGGCTGCCGGAGATCACCGCACGGTGCCGGACCGACGGCAGCTGGGCGGGGCTGCTGACCGCCCTGCACAGACACGGCCGGCCGGTCCGGGTCATGGTGCGGATCACGGTGGCCGACGACACCGACGGCTCCGCCCGCTGGCTGGTGCTGCTCTCGGAGATGGCGCAGGCTCCCGGCTGGGACATGAGCCGCCCCGTGCTGGAGCAGATGGTCAGCCGCTCGCCGATCGGCATCGCCATCGTGGACACGGATCTGCGCTGTGTGTGGTCCAACCCGGCGCTGGAGCAGTTCGGCAGCGCCCCGGCCCCGCAGCGGCTGGGGCTGCGGTTCGCCGAGATCCAGCCGGGTCTGGACGCCGAGGCGATCGAGGCGCAGATGCGGCGCGTGCTGGAGACCGGTGAGCCGATCGTGGAGTACGAGCATGTCGGCCGGGTCCGCTCCGCCCCGCACCGGGAGACCGCGCACACGATGTCGTTCACCCGGATCGACGACGACCGGGGCCATCCGATGGGCGTGTACTACACCGTCGTCGACATCACCGAGCGGCACCGGGCCCGGCAGCGCCTGGCCCTCCTGGACCGGGCCGGGGAGCAGATCGGCCGCAGCCTGGACATCCGGCGGACCGCGCAGGAGCTGGCCGACGTGGCCGTACCGGCGCTGGCCGACTACGTCACGGTCGACCTGCTGGAGTCGGTGCTGCGGGGAGCGGAGCCCACCGCGCAGGTGCCGCTGCTGCGGGCCGGGCAGCAGTCGGTGAACGAGGGTGTCCCGGAGGCCGTCGTGGAGGTCGGCGAGGTCGCCGCCTACCGGCCCGGCTCGCCCCCGCTGCGCTGTCTGGCCTCGGGCACCCCCTGGCGGGAGGGGCGCCTGGATCCGCTGGCCGCGGAGTGGGCCACCGACATTCCCGGCGGGCGGCAGGCCACCTTCCTGGAGCTGGGCCTGCACAGCGTGATGGTCGTGCCGCTGCGCGCCCGGGGCGTCACGCTCGGCGTCACGACGTTCTTCCGGCGCCACCGTCAGGAACCCTTCGACGAGGACGACCTGAACCTCGCCGAGGACCTCGTCTCGCGGGCGGCCGTCTGTGTGGACAACGCCCGGCGCTACACCCGTGAGCGGGAGGCCGCGCTCGTCCTGCAGCGCAGTCTGCTCCCCCACCGGCTGCCCGAGCAGAACGCCGTGGAGGTGACCGCCTGCTACCGGCCCGCCGACGAGCTGACCGGCCTCGGCGGGGACTGGTACGACCTGATTCCGCTCTCCGGGGCACGGGTCGCCCTGGTGGTGGGCGAGGTGCCCGGACACGGCATCGGCGCCGCCGCCGCCATGGGCCGGCTGCGGACCGCCGTACGGACGCTGGCGGCCCTCGAGCTGCCGCCCGAGGAGGTGCTGGGGCATCTCGACGACCTGGTCGCCCGGGCGGCGCGTGAGGAGGGTGTGGGGCCGGGGACGGAGGACACCGACAGCGCCCAGGGCTCCGGCTGTCTGTACGTCGTCTACGACCCGGTCGACGGACAGTGCGCGATGGCCGCCGCCGGGCACCCCGCGCCCGCCGTGATCCTGCCCGACGGCACGGTCGCCTTCGTGGACCTCCCGCAGGGGCCGGCGCTGGGCGTGGGCGGCCTGCCGTTCGAGTCCGTCGAGCTCGCCCTGGCGGCGGGCAGCACGCTCGCGCTGCACACCGACGGTCTGCTCGCCCGTGGCGAGGAGGGGGCCGTGGACTCGGGCCGGGACCGGCTGCGTCAGGCCCTGGAGCGTCCCGCGCCCTCGCTCGACCTGCGCTGCCGGGCGGTCGTCGACGCGCTGTCCCCGGACCGGCCGCACGACGACGTGGCCCTGCTGATGGCCCGCACCCGGCTGCTGGGGCCCGAACAGGTCGCGGACTGGGACGTGCCCATGGACCCGGCCCGGGTCGCCGAGGCCCGCAAGACGGCGTCGCGGCAGCTGACGGAGTGGGGTCTTGAGGAGTTCGCGTTCACCACGGAGCTGGTCGTCAGCGAACTGGTCACCAACGCCATCCGGCACGCCGTCGGCCCGATCCGGCTGCGGCTGATCCGGGAGCGGTCCCTGGTCTGCGAGGTGTTCGACAGCGGCGCCACCGCTCCCCATCTGCGGCACCCGCGCACCACCGACGAGGGCGGCCGGGGTCTGCTGCTGGTCTCGCAGTTCGCGCAGCGCTGGGGCACCCGGTTCGTACCCGAGGGAAAGGTCATCTGGGCCGAGCAGTCGCTCCAGGAGCCTACCGACTGACGACCGGACCCGCGGGAGTACGCGTGAATCACCCCTGCAACCCCCTCATACCGTGGGAAAATGGTGTGATCCCGGCGGTGAGGCGGCAGCCATGTCCGACAGACCCAGCGACACCGACTATGCGGCTGTGTTCCAGGCACTGCCCGGCATGGTCGCGCTGCTCACGCCCGACCTGGTCTACGCGGACGCCAACGAGGAGTTCCTGCGCATGGCCGGGCGCCGGCGCGAAGAGGTCGTGGGCCGCTATCTCTTCGACGTCTTCCCGGACAACCCCAACGACCCCGCCGCGTCCGGCATGCGCAATCTGGCCGCCTCCCTGCGCCGGGTCCTGGAGACCGGCGAGCGCGACTCCATGGCCCTGCAGCGGTACGACATCGAGAACCCGGCACGCCCCGGGGAGTGGCAGGAGCGCTACTGGAGTCCGTGCAACGCGCCGGTGCTCGGCGCGGACGGCAAGGTCCAGCTGGTGGTGCACCGGGTCGAGGAGGTCACCGAGCTGATCCGGGCACGCGGCGGGCCGGACGGCGACCGGTCCCAGGTCCTGGAGGCCGAGCTGTACACCCGCGCCCGCGAGCTCCAGGAGCTCAACGAGCGGTTGCGCCGGGCCCACGCCCGCGACCGCGAGGTCGCGCTGACCCTCCAGGAGGCCATGCTGCCCGCGTCCCGGCAGACCACGCACCGGGCCGCCGTGCGCTACCGGCCCGCGGTCGGCGCGCTCAACGTGTGCGGGGACTGGTACGACCTGGTCGACCTGGTCGGCGGCCACCGCGTCGGTGTCTCGGTCGGCGACGTGGTCGGTCACGGGCTCGCGGCCGCCGGGGTGATGGGTCAGCTGCGCAGCGCCCTGAGCGCCGCCTCCCGGGTGGCCGAGGGCCCGGCGCAGGCCCTGGACGTGCTGGGCCGCTACGCCCATGTGGTCGACGGAGCCGAGTCGGCGACCGCGGTCACCACTTTCATCGACCTCGACGACCACACCATCACCTACAGCAGCGCCGGGCACCCGCCGCCGATGCTGGTGCACCCCGACGGCCGGGTGGAGTGCCTGGACGGGGCGACCGACCCGCCGCTCGACGCCCGCCCCGACCCGGTCGGCCGACCGCAGGCATCGACCACCTTCAGCAGCGGCGCCACTCTCGCGCTGTACACCGACGGTCTGGTGGAGCGGCGCCATGAGGACATCGACACGGGCCTCACCCGGCTCGCCGACTCCCTCGCCCGGCATCGCGGGGACGACCCCGAGACCCTCGCCGACGCGGTCCTGCTGGAGCTTCTCCCGCCCGGCGGCGCCACCGACGACACGGCGCTGGTCATCGTGCGGCTGTGAACGCGACGGGACCCGCGGCGGATCAGGAGCTGCCCGCGGTGACCAGCCCGGTGGCGCGGTCGGCGCTGTTCCGGCCCCTGCCCCCTACGCCTACACTGACAACCCCATCTCGAGCCGGTTGACCAGCCAGAACGCGGCGTTGAGCCGTCCGCCCGACCGAGGAGCGCCCCCTCTTGTTCTACTATCTGCTCAAATACGTGCTGTTGGGGCCGTTGCTGAGAGTGGCCTTCCGGCCTCGAATAGAAGGTCTGGAGCACATTCCGGACTCGGGCGCGGCCATCGTGGCCGGCAATCACCTGTCCTTCTCCGACCACTTCCTGATGCCCGCCGTGCTCAAGCGGCGCATCACCTTCCTGGCGAAGGCCGAGTACTTCACCGGCCCCGGCGTCAAGGGCCGGCTGACCGCCTTCTTCTTCCGCAGCGCCGGGCAGATCCCGGTCGACCGCTCCGGCAAGGAGGCAGGTCAGGCCGCCATCCGCGAGGGCCTCGGCGTGCTGCGCAAGGACGAACTGCTCGGCATCTACCCGGAGGGCACCCGCTCCCACGACGGCCGCCTCTACAAGGGCAAGGTCGGCGTCGCGGTGATGGCGCTCAGGGCCAGGGTCCCGGTGATCCCCTGCGCGATGATCGGCACCTTCGAGGCACAGCCGCCCGGCAAGGTCATCCCGAACGTCCACCCCGTCGTGATCCGCTTCGGCAAGCCCCTCGACTTCTCCCGCTACGAGGGCATGGAGAACGAGAAGGCGATCCTGCGGGCCATCACCGACGAGATCATGTACGCCATCCTGAAGCTGTCCGACCAGGAGTACGTCGACCAGTACGCGGCCGTGGTGAAGGCGGAGGAGGCCGCGGCCGCGCGCTCGGCGAAGGAGAGGGAACGCAAGTTCCCGCGGCTGCCGCTCAGTTGACGTCTGCTGACCTCTGCTGTCGGCAGAGCGGCCTGTTGCCGGGTGCCTTCACGGCCGTAGCGTCGCCGTATGAGACGTGCTGTGGTGATCGGGGCGACCGGACAGATCGGACGAGTGGCCGTGGCGGCGCTGGCCGGGGACGGCTGGGAGGTGAGCGCCGTCTCCCGGGGCGGCGGACGGGACGAGAGCTGGCCCGCCGGGGTGGGCACGGCGCGGGCCGACCGCGCGGACGACGCCGCTCTGGCCGCCGCGGTGGGCGACGGCTGCGAGGTCCTGGTGGACACGGTCGCCTACGGGCCCGAGCACGCACGGCAGTTGGTGTCGCTGGCCGACCGCGTGGGCTCGGCCGTGGTGATCTCCAGCATCTCGGTGTACGAGGACGACAAGGGCCGCACCTTCGACACGCAGGGCGAGCCGGACGGCTTCCCGGAGTATCCGGTGCCGCTGAGCGAGGCGCAGCGGACCATTGCGCCGGGCGAGAGCTCGTACAGCACCCGCAAGGCGGGGCTGGAGCGTGAACTCCTCGCCGCGGGCGACCGGTTGCCCACGACGCTTCTGCGGGCGGGCGCGATCCACGGGCCGCACTGCCGGACACCGCGCGAGCTCTACTTCGTCAAGCGCAATCTCGACGCCCGCCCTCGGCGGGTGCTCCCGTTCGGCGGGAGGAGCCGCTTCCACCCCGCGAGCGTCCACAACATCGCGGAGTTGATCCGGCTCGCGGCGGCACGGCCCGGCAGCCGGGCCCTCAACGCCGTGGACCCGGACGCCCCGACGGTCGCGGAGATCGCCGGTGCGATCGACGCCGTCATGGGCGCCACGACCGAGACGGTCCTGCTGGACGGGCCGCCGCCGTCACCGGCCGTGGGCGACACCCCGTGGTCCACGCCCGCGCCGGTCGTCTGCGACATGTCCGCCGCGGAACGGGAGTTGGGCTACCGCCCGGTGGTGCGGTACGCGGACCGGCTCCCGGAGACCGTCGCCTGGATCGAGCGGCAACTGGACGGGCGGGACTGGCGGGAGGCGTACCCGAAGATGTTCCAGACGTACGGCGACCTCTTCGACTACGCGGCGGAGGACGCGTTCCTCGGGACGTGAGGAAGGGGGGGTGAGGAAGGGGGCGGCCCGTGGCTCGGGCCGCCCCCTTCGCTTCAGTACGACCTACGGCTTCGGTGTGGCGTGCGGGGCGCACGTCACGTCGGCCTTGTCCAGCTTGCCGGTGAGCAGGTAGGCGTCCACCCGCGGGTTGATGCACGGGTTGACCAGGCCGGTCACGCCGTGGGAGCCCGCGTCCTTCTCCGTGATCAGGCGGGAGCCCTTGAAGCGCTTGTGCAGTTCGACGCCGCCCTCGTACGGGGTGGCCGCGTCACGCTCGGACTGCACGATCAGCACGCCGGGCAGACCCTTGCCGGTGCGGACCTCGACCGGGGTCTGCTGCTTGACCGGCCAGGTGGCGCAGGGCAGGTTCAGCCAGGCGTTGGCCCACGTCATGAACGGGTACTTCTTGTTGAGCGCGGTGTTGTCCTTGTCCCACTTCTTCCAACTGGTGGGCCACTTGGCGTCGGTGCACTCGACGGCCGTGTAGACGGCGTTGCCGTTCTCCGAGGTGATGTTGCCCGCGGTGTCCGTGAGGTCCGGGGCGGCCGCGTCGACGAGCGCCTGGGTGTCACCGGCGAAGTACTTGCTGAACACCGTCGCGACCGGGACCCACGAGGAGTCGTAGTACGGGGCGCTCTGGAAGAAGCCGATCAGCTCGGCCGGGCCGACGACCCCGCCGATGGGGTTCTTCTTGGCGGTGGCGCGCAGTTCGAGCCACTTCGCCTGGACCGCGGCGCGGGTGGTGCCGAGGTGGAAGGCGGCGTCGTTGGCGGCGACCCAGTCCTCCCAGTCCTTCCAGCGGCCCTCGAAGGCGATGTCCTGGCCGAGGTTGGCCTCGTACCAGATGTTCTCCCGGGACGGGTTGACGACGCTGTCGACGACCATGCGGCGGACGTGCGAGGGGTACATCGTGCCGTAGACGGCGCCGATGTAGGTGCCGTAGGAGACGCCCAGGAAGTTGAGCTTCTTCTCGCCGAGCGCGGCACGGATGACGTCCAGGTCGCGCACGGTGTTGGGCGTGGTCATCTGCGAGAGCATCGCCTTGCCGGTGCGCTCGGCGCAGCCCTCGGCGTACTCACGGGCCAGCTTGCGCTGGGCACGCTTGTCGGCCTCGGAGTCCGGCACCGGGTCGGCCTTGGGCGCCTTCACGAACTCCTGCGGGTCGACGCAGGAGATGGGCGCGGAGTGGCCGACGCCGCGCGGGTCGAAGCCCACGAAGTCGTACGCCTTCGCCACGTTCGCCCAGATCGGGTTCTTGGTGGTGACGCGGAGCGGGAAGCGCATGCCCGAGCCGCCGGGACCGCCCGGGTTGTACACGAGGGCGCCCTGGCGCTCCGCCGCGGTGCCGGTGTTGCCGATGTGGTCGACGGCGAGCTTGATCTGCTTGCCGTTCGGCTTGGCGTAGTCCAGCGGCACGCTGACCCAGCCGCACTGGACCGGCTTCGCGATCCCCCAGTCGGCGGGGCAGTCCGCCCAGTCGATCCCGGCCTTCACGGCCCGGGCGGCGGCGATCTCGGCGCCGACGGTCTCGCGGTCCTTCCCGTGCCGGGCGACATCGGCATGCGTGTTGGCACCGGCCGCGGGTGCCGCGACGGCACCGGATATGAGTGTGGCCGTGATGAGCACTCCGGCCGAACCGAGCGCGGTCGTCCGCCACTTCGGTCTCGTCTCCCTCAAGAGGGACCTCCCCGTACGTCGTTTCGATTTCGTACGGGGATCCTCGTGGCTGTGCGGACCTTGTGAACAGGGGATGCGCCGCTTCTTTGCCAATCCGATAAACGGAAGGGGTAGTTCGCTGGGCGGACTATGCGCTCAGGGCCGCCAGTGCCTCGTCCAGCACCCGGCGCAACCGCAGGGCGTCCGGGGCGACGGCGGTGACGAGTGCGGCGGGCCCTGCCAACGGTACGACGGCGGCGCCCTCGCCGAGCACCTGTGCCGCCGCCGGCTCTCCGGCGAACTCGGGGCGTACGAGAAGGAGTTGGCCGACGGCTCGATGTCCCGCGAGCACCGCCGGCCCGTCCCAGCCGCCCGGCGCGCCGGGTCCGCAGGCCAGCTCCTGGTCGAGCACGGTCCGCCCCGCCACGCGCAGGACGAGCCGGCTGGTCAGCCGTCCGGGCTCCTCTCCCACGCGCCCGAGCACCTGCTCCTCGCGCAGCACGAACCGGCTTGTCGTACCGACCTCGACGCGGGTGGTGACGGACAGGTCACTGCCGCCCGCGGAGATCAACTGTTCGGGCAGCCAGTGCAGTTCGGCCCCGTCGGCGACCGTGAGCCGAACGTCGTAGCGGGCCTCGCGCTTCACCTGTCCCGGCAGGGCGATGGTGGCGGCGGCCGAGCCGACCCGCAGTCGGGCACCGGGCTCGACACCGGCCTCCACGGTGAAGTGGTCGCCGCCGAGGGGTCCGCTCATCGCACCGACCAGCACGACCCGCGCCTCGGGCCCGCTCCCCCGGGTCCGCCGCAGTGCCAGCGGCCCGTCGCTCTCCAGCACGGGCAGGGCCGTACCACCGCGTCCGTCGTCCCGCGCGAGCATCCGCGCGGTGGCCCGCACCCCGGCCACGGTCGCGGTCACGCCGTCCACGCGGCGAGCTGCGTCCGCACCCAGGCGGCGACGTCCGCGACGCCGGTCTCGCCCCTGAGCGACTGGAAGACGACCGGCAGTTCGGCGCGCTGCGCCTTGGCGTCAGCGGCCATCCGCGCGAGGTCGGAGCCGACGTAGGGGGCCAGGTCGGTCTTGTTGACGATGAGGAGGTCGGCGGTGGTGACGCCGGGACCGCCCTTCCTCGGGATGTCGTCTCCTCCGGCCACGTCGATCACGAAGATCTGCGCGTCCACGAGTCCCTTGGAGAAGGTGGCGGTGAGGTTGTCGCCGCCGCTCTCGACGAGGATGAGATCCAGGGGGCCGACCTCGTCCTCCAGGTCCTCGACGGCTTCGAGGTTGGCGGAGATGTCGTCCCGGATCGCGGTGTGCGGACAGGCCCCCGTCTCCACGGCGGTGATCCGCTCGGGCGCCAGCACGGCCTCCCTGAGCAGGAACTCGGCGTCCTCGCGGGTGTAGATGTCGTTGGTGACGACGGCGAGGGACAGCTCGTCGCGCAGGGCCCGGCAGAGGGCGGCGACGGTGGCGGTCTTACCGGAGCCGACGGGGCCGCCCAGGCCGATACGCAGGGCTCGGTGCGTACCGTCGGGCCGATGCGCGTCGGCGCTCACTGCGGCGGGGCCGTCGTGATGATGATCCAGGTGCATGTACGGCTCCTCGGCCGAGGGGGGGTGGTGGTCGGGTGCGGGTGCGTGGTCGGGTGCGGGTGCGTGGGGGCTGGTCGCGCAGTTCCCCGCGCCCCTGGGGGGTGAGGTCGTGGTCGGGTGCGGGTGCGCGGGGGCCGGTCGCGCAGTTCCCCGCGCCCCTGGGTCGGTGGGGCCGCCTGGCTGAATCAGGTGCTCCTGGTCATTCAGCCTCTCCGGCGTTTGAGGAGCGGGGTTCGGGGCGGAGCCCCGGGGCGGGACGGGTAGGGGCGGCGGGGGCGAAAGGACGTCATGACGCGAACAGCCGTACCGGCCAGGCCGCATGCGCCTCAGCCCCGATCTCCAGCAGGGGCGCGGACGCCGACGGCAGCGCGTCGACACCCTCGCCGGCGACGACCCGCCGGGCCGCCTCCACCGCCCGGTCGGCGACAAGGTCCAGCTCCGGCGCCAGGCGCGCCAACACCCCCGTCGCATCGAAAGGGTCGAGGCTCAGCAACCGCACCGTCGCCGACGCGGGCCCGCTCACGCTCTCGTACGCCGCACAGTGCGCCGCGTCCAGGGCACCCAGGCCCGCTGCCCGCGCCGCCAGGCCCAACACCACCGGCTGATGCGCTCCCTTGGGAAACGCCCCTGCCAGCGCGTCGAGTTCGGACGAAGGCCAGGTCGCCCGCGCCGCCCTCATCAGCTGACGGCCCAGCTTGCGGGCGGCCGTGCGCAGGGCGGGGGACGGCGTGCGAGCGTCCGCGGCCTCGTCCAACTGCCGTGGATCCATGCCGAGTACGGCCGCCGCGGCCAGCGCCGCCGACACCAGCCCAGCGGTGTGCAGCCGCCCCCGGCAGAAGGACTCCAGGCTCTCCGCCCCGGTGATCCGCCCCGCCTTCACGGCCGCCTCCGCCCCGCCGGAGTGCGCGTGCCCCCCGGCGGGAAAGCGGCCGTCGGCCAGGACGAGAAGCGCAGCCCTGGACATCAGAAGAGGAAGTAACGCTGGGCCAGGGGCAGTTCGGCCGCCGGGGTGGCCTCCACCAGCTCACCGTCGATGTGCACGGCGAAGCTGTCGGGGTCGACCCGTACGTCGGGCCGCGCGTCGTTCTCCCGCATGTCGGCCTTGGTGACCTGGCGCGTCGACTCGATCGCCACGAACCGCTTGCCCAACTGCAGCCGCTCCGGCAGCCCGTCGTCGATGGCGAGGGGTGCGACGAAGTTGAAGGAGTTCGAGGCGGGGGCCCGTCCGATCGCCCCGTACATCGGCCGGGGCAGGATCGGCTGCGGCGTCGGGATGGACGCGTTGGCGTCGCCCATCTGCGCGTACGCGATCTGCCCGCCCTTGATCACGAGATGCGGCTTCACCCCGAAGAACGCGGGCTGCCACAGCACGAGGTCGGCGAGCTTGCCGGTCTCGACGGAACCGACCTCGTGAGAGAGGCCCTGGGCGACGGCGGGGTTGATCGTGTACTTGGCGACATAACGCCGTACCCGATGGTTGTCCGCCTGCCCGTCACCCGGCAGCGCACCCCGGCGCCGCTTCATGACGTGGGCGGTCTGCCAGGTCCGCATGATGACCTCGCCGACCCGCCCCATCGCCTGGGCGTCGGAGGAGATGATCGAGATCGCGCCCAGGTCGTGGAGGATGTCCTCGGCGCCGATCGTGGTCGGGCGGATGCGGGACTCGGCGAAGGCCAGGTCCTCCGGCACCGCCGCGTTGAGGTGGTGGCACACCATCAGCATGTCGAGGTGTTCCTCGGCGGTGTTGACGGTGAAGGGGCGGGTCGGGTTGGTCGAACTAGGCAGTACGTGCGGTTGGGAGACCACCGTCATGATGTCCGGCGCGTGCCCGCCGCCCGCACCCTCGGTGTGGTAGGCGTGGATGCCCCGGCCGGCGATCGCGGCGAGGGTGTCGCCGACGAATCCGGCCTCGTTGAGGGTGTCCGTATGGATGGCGACCTGGATGCCGGTCCGCTCGGCGACGGTCAGCGAGGCGTCGATGACGGCGGGCGTCGAGCCCCAGTCCTCGTGCAGCTTCAGGCCGAGCGCGCCGCCGCGGATCTGCGAGAGCATCGCCTCGTGGGAGACGGTGTTGCCCTTGCCGAGGAAGCCGATGTTGAGCGGGTACTGCTCCATCGCCTCCATCATCCGGGCGAGGTGCCAGGGGCCGGGCGTGACGGTGGTGGCCTTGGAGCCCTCCGCCGGTCCGGTGCCGCCGCCGACCAGCGTGGTCACGCCGGACGCCAGCGCCTCGTCGGCGATCTGCGGGCAGATGAAGTGGACGTGCGCGTCGACGGCTCCGGCGGTCAGGATGCGCCCGTTGCCCGCGATGATCTCGGTCTCGGGGCCGATCACCAGGTCGGGGTGGATCCCGTCCATGGTGTCGGGGTTGCCCGCCTTGCCGATGCCGGTGATCCGGCCGTCGCGGATGCCGACGTCGGCCTTGACGATGCCCCAGTGGTCGACGATGACCGCGCCCGTGATGACGGTGTCCGGAGTGCCTTCCGCGCGCGTGGCGCGCGACTGGCCCATGGACTCGCGGATGACCTTGCCCCCGCCGAAGACGGCCTCGTCACCGGCGAGACCGGGACCGCCGGAACGGTCCTCCTCGACCTCGACGATCAGGTCCGTGTCGGCGAGCCTGATGCGGTCGCCGGTGGTGGGGCCGAACAGGTCGGCGTAGGCGGCGCGAGAGATCTCAGGCATCGAGGGCACCTCCGGTCTCCCCGCGCAGACCCGGCACCACGCGGGCGCCGGTGAGCGGGACGAGTTCCACCTCGACCGGGATGCCCGGCTCGAAGCGCACGGCGGTGCCGGCGGCGACGTTCAGCCGCTTGCCGTGCGCCGCGGCGCGGTCGAAGTCCAGGCCGGGGTTGGTCTCGGCGAAGTGGTAGTGGGAGCCGACCTGGACGGGCCGGTCGGCGGCGTTGAGGACGGTCAGCCGGGTGACCTCACGGCCCTCGTTGTAGGTGATCGGCCCGTCGGCGAAGAGGATCTCTCCGGGAATCATCGGCGGCCCCCTCAGACGATCGGGTCGTGGACGGTGACGAGCTTGGTGCCGTCCGGGAAGGTCGCCTCGACCTGGACGTCGTGGATCATCTCGGGGATGCCCTCCATGACGTCGTCGCGGGCCAGGATTCCCCGCCCGGAGGCCATGAGCTCGGCGACGGTACGGCCGTCACGAGCGCCCTCGAGGATGTGCGACGTGATGAGGGCGACCGCCTCGGGGTGGTTGAGCTTCAGCCCCCGGGCCCGGCGCTTCTCGGCCACGTCGGCCGCCACATGGATGAGCAGCCTCTCTTGCTCGTGCGGGGTCAGTTGCACGTCCCACCTCACAGTCCTCGCTACGGACCGTGCGGGGTCCGGTTGCCGCTGCCCCGGGGCAAACTCCCTGGTGGCGTGGATCCGCAGGCTAGTTGGATCCGGTTTCAGGCAAGTTAACCAAGCTGTGATCCCGCACGCTCATCAACGCCCGTAGACCGTCCCCCAGGACCTCGGCGGGCGCCGGCCCGAACAGGGCCTGCTGCGCGAGGAAGCCCATCGCGGCCGCCATCATCGTGCGGGCCACGTGCTCCGGGGGTACGTCCGCCCGCATCGCCCCGGTGTCCTGGTACGCCCGGACGATGCGCGTCCAGGTCTCGCGTACGGCGCCGTAGCCCTCGCGCAGGACGGTCGCGAGCTCGTCGTTGCGCAGGGTCTCGCTCCACACCTGGAGGATCAGCCGCGGGAACGCCGGTCGGCCGTCCACGGTCAGGGACTCCTTCGTGGCGAGGACGCGGGCGAGCACCGACACCACCAGGAGGTCCAGGGGCGGCAGCGGACGGCTGCGGGCCGCCTCCTCGAAGCCGTCACGGACCTGGCCGAGCACCTCCTCCACGATCGCGCCGATCAGCTCCTCCTTGCCGCTGAAGTAGCGGTACACCGCGCCGGCCGACAGGTCGACCTCCTTCAGGACGTCCTGCATCGACGTGGCGTGGAAACCGTTGCGGGCGAAGCAGATCGCGGCGCCGTCGAGGATCTGACGGCGGCGGGCGTCGAGGTGTGCCTGGGATACGCGGGCCATGCCCCCAAAGTAAAACGAACATTCCTTCTTGACAAGTGGAGTCGACAGCGGGACGGTGATGAAGACCAAAACGAACGATCCTTCTCTTTGGAGTCCCACATGACCACCCGCCGCCTGATCGCGGTCGTCGTCCTCGTGCCGCTGCTCGCCGCCCTGGCACTGTGGGCCTTCGCCTGGCCCGCCGCCCGCACCGCACCCCGCGACCTCCCACTCGGCGTGGCCGGGCCGGCCGCCGCGACCGCACAGGTGGAGAAGCAGCTCCAGCGGCACGAGGGCGCCTTCGAGATCCACCGTTACGCCGACGAGGCAGCCGCCCGGGCCGCGATCGAGGACCGGACCGTATACGGAGCGGTCGTGGTCACCGCACAGGGGCCCGAACTGCTGACCGCCTCGGCCGCGAGCCCGGTCGTCGCCCAGCTCCTGCAACAGGCCGTGGCCCAGCAGGCCGCGCCGAGCGGTGCCGTACCGAAGACCGTGGACGTGGTCCCCACTCCCACATCAGACCCGAGGGGCGCGGCCCTGAGCTCGTCCGTGCTGCCACTCGCCCTGGCCGGCATCGTCGCGGGCGCGGTCGTGACCGTGCTCGGACTGCGCGGCTTCCGCGCCGCGACCGCGCTCACCGCCGGCGCCGCCCTGGTGGGGGTCGTCGCGGCCGCCCTGGCGCACAGCTGGCTCGGCGTCCTCACCGGCGACTGGTGGGCCGAGGCGGGGACGCTCGCACTGTCGACACTGGCGGTGAGCGCGGCCGTCGCTGGACTCGCCGCCCTCATCGGGCACGCGGGGATCGCCGTCGTCGCGTTCCTGGTGATGTTCCTCGGCAACCCGTTCTCGGGCGCCGCCACGGCCCCGCAGTTGCTGCCGGAGCCGGTCGGCGCGATCGGTCAGTGGCTGCCGCCGGGCGCGAGCGCGACCCTGCTGCGCTCGGTGTCCTTCTTCGACGGCGCGGCGGCGACCGGCCCCGCCCTGACGCTCGCCTGGTGGGCCGCGCTGGGCCTGGGAGCCGTGCTGCTGGGCAACGCGCTGAAGACCCGGGCGCGCAACACCGCACCCGTCTCCGCCGAGCGCGAACTCGCCCCCGCCCGCTGACCGAACCCCTCTCGTACGCCCCGGCAGCAACGGCCGGGGCGTCCGCGTTCCTACGAGGCGCCGGTCCCCCGGTGGTGCGCCGCGATACCGAAGCGCTGCTGTTCGCGGGAAGCGGACGCGGCCTCGCGCACGGTCGAGACCGAGGTGATCACCTGGTCCTCGGCGGAGTCCTGCAGCTTCTCCAGCCGTTCGAGGTCGGCGGCGGAGACGAGGGCGACCAGCGGCTTTCCGTGCCGTGTGACGACGACACGCTCGCCGCCGTACACCACCCGGTTGATCAGGTCGGCGAGTTCAGCCCTGGCTTGCGTCACCGGAATCTCGTAGGCCATACCCCTAGCTTACGGGGCCTCCACCTGGTCCACCGTGGTCTGCGGCAACATCAAATGTCCAGGTCAGAGGCTCTCGCGTGCTCCCGTGCGCTCTCGTATGTGAGAAAAATGTGAGACGAGGAGGGAGATCCACCCAGCCTCCACATCGGCAGGCCGTGGTGGGCTTCATGCGCGGCATTGTGATCTCGGTCGTGTGGCTCGCCCATCGTCCCAGGGTCCGGGACCGCAAGCGGATCACGTGCTTCGCGACCAATACCACCGGCCGGCCGATCACCGAGCTCGAACTGCATCGCGAAGGCGTAGACCTACGCGACCGGCACTTGCCGAAAGTCCGGTCGGCGTGTCCGCCTGCCATGTCGCACCCTTGACGGACCCACGCCGGCCACCATGGCGAGCAGCCGGACCTTGATGGAACACATGCGCCGCTCCCGCGATTTCGCGGCCGACCCCGTCCGTTGCTTCGCCGACAAGGACAAGCCCATCCAAGTCGGGGAGCCGGCCTTTCCCCTAAGGATTGAGCAAGCGCGCATGGCGCGGCCGGCTCGCATCGGTCGAGTCTTGCTCCGAGGCGAACCCGCGCACAGCGAAAGCGCTCGTCGAGCCCACTTCAGGGTGGCCGAGAGCCGCTTCCGGCCGCCCGCGCCGACAGGTTGATCATCGACAGCGTCAAGGCACGCCCGCTCGCCCCAGCGTGTGACGCACGTCACGTTCAGTGCGAGAAATAAGTGGACCGGTCGGACCACTTATTTAGGTCAATAAGAAGGGCCAGTCGGCGCGCCTCCGGATGACGTGCCCGTGACTGATCAGGAGGCTGCCGTGATCCAGCCCGTATCGCCGCGGAACGGCGCATCCCCGTCACCGCACAGGACCAGGCAGAAGACCGCACGTGTCATGCCGCTGTGGGAAGCGGCCAGGACGCGGCGTCTGAGCAGCTTGGCGCACGATGCCGGAGGGACCCGGTGAGTTGCATGGCCGCCGGCGGCCTCCGCACCCGCGGTACCCGGCGGGTGCCACTTCTCGGTCGGACCCAGCCGATGGAGGCCCCCGTCCGGCGGAACCTACGGCGCGCGATGGCAGGCCTCGCTGTGACCCTGCTCGTGTACGCCGCCCTCCTCGCCGCGTCCGTCCGTGAAGAGGAGTCCTTGGTCGAGGCCGGCTGGACGTCGTCCGCCGCCGAACATCTCCGCCCTTATGGGACCGTCGCAGCGGAGAGAGGAGCGTCCTTCGTCCACGATGTGGCACAGGTACTGACCTGGATCCTTGCCCTCGCCCCGCTGCCCCTTGCGGTGCTGAGCCTGCTCTGGCTGGCCCGGCGGGATCAGCGGGTCTACCTGCGCCTTGCCGTCGCGTTGTTGTTGTCCGGCACGGCCGGGCTCATCGTCTTCGCCCAGGTGCGGGGGGCGCGCGAGGCGTCCCTGTTCGGTGACTACCTGGCGCTGCCCACTGTCCGTGCCGGCTGGTACGTGCTGATGGCGCTGGCGGTGGTCGCCACCACCTCGAAGACCTGGCCGCGGACGGCCGCACTGCTGATCGCGGTGCTCGCGGCGGTGACGGGGACCTCGACCGGGGGCGACCTCTGGCTCGCACCGCTGCCGACCGTGGTCGTACCCCTTCTGGCGTGGTGGGCCGCAGGGCACCTCCCGGAGGACAAGGAGAAGACATCACGCGGGGGCGCGGACGCTTTGCCTGCCGGGGAGTCGCGGGGGCGGGTGCTGTCGTTCCGGCCCCGCACCCGGACGTCCGAGCCGACGGGTACCCCGGGACCCGCCCCGCTGCGAGAAGCGGGCTGACGGCCATGGACGTCGGTGCTCTGGTCGAGGCTGCCGGATGGTGGTCGTACGTCCTCGTGTTCGCTCTGACGGCTGGTGAGACCAGCGCCTTCGTCGGTGTGCTGTTGCCCGGCGAGACCGTCATCCTCCTCGCGTCCGCGATCGCGAGTCGAGGCGACCTCAACCCCGTGCTCCTCGCCACCCTCGTCGTGACCGGTGGGATCACCGGCGACAGCCTCGGCTATGCCCTGGGCCACTGGTACGGGCGACGCCCGAACGCACGTCTGACCCGCTGGGTACGGGACAACAGCCGGATCGGCCGGGCTCATGACTTCCTGACGCGTCATGGCGGGGCGGCGGTCGTCGGGGGCCGGTTCATCGGCTTCGTGCGGACCTTCCTGCCGTTCGCCGCCGGGGCGTCCGGCATGCCGTACCGCCGCTTCTTCCTCTTCAGCACGGTCGCCTCGCTGCTCTGGGGGATCGGGAACGTGCTCCTGGGCTACTTCGCCGGCGCCGCCGCCACCGACTTCCTGCACGCGGCCGGACTGATCGGCGCGGCCGTGCTCGCCGCCGTGGCGGTGGTGCTGTTCGGTGTCGTGTGGCTGCTCAGGCGTCGGCGCGGCGGCGCACGGGCGCCGTCCGCCGTGGTGGTGGCCTCCGGCGCGGTCATTCGGCGCCCTGAACAGGAGCCGATCTACCTCATCACCTCTTCGAAGGAGTAGTGACCCATGGGATTCGAGGGCGCGGAACTGGCGGTCGTACCGCTGGACGCAGAACAGGCGAAGGACGCGGCCGCCACCGGCGCCAAGGCCGCCAATCTGGCCCGTGCCGCCGTGGCGGGGCTGCCTGTGCTGCCGGGGTTCGTGCTGGTACCCGCGGACCGGGCACCGGGGGCGCCCACAGGGGAGGACGCGGTGCGCTCCGCATGGCGGGCGCTGGTCGGCCCCGAGGAGCGAGCGTAGCCTCCCGGCCGTACCGGCGGCCCGCATCGGCCGCAAGGTGGTCGCTGTCGCGGCGGCGGTCGGCGGTCTGCTCCTGGTGCCCGTGCTGTGGTCCGCCCTGGCGGACGCGACCCAGACCCGGGCCGAGCAGCCGCCGGACGCGGCGAGCACGACCATGGTCTTCCGCGTCGAGACATACGGCGACCGGAGCGAGGGGGCCGTCCAGCTCGCCGCGCAGGATCTGTGGGAGACCTGCCGCCGCTCCACCGCGGCCACCAACGACAACGCCACGCTGAACCGGATGAACGACGGCGTGTACACCGGCGTCATCCGCCCCGCCCTGCCGTCGCACGATGTGATGCGCCTGCGCGGCTGCCTCCAGGACGCCAACACCAACCGCACCAGCGCCGTCGTCCTGGGCGACGGACAGGCCGAACGCCGGAGCTGAACTCTGACAGGAAGGCGCCGGTGAGCAGGGGAGGTCAGTGGACGGCGTGTGCTCGCAGGGTGAGGAAGATCGTGTCGAGTGCGTCGAGGAGCGGCTCTTCGGTACGGGTCGTCTTGGTCATCAGCAGCCCGCCCCAGGATGGCGAGAATCGAGCGGGCCAGCCGCTGCGGGTCGGTGTCGGTCCGGAGCAGGCCCGCGGCGATCATGCGCTCGGCGGACGGTGGCTGAGGCGTAGCCGACATCGGGCGCCGCCTTCACAGTGCTGTGCGACGTCGCTTAGCCTCCTGTCGGTGGGTGCACCGTGACCCCGTCATATCCACGATCGAGGGGAGCCCGGAAGCCTGATGGTGACGCAGACCGGACGACACCGTGAGGGCTTGGAATCCGGCGCGCAGCGCGACGAACCGTCCGGTGCTGTCACGGATACAGCACTGGCTCCCGCCCTCGTGGGCCGCGACGATGCCCTCGCCGACGTGACACGGGCGCTGCGGGCCGGGGGCTCGCTGGTGCTCGTCGAAGGCGAGCCCGGTATCGGCAAGTCCCGACTGCTGCGCGAGGCACTCAGGGCTCTCGCGGGCGACGCCGTCCTGCTCGCACCGTGCCCGCCTGTGCGCGAGCCGTTTCCGCTGGGTCCGATCGTGGACGGGGTCCGGCGTCTGAGCCCGAAGCCGTCCGGCCTGGGGCTGAGCCCGCTCGCCGGCGCGTTGCGGCCACTGTTTCCCGAGTGGGCCGATGAGTTGCCGCCGGCCCTGGAAGCGCTGGAGGACCCGAAGGAGACGCGGCACCGGCTGCTGCGCGCGATGTCGGAGCTGCTCGAACGGCTCGACGTCACGGCACTCGTGGTCGAGGACGCGCACTGGGCGGATTCGGCGACGATGGAATGGCTGCTCACCCTGTGCGCCGCTGGTGAACTGCGTATGTCGATCCTGCTGACGTACCGCCCGCACGACGTCCCCGCAGGGTCGCTGCTGCGGCGGCTGACGTCCCGCCGGCCCGCGGGCATGACCCTGACCAGGGTCGAGCTCGAACCGCTGGACGTGCGGCAGACCGGGGAGTTGGTCCGGTCGATGCTCGGCGCGGACGAGGTCTCCGAGCCGCTCGCCGTTTCACTGCACCAGCGCACCGACGGCATCCCGCTGGCGTTGGAAGAGACCGTCCGGTCGATGCGGGAGCGCCGCGGCATCGACCACCGGGACAGCGAGTGGACCCGCCGCGCGCTCGATGAGCTGCACGTGTCACCGACACTTCGGGACTCGGTCCTGGAGCGCGTGGACCGGCTTCCCCCAAAGGCGCGGCGGGTGCTGGAAGCCGCCGCCGTGCTGGGCGAGCCGGCCGACGTGGCGCTGTTGCGGGCGGTCGCCGGCGTGGAGGGCGAGGCCGGCCTGGACGGCATCGCGCGCAGCCTTGCCGCGGGGCTGCTGCGTGACGCGGGTGGTGGCCGGCTGGCGTTCCGGCACGTGCTCGACGCGGCGGCCGTGGCGGACGCGATCCCGGCGTCGGAGCGATGGCGGCTGCACCAGGACGCAGCGGACCATCTGCGTGACCTCGATCCGCAGCCGGTGGCCCGGCTGATCCGGCACCTGCGCGAGGCCAACGACATGAGCGGGTGGTCCAGGTACAGCGAGCAGGCCGCGGACATGGCGTGGGAATCGGGTGACGACCACACCGCGGTGGCGCTGCTGCTGGAGGTGTTGACCGAGGTCGAACACCCCGTGGAGGCGCAGGTCCGTCTGGCGCGGAAGATCGGACGGTTCACGGCGGCCGGAGCCGCTTCGTTCGCCACCACGGCGGCCGGCGTCCTGAGCGCCCTGCGTTCCGTCCTGGCCCATGACGACCTGCCGGCGGTCGACCGCGGTGAGATCAGGCTGCTGTTGGGACGCCTCCTGCTCCAGCTGGGACAGTTCGACGTCGTCTACCAGGAGGTCGAGGCCGCCGTGCCCGACCTGGCCGACCGGCCCACGCTCGCGGCGAAGGCGATGCTGTCCTTGGCGCTCCCCCGTGGACCGTGGCCCGCGAGCGTCCACCTGGCCTGGTTGGAGCGCGCGAACGAGCTGGCGTCGCAGGTGCGGACGCGGGCGGAACAACTGGAACTGGCTGTCGACCGGACGTCGATCCTTCTGATGCTCGGTGAGGAAGCCGGCTGGCAGGCGGCCCATGAGGTTCTGCTCGGTGACGCCCGGACCGTCGCCGAGCGGCGGCAGATCGTACGTGGCTTGATCAATTTCGGTCACGTGGCGATCGCCTGGGGTCTGTACGAGCAGGCTGAGCAGTTCCTGGTCAGGGCCGTCGAGGAGATCGACGCGACCGGCTACCAGCGACTGCTCGGCATGGTGAGCAGCACCCGAGCCCGGTTGGACTGGCATGTCGGCACCTGGTCAGGCCTGGCTGACAAGGCCGCGACGGTGGTGGAGTCCGCCGCGAGCCTGCACGAGGCGAGGATCGAGGCGAGCGGGGTCCTCGCACTGCTGGATCTGGTCGAAGGACGCCGGGACACGGCCCGACGCCGGCTGCGCGACCTCCTCGACGAAACCGGCCGACGCGGCATGGTGGACGCCATGGTCCTCCCCGCGGCTGCCCTTGCCCGCGTGGGCCTGCTCGACGGCGCGGTCGACGAGGCGCTGGACGTCACCGCCGAACTGGTGGCGACGATCACGCGGAAGGGCCTGTGGCTGTGGGCCACCGACGTGCTTCCCGTCCGGGTCGAGGCACTGGTGGCCGCCGGCGCGGACGCCGAAGTCGACGCGCTGCTCGAACAGTTCGCGGCCTGGCTCGACGAGCGCACCGCGCCGGCGCCGGCCGCGGCACTGGCCACCTGCCGGGCCGTCGTGGCCGAAGCGAGGCACCGCCCCGATGCCTCCGAACTGTTCGCCGACGCCGCAGCGGCATGGGCGGCACTGCCACGGCCGTACGACGAACTGCTCGCTCTCGAGCGTCGCGGCCGATGTCTGATCGCGGCGGGCCGTCA
Source organism: Streptomyces sp. NPDC005374 (assembly GCF_042872225.1). Taxonomy (NCBI): domain Bacteria; kingdom Bacillati; phylum Actinomycetota; class Actinomycetes; order Kitasatosporales; family Streptomycetaceae; genus Streptomyces; species Streptomyces sp. NPDC005374. The sequence continues at coordinate 275,310 of NZ_JBIAKA010000010.1, read as the reverse complement.
GGACGAGGCGCTGCGGCAACTGTCGGACGCCGAGCGGCGGTTGCGTGAACTGGGCGCGAAACGGGACGCCGACCGCGTTGCCCACCTGCTGCGCGAGCACGGCGCCGAGGTGGCGCGCACGTGGCGGCGTGGACCGCAGGGCTACGGCGACCAGTTGTCGCCCCGGGAGCTGGAGGTGGCCGGGCTGGCCGCGCGAGGTATGACGAACCGACAGATCGCGGGAAGGCTGTACATCAGCCACCGCACGGTCGGGCAGCACCTGTCCGGAGCGATGCGCAAGCTCGGTGTCTCGTCCCGCACCGCGCTGGCGGTGGCGGCCTCCAGAGCGGGGCTGCTGCCGCCGGAGCCGGAGTGACACATGGGGGTCGGCGAGGGCAGCGACCGCGCGCGTGACCTCCCGATCCGGTGCCGGGACGGTCGGCACGCCGTTCGGCACCGTGAAGATCGCCGTACCGACGGCGGGACGGAGCCGACACACGCCGCGGTCGACGTCGGCAAGGACATGGACGGCGACCGGGGCCTCGTTCGAAGAGGGCACCGATCGCCGCCCGTTCATGTGAATGCCGGCCGTTGCACCCCCGTCAGGGTCCGTGGGACCAGCACTTCCCTTCCGCGATGGTCACCTGACCCCGAAGGCACGTTCCACGGTCTGGTCGATCGAGTGCCCGTTCGCGTCGGTCGCCACGGTGCGCAGGCTCGCGTACTTCGGCGTGTTCTTGCCGCCGGGAACCTTGAACGACGCCTGCCACGTGCCGTCGGCACCGGCCGGGCCGAGCTTGAGCCTGCTCCACGTCTGACCGTCGTCGTAAGAGATCCACGACCGCACCTTGGTGATCTCCGCCTGGCCGGTCCGGGTGGGGCGGGCCGTGACCGTGAGCCGCTGCGGCTTGTCGGCGCGGATCCTGTTGGACAGGTCCACCCCGACGACGTAGCCGACCTCCGGGATGGAGACGTAGTTGCCGATCGAGTCCGGCTGCGGATTCACCCGGAACGAGGCCGTGGTGGTGACCCGGGTCGAGTACTCCCACCCCGGAATGTCCCGCCGCGCCTCGACGTCCAGCTTGTAGTCCGCCTCACCCGAAGCGACCGGAACGGCGGCGAAGTCCGAAATCGTACTCTTGAACACCTGGACGCCGTTGCGGTAAAGGATCATCCCCTTGGTGTCGGCCGGCTCCCTCATCGTGTACAGCCCGGTGGGATCGAGGAAGCGGTCCCCCACCACCCAGAGGTAGTTGCCGCTGGACTTCAGCTCCCCGAGCTTCCAGTTGTTGACGACCTTGAAGTACTCGACCGTGCGGCGACCGGGCTCCTGGATCTTGTGCTGCGTATCGGCGTACCACACCGATCCGCCCGTCCGGGTGTAGGCCACCCCGGCCGTGTAGGAAGTCCGCGGGTCGACACTGAGCCACTCGTCGAGCACCGCGCCGCGCCGTACCGCGAGTTGGACGGTGAACGGAGGGTAGAGCGAGCCGTAGCCCCCGTCCGTCCGTGCAATGAAGTTCACGTAGTTCGCGGGGCCGACGACACTGCCGCGGTCATGGATGCGGGCACTGACGTGTGCGTGGCTGGACTCGTCGACCTTGACCGTCAGCGGGCCGCGGGGGACCGTGTCGATGTAGGGCGTGACGAGGTCGTACACGAACGGCGTCAGCAGGGTGCCCACGAGGGTGACCTCGACACGCTTGCCGGCGGCCAGGAGGTGGCGCAGGCCGCCCACGTCCTCCCCGGGCAGGGCGAACGCCGGGGCCGCCTGCGAGCTGACCGCCGCGTCGAGGCGGCCGGGTCCGGTGTTCCCGATCGCTACCGCCGCGGCGCCCTCGGCTCCCGCCCGCTCGATGACGGAGGAGATGTCCGGGCCCGGTGCCGGGGTGGCGAGCACGAGCTTGCCCTTGACGTCCTTGCCCGCGAAAGCGTCCACGGAGCCGTCCCCGACGTCGACCAACTTCAGCTCGGCCTTGCCCTCGAACTGTTTGGCCGAGCCGAGCTGGTGGGGACTCAGATCCTGCCGGCCGGCCTTCGCAGCCAGGATCGGAGCGGTCCGGGTGGAGAAGACGGTGATCTCCTGCGTCCCGTTCTTCGGTGCCTGGGTGGGAAACAGGCTGACGTGCTTGAAGTCCGTCGGCAGCGTGATCCTCATGCCCCAGGCCGGGCGCGTACTGCGCCAGTAGCCCAGCGAGCCGGCCTGCTGCTCGGTGTCCCGACCGGTGCGGTAGGTGACTTCCGCGGCTTTGCGCGCGTCGATCGCGAGTTCGAAGCCGTGGTCCCCGATCGGGACCTCGGGCTTGACGTGCATCGCGACGTTCCCGACCTGCACACCACCCGCGTCGGGGCTCAGCAGGAGGGTCTGGATGGCGTAGGTGCCGGGCTTGGCGCGCACGGTCGCCACGCCGTCGTGGAAGACACCCTCGTACATGTTTGAGCTGTTCTCGTCGAGGACGAGGACGAAGCTGTCGTCCAGGACCGGCTTGCCGTTGGTGGCGGTGCCACGCACCGTGATGGTGCGCAGCGGCGGCTCGACGTAGAGCGAGACCGGCACCCGCACCGACGCGGTCGAGTCGGTCGCGACGGCGGTGACGAGCCCGGAGTACGGCGTCTCGGCGGTCAGCAGGTTGGGGTCCGCGGTGATCGTCACGGACACCGCTCCCCCGGCGGGCACCGTCACCTCGTTCGCGGACAGACGCACCGCACCGTCAGGGAGCGGGTCACCGATGGACGACGTGATCGACGTCGTGAGGGTGAAGGTGCGCTCGGTGGCGGCGTCGTTGTGGATCGCCGCCTCGGCGGTCAGTGTCTTGTACGGTCCGCCGTCGACGAACTGCGCGGCACCGAGGTTGACGGCCGCGGGAACGGCGTAGGCCAGCTGATCCTGCGCCCGTGCGACATCGACCCGGCCGGAACCGCGCTCCTCGACCCGCTCCTCGCTCGGCACGGCCGAGCCGACCAGCGCCGACTTGAGCTGCTGCCAGGTCCAGTCCGGATGCGCCTGCTTGAGCAGCGCCGCGGCACCGGCCACGTGCGGCGAGGCCATGGATGTGCCGTCCATCGAGGTGTAGAGGTCGTCGACCGGGGTGCCCAGAGAGGTGCCCTTGGCGCGGGCGGCGACGATGCCGACCCCCGGAGCGGAGATCTCCGGCTTGACGCCGTAGTCGCCGATACGCGGGCCCGTGCTCGAGAAGTACGGTCGGGATCCGTCCCGGTTCAGCGCCCCCACGGTGAGCGCGTCCCTGGCCGAGGCCGGGCTGCCGATGGTGTTCGGGCCCGAGTTGCCCGCCGCGACGACGAAGAGGGTGCCGTACTCGGCCGTGGCCTGGTCGACGGCCACGCTCAGCGGGCCGGTCCCGTCGTCGGGGTCGGATGTACCCAGGCTCATGTTGACGATGTCCGCGTGCTCGGCGGCGGCCCACTCGATACCCGAGATGATGTCCGAGAGGTAACCGCTGCCGGTGTCGTCCAGCACCTTGCCCGATATGAGATCGGCGTCGGGCGCCACGCCTTTCGCTCCGTTGCCGGTCCCCGAGCCGCCGATCGTGGCCGCCACGTGCGTGCCGTGGCCGGAGTGGTCGACCGCGTCGGCAGCGTGGCTGAAGTTCTCCTGCTCCGACACCCGCCCGGCCAGATCGGGATGGGTCGCGTCGACACCGGTGTCGAGCACCGCGACCTTGACGCCCTTGCCGTCGAACCCGGACTTCCACAGCGTGGGGGCACCGATCTGGGGTACCGACTGGGCGAGGTCGACCGTGACCTTGGCGTCCAGCCAGATCTTGCCGACGTGCAGCGCCTTGCGCTCGCCGGAGCTGTTGTTCAGCTGCCAGAAGGCCTCGGCCTTGGCCTTGGGCACGCTGACGCCACGGGAGTTGATGCTCTGCAGCTTGCTGGTGACCTTCGCCTGTGGGGCCGCCTTCGGCGCACCGGCGCCGTCGCTGTTGTCGAGCACCAGCGGAAGCACACTGGTGGATGCGTCGTCGTAGCCGTCCGCGACGAGTCGCTCGACGTCGAACAGCTCGGGATCGATCGCCTTGTCGATCACCGCCTGCCGCGCCGCCTGCGGGATGACGTATGTCCCGGTCTCCGAGTTCTGGACGACGGCCAGGCCTCGCGACGGTCCTTCCGGGTGTACCCGGACGGCCGGCTGGGTGTCGCCTTCGAACGTCGTGACCGTGACGACGTCTCCGGTGACGAGTGTGACGTCATGGGTCGCCTTGATTCCGGCACTCCCCTGCACGGGTGCGGCATCCGCGGCGGCCGGCGGCGAACTCGCGGCGGAAGCCGTCGTCACGCCCAGCATCGGCACGGACAGCAGGGGTGCCGCCAGTAATGCGAGGAGGCGGCCGCGGCGGGATCGTCTGTCCGGCCAGGAGGAGGGGTGTCGGTACATGCTTTTGTCTCCGGGGGTTTGGGGCGGGGGGCACAGCACTCACCGAGATCGGGCGTTTCGTCGAATGCCCGGCGTTTCCAGGCACCTGAGCCGGGCGACGGCGGGATTTGTCATGCGCACGCATGGTGTCACCGGCACCGACCAGGCAGCGAGCGTCCATATGACGTAGTGGTGACAGCCGCGCGCCGTCCGCTCGCCGAGACGCGGCGTACGCCATGGGCCTCGCGGGGCCGGAAGAACCGATCCGGAGAAGAGGTCCTGGAGTGGGAGCCAAAGACGCAGTCATGCCCCGGAGTTCGTGGGGGGGCTGTACACATCGTGGCGAGACCGTCGGACAAGGTCACCTGGGTCGGCATGGCCTCCCGCCCGGATCACAGGCATGCAGAACTTCACGGTCCTGGATGCCGCACCCGTCGCGTTCCCGACCACCACCGAACCGGCAGATCGCCAAAGGCCGGGCGTCACGCGGCTGCACCGAAGCCCGGCGTGTGCGGTGGACCCGGCGCGTCACGCGGCTGCACCGAAGCCCGGCGTGTGCGGTGGACCCGGCGCGTCACGCGGCTGCACCGAAGCCCGGCGTGTGCGGCGGGCCGGATGTTCGCGGATCTGGCCATGATGGTCCGCGGCGCAGGCGATCAGGACGGCGACGCCGAGAGTGCACGGACCCGCGTCTACGACTACTACAGCCTTCAGGGTGAGGACGTCGCCACACTCACCTCGAGCGCGGCGGTCGGGAGCACCGGCGCGGCACACGACGTGGTCAAGCAGTACGAGGATCTGGGCGTCGACGAGCTGTTCTTCAACCCGACCATCGACGATCTGGCCGAGGTCGAACGGCTGGCCGAAGCCGTGCGCTAGCGGTTCCGCGGCAGCTTACCCACCGGCTGATGGGCAAGCTGCCGTGGAACAGTCAGACGATCTCCGTCTGCCCGCCGTCGACCACCAGGTTCGCGCCGTTGACGAACGAGGCGTCCTCGGAGGCGAGGAAGGCGATCGAGGCAGCGATCTCCGATTCCAGACCGAGTCGCCCGGCGGGTATGAGGGGGATGACCGACTCGGCCTGCTCGCGGCTCACACCCGCATCCTCGAACGCGGGTGTGTAGACCACGCCGGGGCTGATGGCGTTGACCCGGATACGTCGCTCGCGCAGCTCGTTGGCCCAGGTACGGGCCATTGACTGCTGGGCGGCCTTCATGGCGGCGTAGGCCCCGAGTCCGGGGCTGCCCCGCTCCCCCTCGATGGAGCTCACCAGGACGATCGATCCGCCCTCGGGCATCAAAGGCAACGCCTTCTGGACGGTGAAGGCCACGCCGCGCAGGTTGAGCGCGTACGACGCGTCGAGCTCCTCGCCCGTGTAGCTGTCGATGGTGCCGAATGAGGGTGCGCCGGCGTTGGCGACCACCACATCCACTTGTCCGTCGCGCTCGGCAAGGGTGGCGTAGAGCCGGTCGAGATCGTCGTTGACGGTCACGTCGGCGCGGACCGCGACCGCAGAAGGACCCAGCCGGGCGACCGCGACGTCGAGCTCGGCCTGTCGGCGGCCGACAAGGTAGACAGTGGCGCCCTCGGCGACGAAACGCTCGGCGGTGCCGAGCCCCAGGCCGGTGGAACCCCCGGTGACGACCACCGTGCGCTCCTCGAATCGCTTCATCACGACAAGGCCTGCCTCACTCATGATCCGGGACCAGGACGATCCGGCCCCGGAGTCCGCCTTCGGCGAGGGCCCGGTGGGCATCGGCGATCTGCTGCAGCGGATAGGTCTTCGCCACCCGCAGGCTGATCAGACCGGCGCCCGCGTAGGCCGCCAGCTTGGCCAGACGCTCGGCGTCAGTGTGCCACGCCATATTGATCATCCGCACCTCGCGGCGCGCCATGGGCGCGGAGTTGAGCAGCGACACGAACGCACCGCCGTGCCGCACGGCGTCCGCCGCCCCGGCGGCCAGGTTGGCCGCGTCCACCGCGCCGTCCACCCCGCCGGGCACCAGTCGGCGCACGGTGGGCACCAGGTCGTCGTCACGCGAGACGAAAAACTGCGCACCGGCCTCCAGGACGAGCTTCTCGTCGCCCGGTCCCGCCTGGGCGATCACGTTCAGCCCCCGCAGCCGCGCAAGCTCCACCGTGAAGAGCCCGACCCCGCCGGCAGCGCCCGACACCAGCAGCCACTGCCCCGGCTCCAGAGCCAACGCATCCAGCGCCTGATCGGCGGTGGTCGCGTTCAGCCCGACGGTGGCCAGGTGCACCAGGTCTGTTCCACCCGGTGCGGGGGCGAGTTCCCAGTCTTCGAGTACGACGTACTCGGCCTGCGTGCCCAACGGCCGGTCCAGTCGCTCCTGCGTACCGAGGACGGCGTCGCCGACGGCGAACCTGGTGACGCCCTCGCCGAGCGCGGCGACCGTGCCGGCCACATCCGTGCCGAGGCCGAACTGCGGGCGTGCCGCGGTCGCGCCGTACTGAACGTTGAGCCCCATGCGCACCATGACGTCGGCGAAGTTGACCGTGGCGGCGGCCACCTTGACCAGTACCTCTCCGGGCCCCGGTTCGGGTGTCGCCACCTCGACGACCTCAATCGCCTCGGGGCCGCCGGACTCTCGAACTACTGCTGCACGCATCTGTCCTGTCTTCCTCTCCGCGCGTCCCGTGTGGAAGGCGCGACTCCGACGTTCGTCCACCGGTGAGCTGCGAGGAAGGTCCGCTGTTACCTGGGTCCGGCAGGGCCAGGCAGGGCTGCCGGTGGCGGCGTACCGTCGACGGGGTGGAGACGACCATCGGTGAGTTCCTGCGCACCCGACGCGAGCGCATCACGCCCGAACAGGCAGGACTGCCGCCCACTCTCACGCGGCGGCGGGTGCCGGGACTGCGACGCGAGGAGGTCGCCCTGCTCGCCGGCGTCAGCCCGGACTACTACCAACGGCTGGAGCAGGGCCGTACCCCGCAGGTCTCCGACCAGGTGCTCGACGCCGTGGCGCTTGCGCTCTCCCTCTCGGACGTCGAGACCGAGCACCTTCGCAACCTGGCCCGCCCGAGTCGAGCCGACGCCCGGGCGAGAGCCCCGCGGCGGGCGTCGAGAGCGGTGCCCGACGAGCCGCTGGTCCGGCTGCTGGAAGCCATGGGGAACGCGCCCGCGGTGCTGCTCGACGCCCGCCTCGACATCGTGGCGGCCAACGCCGCAGCCGAGGCCGTGTTCGACGTGAGCGGCATGCCGCAGCCCCGCAACGCGGCACGAGAGCTGTTCCTGCACCCTGAGGCTCGATCCCGGTACGCGAACTGGGAGGCGATCGCCGCGGAGACGGTCGCCCAGTTGCGCCTGCTCACCGGGCGCCGGCCCGACGACGCCAAGCTGGCAGCATTGGTCGGCGAGCTGGCCATCCGCAGCGAGCCCTTCCAACGACTGTGGGCGACCGGCGACGTACGGGAGAAGCGGCTGGGCGTCGCCCGTATCGTGCATCCCGTCGTCGGCACGCTCGAGTTCGACTACCACGCACTCACCGTGCCCGCACGCCCCGATCGCTCACTGATCACTTACCTGCCGCAGCCCGACTCACCGACGGCTGAGGCCCTCGGGATGCTGCTGAGCTGGGTTGCCCACCGACCCGACCCGGCCGATCAGGAAGTTCCCGCCGCAGCACGGGAGTCCGACGGGGACGCGAGCTCGGCGACCGCCTGAGCATTCTTGTAGAAGACGTCGATGTGGCGGATGCGTCCGTCTGTGAAGCGATAGAGCTCGACGTTGCCGCAGATCGCCCGTCGCCCGGTCTTTCGGGAGGTGAACTCGACATCGAAGGTGACGATCACGCCGATCTCGGCATTTCCGGTGTCGTGGAACACCTGGTCACGCGACTTTATGTCGAAGTGAGATGTCAGGATCCCGAACATCTTAAGGAATCCGTCCAAGCCGCGATAGGTGCCGGCGTACGGCGTGCCGTGGGCCTGGTCGATCGTGAACTGCGGGTGCAGGCAATCGTTGATTCCATCGGTGTCGCCGCGGGCCGCAGCCGCAAACAGCCTCTTCACCACTTCAACCTGCTCTGCGCTCATTTTTCCGCCCCTTTCGCGTAATTCATCGGCTCGCGTGCAGCGCACTTTATCGGGCCGTCCGGCAGGCTGCCTGGCCCTGCCAGACCTAGGGACCAGCTGACCGTGGTTAGGCCGGAGAAAGCGTCCTAGCGTCAGATGCATGAACATCTCGGTATCGGATCCAGCAGGCTCTCTGCCTGTTCCGGACAGCGATTTCGACCGTGAACTCGCGAAACGCCTTGTGGAGGTTCGCGCGGGCATGGAGAAGGCCGGTCTGGACGTTCTGGTGTGCGCCGATTCCGGAGGCTGGTTCCAGCCGTCGGGTGCGACGCGTTATCTGACCGGCTTCGCTTTCGGGCCCATGGCCGGTGTCATCGAGAAAGCGGCAGTCGTCGTCCCCGCGCAGGGGCCGCCGGTACTGGTCGTGCCTCAAGGACCACGGGGTGGCATCGCGGCCTGGGCTCGTCGGACAGCACGAGGCGCCCAGGTACGGAGCGACCCGGAAGGCGGCCTCGCCGGTGACCTGATGGAAGACATCGCGGCCGTGGTGAGAGAGTCGGCGGGTCCTCGGGCCAGGGTCGGGCTCAGCGGTACTTTCGCGGGTTGGCCCGAGGCCCTGGCGGAGAACCTGCCACATGCGGAGCTGGTCGACACGGCTGTGCGCGACGGCGGCGGGTCACGACGCGATCTCCTTGAACGGGTCCGTGCGCGCAAGTCCCCCTGGGAGGTGGCGGCGCTGGTCGAGGCACAGCGGTGTGCCGAAGCAGGCATGGAAGCGTTCCTGGCCGCCGCTACGCCCGGCCGTCGGCTCACCGAGGCTGTCGCGGAGGCGCACGTCGCCGCCGTTCGTGCAGGCGCCGAGGACCAGCTGACGATCATGAACTGCGGCAGTGATCCCTGGATGTGGTGGAACGCGCAGGAGCAGCGCAGGTTCTCGGACCATCACGTCCTCACGTTGGAAACGAATGCCCGCTACCACGGCTATGTCGCCCAATACGCCCGTGCCACGACTTTGGGTCCGTCTTCCGGGGCCCAACAGGCCCTCCTCGAAACGGCTCACGCGAGCCTGACCGCCATGGTCGACAGGCTGCGAGTCGGCGCGACCGGGGACGATCTCTATCAGGTGGCGACGGAGCCCATCAAGCGGGCCGGGTTGCAGCCATGGGGTCGTTTCGGACACGGCACGGGTCTCTCGGCGGACGAGAGTCTCGCGGTCGCACCGGGAGACGACAACGTCGTGGCCGATGGAACCTGCCTTGCCCTGCACGCCTCGGTACTCGACCCCGAGAGCAACGAGACGGTCCTGGTCGGTGAGCAGTTCGTCGTGGCCAAGGGCCGGGTCCTTCCCCTTTCAGCGCACTCGCAGCATGCGACACAGCAGGAGGTTGAGCAATGACAGAGCGCTTCGACGCCATCGTCGTCGGCGGAGGACTGGCCGGCGTCATCGCGGCGCGTGAGCTGGCGCACCGCGGGCTCAGCACGGTGGTGCTGGAAGCCAGGGAGCGTCTGGGGGGCCGCGCCTGGACCGACCAGTGGCAGGGCGCACCCATTGAGATGGGCGGGCAGAACGTGCACTGGGCCGAGCCCTTCATCTGGTCGGAGATCACCCGCTACGGACTCCCGATAGCGGAGGTACCGCCGTTCGAATCGTGGGGGCTGGCCGAAAGCGACGGACTGCGCTTGTTCCCCCCGGCGGAGGCCGGAGCACAGCTCGGGCGCGCCTTCGAGGCGTTCTTCGGATCGTTCGGCGGGGCCTTCCCCCGCCCGTACGACCCGACGTACGACGCCGACGCCCTGTCACAGATCGACTCGTGGTCGATCGCGGACCGGCTGGCCTCTCTCGATCTGCCCGAGGAGGAGGCTCGATGGCTGCGCCCCTGGCTGGCCATGCGCACGGGTGGTTCACTCGAGGAAGGGGCGTTCACCTGGATCGCGCACATCTTCGCGCTCGCCGAGCAGCGGTGGCCCCGCATGCTCGAGGTGAGCGGACGGTTCCGGCTGGTGGGCGGCATCAAGACCCTCATCGACCGGGTGATCGCCGACTCGGGTGCCGTCGTGCGGCTGGGGCAGCCTGTCGTGACAGTCGCGGACGACGGCCGGTCGGTCGAGGTGACGACAGCGGGCGGCGAACGGTACGTCGCCTCCACGGTCGTGATGGCAACTTCCGGGAACCTCTGGTCGCGGATCTCCTTTCCGGGTGGTCTGTCGGACGTGAAGCTCGACGCCTCGCGTACCGGTCTGCAGACTCCGGTCAGCTTCACCAAGATCTGGGCCTTGGTGCAGGGGCCCGTCCCCAACGTCTACGTTCAACGACCCGCTGTCGGCGAACACCCGATCGTCCACCTCCGGAAGGACCTCCCGCGCGAGGACGGCACCACCCAGGTGATCGCCTTCAGCAACGACCCCGGTCTCGCCAAGGCCGACGACTCGGCGATCGCCCGCGCCTTCACCGAGACCCTGCCCCTGCCGGGCGCGGAAATCGTCGCGGTACGCGCTCACGACTGGGTCTCGGATCCACACACGCTTGGCGGCACCAGCCTCCTGCGGCCCGGTCATCTGCGGAATCTCGACGCCCTGCGTGCGCCTGAGGGCCGCATCGCCTTCGCGACCGCTGACATCTCCTCGACCATGCCGGGATACGACGGCGCCGTCCAGACCGGCATCAAAGCGGCGGCCGACGCTGTTGCCGTCGCGGGCTCAGATGTCTCTCGGCGGTTCTCTCCCGCCTAGAGGCCGGCCCCGACCCGACGCGTCAAGGCCGACCGGGGGCTCCATCCTCCGGTCGGCCCTTCTTTCCCAGGAGCCGGTCCAGTCGGGTCGCGCTCGGTGAACCCGGCTTGACCGTGTACACGACCAAGGTGCGGCGAGGGCTGGCGGGCGGGGAGAGCCACAGGTTTGTCAGCGACACCACGCCGACGTCCGGGTGCACGACGTTCACTGTCGTCGTCCCGCGCTCGCGGGCGTCGTGCCGAGCCCAGAGCCGGGCGAAGTCCGCGCTGCCGGCGCTCAGTTCCTCGACGAGGTCGTGGAGGTCCTCGTCGAAGGGATAGCGGGCGGCCTGGACATGGAGCGAGGCGACCGCCTCGACCGCCACATCCTCCCAGTTCGGCGTTCTGGCTCGTGCCGTGGCGTCGGTGAACGCGTAGCGGAGCATGTTGCCGCCCACAGCGGCCAGCGGTCCGAAGAGCACATCGGCGGCGGCGTTGGCGGCTGCGACAGTCATGGCCGGGGTGAGGACCAGCGCCGGCTGGTCTGCGAGGCTCGTCAGCAAGCGGTGCATCACCTCGTCGATGTCTCCGTCGGCTTTCGGGTCGTCCTCCTTGAGAACGGCGGGTCGGCGGGCCAGGTCGTACAGGTGGTGCCGCTCGTCATGGTCCAAGTGCAGGGCACGCGCCACCGCGTCGAGCACCGACACGGAAGGGTTGGGGGTTCGTCCCTGCTCAAGACGCATGTAGTAGTCGACGCTGACTCCGGCGAGCTCGGCGACCTCCTCGCGTCGCAGGCCCGGGACACGGCGCCTGCGAAAACCATCGTCGAGCCCCACATCGGTAGGCAGGACCCTCGCTCGACGCGCCCGCAGGAATTCACCCAAATCCGCACCCATGTTCTCAGTATCCCTTGTCGCTCCACCCTCCAGCCGGTTGCTCCCTCGCTGCCGCCTTGGTCGGGGCGTCCCGCGTCGAAGCTGTGCCCGCCGGTTGCCGTCCTGTAGGGGGCGTGGCCAGGTTCGGCGCGTGTGGGTCCGCCGAATCCCAGCAGCCGCTGGGCACCGTCGAGCATCGAGTACTCGGTGTGATTGTGCAGGTGGACAAAGGAATCGGTCACCGGGAAGCCCCCTCCGAGGACCGCGGGGAAGAACTCACCGATCACGAGAACCGGATCTTGAAGCGACCCCCAAGCAGAGCGCCCCCGGGGCGGACCCCACTCCCGGCAGGTGTGAGGCCGGTCGCCGCCCTGCCCCCACACCGATCGCGTGAGCCGCTGGGTGTGGGGCGTGGCGTGCGGGTGGGCTGTCAGCCGAGGCTGAGGATGGCCTCGACCAGCAGGTCGGGCTGCTGCTCCTGCAGGAAGTGACCGGCGTCGGGGACCGTCACGTGCTTCTGCCCCTTCGCACCCGGGACGCGGGCCTGGAAGATTCCCTCGAAGGGGCGCGAGATGTGATCGTGTTCGGCGAAGGCGGTCAGGAACGGCTTGTCGAAGGCTTCCAGCCCGGCCCAGGCACTGCGCAGCGTCGCCGCGAGCGGTTCCGGGGTCTCGAGCGTGACGAGGTGTGGGAACTGCCGTGCCCCGGCGAAGTACCGCTCGGAGGGGAAGGGGGCGTCGTAGGCGGCGGCCTCCTCCTCGGTCAGGATGTCACCGCTCACGCTCAGCGCGCTGGCCACCGCCCGCGAGGCGGTCAGGTCGGGCGCCTCGGACATCTCCCGCCATTCCAGGAACGCACTGAATCCCTGCGCGAACGTCTCCGGGGTCAGGGAGGCCATGAACTCCGGGTCGGTCAGGCCGGTGTTGGAGGCGACCACGGCCACGAACCGGTCGGGCGTGAGCCCGACGTGCACGTTGAAGATGTAGCCGCCCCAGTCCTGGCCGAACAGGGTGATGTCGGTGAGGCCGAGCTGGTCGAGCCAGTCACCGGTCCAGGCGATGTGGGACTCGTAGGTGTACGCGGCCCGGTCGACCGGCTTGTCCGAGCGGCCGAAGCCGATCAGATCCGGGACCAGGACCCGTCGGCCCGCTGCCACCAGGCCGGGGATCATCTTGCGGTACAGGTAGCCCCAGGACGGCTCACCGTGAGCGAGGACCACGACCGGGCCGTCGGACGGCCCTTCGTCGACGTAGTGCATGCGCAGACCGTCGCCGACTGTGACGTAGTGCGGCTCGTACGGCCAGTCGGCGAGACCTTCGAAACGCTCGTCCGGGGTCCGCTCGATGTGCATGCCGGCTGTTGAGTTCGACATGTCGCTCCCTTCCTGCAGTGTGGATTGGCCGGCTCGCTCCAGTGCCGAGCCGTGTGCTGTTGCCCCATGAACGTACGACCGGATACATGACAGGTGCCGTCATGTTTATCTGGGACTTTTTCGGCACGCTCCGCGGGAGAGGCAGCGGCGGCTGGCCGGGCCGACTTGTGCGGAGCCGAGCGTATGCGGCGGCTTTTGAGTCATGGGGTCGACACGCAAAGTGTCCGGACCGGCACCCGCAGGAGCCGCGTTGGTGCTGGCACCGGCCGCAGCCCGGTGCGGGACGGGTGGAGCCGGTATGGAGGAGCACCTCTTGATACATGACGGACTTCGTCATGTATACGGGTCATTCTTGGGGTATGAAATCCGACCGATTGCTGTCGCTGCTGCTGTTGCTGCAGACCCACGGGCAGGTGCCCGCGACCGACCTGGCCGAGCGCCTGGAAGTGTCGGTCCGGACCATCTTCCGCGATGTCGAGGCGCTGTCCGCGGCCGGTGTGCCTGTGTACGCCGAGCGAGGCTGCAACGGGGGCATCGCCCTGCTTCCCGGCTACCGCACCGATGTCACCGGCCTGACGGCCGACGAAGCCCGCGCCCTGTTCGTCCTGGTCACCGACCGGGCCCACGCCGACCTGGGACTGGGCCAGGCGATCGGCTCGGCGCTGCGCAAGGTCATGGCCGCCGTGCCCGCGCCTTTTCGCGGCGACGCCGATCTCGCCAGCCGTCGCATCCTGATCGACCCGGTGCGCTGGCGCGGCAGCGCTCAGGAGCTCACCGTCGACCTCGGCGTGCTCCAGGCCGCGGTCTTCAACGACCGGCGGCTGCGACTGCGCTACCGTCACGGCCGCGATGCCCAGATCCGCTCCTACACCCTTGATCCGTACGGGCTGGTGAGCAAGGCGGGTATCTGGTACCTGATCGCCGACCACCGCGAGAAGCCCATGATGTTCCGGGCGGACCGGATGCTCTCGGCGACGGTCACCGAGGATCCCGTCCAGCGGCGCAGCGGGGTGGAGCTGGCCGAGCTGTGGGAGAGCCTGCGATACAGGGTCGACAACGTACCCACACCGGTGAGCGTGACGGTCAAGGTCCAGCGCCCCGTGCTGGCGAAATTCCTGGCTCTGCACGGCGCGGAACTCGCCGCCCCGCCACCGCAGGAGCCGGCCGATACCGAGAGCACCGATCCGGTGCGGCTGGAGGTGAGGTTCCATTCGCTGCGCCTGGCTGAGCAGCTTCTCCTCTTCGGTCCCGCCGTCGAGGTCCTTCAGCCGGCCGAACTGCGTGAGGCGCTGGTCCGCAGGGCACAGGAGACCATCGCCCTGTACGACGGCGCCCCAGCAGACTGACAGTAGTCATCGCCCGAACGCGTCGGCGCGTGAGCAGGCCCACGATGTCACTGACCCGGACTTCATCCTTGCGCAGGCCGACGGCCAAGGAGCGGGCAGAGACGGTGCTTTGCACGATCCGCGCGTTCCCACAACTCATCGGCTGCAACTGTTCTTCTGATCCGACGGTCATAGGGCAGGGTCGATGAGAAGCGCGGCGGTGCCGGCGGCGACAGCGAACAGGGATATTCCCGCACCCAGTGCGGCGGACCTTGCACTGATGTCCTTCCTCAGTCCCGCGGCCAGGAAGGCGACGGCGTCGACCGAATCGACGAGCACGTTGAGTGCGACGAAAGTGCTGGGCTCGGTGAAGCTTTCGAGGTGCAGCAGCCCTGCGGCCAAGATCGCGTTGCGGATGGCGAACATCCGCGCGTAGGTGATCGCCGGTGTGCCAGTGGCGTCCATGCGAATGAGGCGAGCGGCCCACCTGGGTGCGAACAAGTGGGTGGCAGCGGCAAAGATACGACCGCCGATCAGGATTTGCAGGGGAAGTGAGGTAATGATCTCCGAGGTTGCCATGGCGCATCCTTGAATTCGTAGGTGTCTGGCGTTGCTGCACTGGATCCCCAAGCGCGGTGGGGTGCAGCTGGTGGCGGTGCGGTTTCGTCGGAAATGGGATCCGTGTTTTTTGTGCACTGCGGGGTTTCGAATGGCAGCCGGTCGAAGAGGTAGCAGGTTGGCGACGATCTTTGCGTTGGTGACGGTCACGCACTCGGCAGCGGGCGAGCTTTCCACTGGCACCGTGCGGGTGTCGTAGACGAGGGTCGCCTTCTCGTCGACCCCTAAAGCGGCGATCAGTTCGGCCGATGCAAGGATCTGCACGAGCAGCGACATGAAGGCGCGGTAACCTTCGGCACCCTCGATCGGCCCGCCGGGTGTGCAGCAGACGATGTTGTCGGCGATGTAGGTCATCGCACGATCGAGGTCGTGCGTGGTCCGGACCTCTCAGTAGGCCAGCGCGGTCCGCAGCGCGGGGCTTGAGTTGTCACTCAACGGAAGTACCTTCTTCTGCAGGCGTGAGGCCGGCCCCCGCTCTTCTGCAGGCGTGAGGCCGGCCCCACCATGCCGCTGCCGGCGCCCGTGTCAGCGGGCAGCCGCGGGGAACCCATCTACGAAGACCTCGTCGTACAGACGGTCATCGCACGCACCGCCCCCAATGACCCCTTTCTCAAGGTCAGTCCGGTGCTGGCAGGGCTGGTTCTAGGCGGTGGTGCCTTCGGCCTCGGCGGAGACCTTGGCCCACTCCTCCCACGTCTTGAGCCGCTCGGTATAGACCGGCGGGGCGACCTGCAGCGGGGCGGTGCCGAAGAAGACACGCAGGGGCGGGGTGTCGGCGTCCACGATCTTCAGCAGTGCCTCACCGGAGGTGGCCGGGTCGCTGTTCCCCAGCTGGCTCGCCCCGGCGTGCGCGACGGCGCGCACCTCGTCATAGGCGGGGAGCGGTTCGGCGGCTACGGCCGAGGAACCGGCCCAGTCTGTGGCGAACCCGCCGGGCTCGACGAGGGTGACCTTGATCCCGAAGCCGGCGGCCTCCTGGGCGAGGGCATCACTGAGTCCCTCCAGAGCCCACTTCGAGGCGTTGTAGCCGCCGACATAGGGGAACGCCACGACACCGGCGATGGTGGAGATCTGCACGATGTGGCCGCTGCCCTGCTCCCGCAGGAGCGGCAGGGCGGCCTGGGTCACCCACAGGGCGCCGAAGAAGTTGGTCTCCATCTGGTCGCGGATCTGCTGTTCTGTCAGTTCCTCGACCATGCCGAACAGGCCGTAGCCGGCGTTGTTGACGACAACGTCCAAGCGCCCGAAGTGGGCGTGCGCCCGCTGGACGGCATCGGTGGCGGCGGCTTTGTCGGTGACGTCCAGGGTCAGGGGGAGGATCGCCTCGCCGTGAGCGGCCACCAGGTCGGCGAGGGAGTCCGTGTTGCGGGCGGTGGCCGCAACCTTGTCGCCGCGCTCCAGGGCCGCCTTGGCGAACTGGCGGCCGAAACCGCGCGACGAGCCGGTGATGAACCAGATCTTGCTCATGAAAACACTCCGATCGAGATGACGTCTTGAGCCAAGGGCATTTGTTGGGCTCCGGAGCGAGATGTCCCGGGGCACAGATTCCGTCTTTGAGGGGTTACGCGGGCGCGTCGGCCGGAAACTCGTAGTTGAGGGTCCACAGGTGAGTGGGCATTACGTGGAGGCAGACTTCAACCGGTCGGTGCTGGGAAGTCCATCCCGTGGTTTTCCCTCAGCTCAAGTGATTCGATTTCCTGAGCAGTTGAGGGACGAACGTTGATCTCCTCGGTGATCCTCACCTGAGCGAGCCCATCTCGGCAAAACGCGCAATGATCCCACCCGGGCCGCTGTTTTCTTCTTCGAGAGCCGTCCCGTCGGCGATCTCGACAGGGATGTAAGATTCGGCAAGCTGCACCGGGGCCTCATTCGCGAGCATTATACGAGCCCGCTTTACCCTGCTGATCTCTTTCGGGGACACACCCAGAATGGCTGCAACCTGCTCAGGTGGAGCAGCCTTGGTGACCGTTCTGACCGACGCGGGATCCATTTTGAAGCCGGGCTTCGTACGAATAACGCCCGGCAGTATTCCGCTTGACTTTAGGGACGGCGTTCACGATTTTTCCTTTCGATCGAGGCCCGTACCAGGTCACCTGCCGGGCGTTACTGGATTCGGGATGGCCTCCCCCGCCCGCAAGGGGCTACGAGCAACCCACACCACGGCCTGTGCTGCCCGGGAACGACCCGTTGCGGATGAGTTGCCGTGGCTGAGCACGCCGGGTTGCAGGCTGCTATGTACTGGACAGCACCTGCCCGAGTTCCTCCTTGTGACGTTCGACCCAAGCCGCCTCTTCGCCGGGAGCGGGCATGATCAGGCCGGCTTCCATGACGGAGGTCGAATCGAGTTCGTTGAGCCCGATCACCACGCTGCGGGGATGCTGGCCCGTGATCGCGGTCCAGGCTTCGGACAGCCGGGCCAAAAGTTCCGCGCGCGCCGCACAATCCCTGCCGGCCCGGATCGCTCCATTGATCACCGACAGTGTGTTAGGCCGTCCGGCGGTGAAGAACTCCGACGGCTCGTATTCACTGAACACGACGTGGACGAACCCCCGGGGCGCTCCGGTGACCGAGGTATGCACGGTGGTGATTGCTTCCGCCAGCTCGGCGCGGCGGTCGGTATCGAGCGAGCCGGCCGGGACGAGACACTGATAGATCGGCATGAATTCCCTTTCCGTTCTGTCATTGGGCCTGTCACAGGGTTCGATAAGCACTTTCCGGTTGGTCCGCCGGATTACGTGGTCAGGGCGGGCGGCACCGGAATGTCCAGGAACCTCAGCAGGTCCACGAGTTTGGCGTCGAGTTCCAGGCCAACTTTGGTGATGTCGGGATTGCCGAAGGTGGCGAACCGGGTGCTGGGCTGTTCGACGGAGAACCAGGCGGCTCCCTGGCGGTCCTCGTGGATGGTGGCGCGCTGTGGGGCGACCAGCACGGCCGGGTCGCGGGTGTACACCCGATGGGCGATCGTGTGGTTGCCCATCAGGTACGTGGCGCAGGAGCCGGTGTCAGCGGCCACGCTCAGTCGTGCCAGGCCCCCGACGCCGGAGCCCCAGTACCGGACGAACCCGTGCGGTGCGTTCTCGCCGGTGGCGGCGAGAACGGTGTCCCAGGTGACCGGCTCAGGCGCCATCTCGCTGAACCGAGCGGTATCGAACGACGGCACAGCACGCTCATAGCTGGTGCGGAGGTCGTCGAAAGACAGCCCCGTGCCGATCGAGAACTGGACGACCTCGTGCATCACCGTGGTGATGGTTCCGGGGATGGTCGTGCTCATCGTGCGCTGTCCTGTTCCAGGCGACGGGAACTGAAGGACTGGACGCGAGCCGCGCGGCCGCACAACTCGCCGCCGACTGCGGTGCTGTCAGGCGGCCTTGAGGGTGCCGCCGTCGATGACGTGGTCGGCGCCATGGATGTTGGCGGCGCGCTCGGACAGCAGGAACGCGACCAGGTCCGCCACCTCCGCAGGTTCGGTCAGGCGCCCCGAGGCGATGCCGACCTGCCCGGGCAGACCTGCCAGAAGATCGTGGTGGCCGACGCCGAAGGCGGCGGCGACCTTGCCGCCGTAACCGTCCGGGTCGGTCCACAGCCGGCTGGCCACGGTGCCCGGGGAGACGGTGTTCACGCGGACACCGCGCGGCGCCAGCTCCTCGCTGAGCCGCTTGCCGAACTGCGTCAGCGCCGCCTTGGCCTCCGCGTAGCCGACCGGCGTGCCGGTGTGCACGCGGGCGTTGATCGAGGAGATGTTCACGATCGCGCCCCTGCGTTCCAGGATGCTCGGCAACGCCGCCCTGGTGGTCCACACCGCGCTGAACAGGTTGAGATCGAATATCCGCTGCCACTGCTCGTCGCCGGTGTCGAGGACTCCGCCGACGCCCATCCCGTCCGGGTCGCCGGCGCCGACGTTGTTGACGAGGAAGTCGATCCCGCCGACCGCGTCGCGTGCCTGATCGGCGATCGACGTCGCCCCGTCGCGGGCGCTGAGGTCGACGGAGAAGGCCGCGGCTGCGACCTCCTCCAGCTCGGACGTGATGGTCCGGGCGGCACCCACCACCCGCACGCCCTCCGCGGCCAGGGTCCGGGCGATCGCGAGGCCGATGCCACGACTCGCGCCGGTGACCAAAGCGGTCTTCCCGCTGATGCCAAGGTCCATGATCTCCTCTTTCTTGAAGAACCGCATATTCTTGAACTGAAGGTCAAAAATTAGGCCACAAAAAGGCCATCGTCCGAGGTGGCGCGCCTCAGAGGCCCGCGAGGGCCGTGTCGATGATCCGATGGAGCGCCGGCCGCTCGAACGTCCTGGCCATGACCCGCAGTCCGGCGAGGGTGTTCTGGAGGAACAGCGCCTGCGCTCCGGCGTCGACGTCTCGGTCGACGTCACCGTCCCGCTGCCCTTGCGCGATGCGGGCGGCGAGGAGCTCGATCAGGCCCTGTTCCATGCGGAGCACCGCGCGGGTGGCTTCCGCGTCACGTCCGCCGAGCTCCCCGACCGTGTTCTGCGCCAGACACCCGCGCCGGACCGGCCCGTCCAGGTCCGCGTCCATGAGCAGCACGAAGTAGGCACGGATGCGCTCCTTGGCGGTGCCCGGCCGAGAGAGGAACTCATCAGCCTGCTCGGCTCGCGTCCGGCCGTAGAGGTCCAGCACCTTGCCGAACAGCTGACGCTTGGAGCCGAAGGAGTGGTACAGGCTGCCCTTGGCCACTCCGGTCGCCTCCGCGAGGTCGGCCGGTGAGGTGTCGGTGTAGCCCTTGGTCCAGAACGTCTCCATCGCCTGCGCGATGACCACGTCCGGCTCGAAGCCCTTCGGTCTGCCCATGCTCGCTACCGTAGCAAGTATTTGACCTATAGGTCAAATACTTGGACTGCAAGTCGGCGCCGGAGATCCGCGAGGAGGTCGGCCCGCTCTGGGTCGAACAGTTCCATCCCGCCCCATGAAAGCGCCGCCCTTCGACTCATCGCGTGGCTCACGCCCCGGGGGTCAGTTCTGTCACCGCGTAGGCGTCGCGATAGTCACCCGGAGACATCGAGAACTCGCGCCGGAACTGTCGGCTGAAGTGGCTGGCGTCGCAGAACCCCCACCGAACGGCGATCCGTGCGATGGGCAACGACGTGTTGACCAGATCGGATCGAGCGGCGGCGAGACGATGCCTGCGCGCCACCGACCGTACCGTCTCACGGCTCTCGGCTCTCGGCTCTCGGCTCTCGGCTCTCGGCTCTCGGCGAAGGCTCGTTGCACCGTACGGACGGCGACGTTGTGGGTCGCGGCCAGCTCGCTGACGCTGATAGCCCCCTGGGGCAGGCGCTCGATGATGGAGGCCTCGATGCGTGTGCGCAGGAACGAGAGCCCACTGGTCTCGCCGACGGGCGGCGGCTGGGCCGACCGCAGCAGGCCGGTCACCAGCACCAGCAGGGCGTTACGCGCCGTTTCCATCTCGAGCCGTGACATGCCGCCCAGGTACTGGTCGATGCGGCGGCGTGGTCGTGGAGCAGGGTGGACAGAGCGTTGTCGCGGGCCTCGAAGACGACGGACTGCGGAGACCCATGTCCGGTGTCGAAAGGGGCGAGTGCCGTCATCGGAATGCGGATGGCCCGCTTCACGAGCGTCCCCGGCACTACGACCCTGCCTGGCCGGCCGGTGTTGACGAGGGCGAGGCTGCCCGGACGCAGGACGAGCGCATCGTGGGACGTCTCGATGATCTGGCGCCCCTCGGACACGGTGACCAGGATGACTGAGTCGGCGTCAGCCATCTCACGGGTGCGGACGCCCTCGAAGTCGGGGGTGCTCCAGTCGGCGATGACGAGGTCGCCGAGCGCCCGGGTGCGCACGGCCGCCCTGAGGCCGTGCCGACCCGTGGGTCGAAGGGCGACGGCGGCGAAGGCGTTCTCGGCCATCTGCCAGGCCCGCACGGCCTCGTCGGCGCTCGAAGCGACGTCGGGGTCGAGGTCGAGGTCGAAGGAGGGATCGGTGACGACTGTCATTGACTGCTCCTGACCGGTGGGAGGGGATGAGCGGCCGCGCTGCGCCGTCGATGATGTGACTGGCGCCATGAATGTTGGCGGCGCGCTCCGACAGCAGGAAGGCGACCAGGTCCGCCACCTCCTCGGGTTGGGTCAGGCGCCCCGAGGCGATGCCGACCTGCTCGGGCAGACCTGCCTTCGGGAAGCGAGGGGTGCCCCCGTTATCTTCTTCGCGGTCCTGCAAGAGGGCCGCTGGCCTCCGGGCCCGGCATGACTGTTGCCCCCTGTCGATCGGATGACCTGGGGGGTGGTGTCACCGGGCTCGAGGGGTCCCGTCGGAGACGCTGACCAGAGGCCCGACCACCGCCCGGCCGGGCGCAATGCCCGGCCAACTGCGGGCGGCAGGTCTGCATAACGTGGATGCGCGCGAACGGACCCACCGCCGGGGCCGGCACCGGATCGAACGATGTGGGGGCACGGTGATCGAGATCGACGGGATGGGCGTCTTCCTTGGCCTGGACGTCGGCAAGAGCACACATCACGGCCACGGGCTGACCCCGGCCGGGAAGAAAGTTGCCGCAACCTGCTGCGCGACGCACGCGCTGTCCTCCACGTGCCCGGGCCGGACTTCTTCAACTTCGCGGTCGCCGAAGGAGAGACCACTCTCGCCCTCGCCGACTCCCCGGGCGACCCGGCCACCGACGAGCTGTACGCGGTGCACAGCCTCTTCAACGGAGCGGCCGAACGACCGGCGTTCGACCAGAAGATGATCAAAGACCTTCGCGGTACGGCGGTGGTCCCAGCCCATCGTTGCGGCAATGCCGTACGGGACTCCCAGCGTCCGCAGGGCACCGATCACAGCATGGTCCCAGAAGCCTTCGAACCCGGAGGCTGTCAGCGTCCCGGCCCGGCAGGCGAATCGGTTCGTGCCATCAACTCTTCACCATCCGGGGGAACTTGGCGACGCTCGTCATGGTCTTCAGCAGGTCCTCCTCAGTGCGCAGTTCCAGCACCGGCTCGACGCCGGTCCGCTCCCGCACGGCCTCTATCAGCCGCCCGGCCAGCGTGTCGACATCTCCGGTGACCTCGGGGTCGTAGCCGACCCGCAGCCGGAGTTCGTCGACCTCGCGCCGCTGCCGGACGATCTGGAACACGCCCGCCGCCGTCTCCGGCTGATCCTCCACCGCCTGCCAGATGTCCCGCAGAACCACGACACGGCCCCGGACCAGCGTCTCGTCACCACGACGCCCCGCCACCCAGAAACGTGCATGGGTGCGCCCACAACGGCAGCGCTCCCGCGACAGACGCACGAGGTCCTCGCTGCGGTAGCGGATCAGCGGGGCGGCCCGGTTGTCCAGATCGGTGGCGACCAGTTCGCCGAGGTCGCTCTCCGCGACGTCGCGCCAGCCGTTCTCGTCGACCTCGACGCTCTCCGGGTAGACGGTGTCCTCCCAGAGGTGATAGCCGTCCCGCTCCCGGCACTCCCACGCGGTGCCGGTGTCGGCGGCGCTGGTGTACTCGTACACCTCGACGCCCCACTCGTCGCGCATGCGCTCGCGCATCCTCCGACTGAGGGGCTGCCCGGCGCACGAGACGCCCTTGACGGAGGAGAACGCCTCCCTCAGGTCCACCTTCTCAGCGAGGTGCTCCAACTCCACCACCTGCGGATACAACAACTGCATGTAGGCCGGGCGATAGGTCCGCAGCACCTCGACGACGTCGTTCATCTTCCCGAGCCAGGCGTCCACCTCGATGACCACCGCGCCCAGCGCCTGGTAGCCGAGGTCCATCAGGTTGCGCATGGTGCCGGCCGGGCTCAACACCCGGTCACCGGGCCGCACGCCCAGTTCCCACAGATCGCGGACCTGCGCGGTCACCAGGGGCGGTGCGTCCTGCCAGATCTCGGCGAAGAACTCCGGGTCCCCGGTGGTTCCCGAGCTGGACGAGACCGAGGTCAGCTCCTCGACCGGGACACAGAGCAGACCGCCGAAGGCGTCGCCGGTACGGGCCCGGTAGGAGCGCACCATGTCCTTGGTCATGAACGGCACGCGGGCGCGGAAGTCCTCCAGTGACCGGATGTCACGCGGGTGTACCCCGTGCTCGCCCCAGAACTCCCGGTAGAACGTGGAGTTGGCATAGGCGTACTCGACGAGACCGAGTACCCGTTCCTCCTGCAGTGCCCGCAGCTGTTCACGGGGCATGGTCTCCACCTGTGGCTCGAAAAACCGGCCAGCGATGTCTCTGTCACCGGCCATGGCGCCTCCTCGCGGCTCAGCTGCTCAGATCTTCCAGCCATCAGAGCAATCAGTCAACTGATTCGACGGGTTCTCGGACACTTCGAGCGCTTATGTAGTTAACTAATAGCACTAATTAGTCCTGCAAAGGGGTCGGTCACAGCATGAGCAGCCACACTCACCGCCACACGAGCGGCACCGAGCCGTCCACGCCTCTCATCGTCAGCACCGACGGCCCGGTGCGCATCCTGCGTATCAACCGGCCGCATGTCCTGAACGCCCTCTCTGTCGGCCTCAGCCGTGCCATGACCGAGGCGTTCGCCGCGGCGGAATCCGATCCCGCAATTCGCGCGATCGTCGTGACCGGTACCGGTGAGCGCGCCTTCAGCGCAGGTGGCGACCTCAAGGAGAGGGCCGCCGGGCCGATGAACGGTGACGGCGCACGTTTCGTCACGAAGATGCTCAAGAACCGGCCGGACACGCCGCTCATCGCCGCGATCAACGGACTGGCGTACGGCGGAGGCCTCGAGCTCGTGCTGGCCTGCGACCTCGCGGTATGCGCCGACCACGCCACGTTCGCCCTGCCCGAGGCATCGCGCGGCATTGTGGCGAGCGGCGGCGGCCTGGTGCGGCTCCCTCACGTGGTCGGGCCGCGCCGCGCCCTCCAACTCGCTCTGACCGCTGGCACGATCGACGCTCGCGAGGCGCTGAGCTGGGGACTCGTCAACCAGGTGACCGCCGGCCCCGACGTGCTGGAGGCAGCGGTCGCCCTCGGCCGGGCCATCGCGCGCAATGCACCCTTGGCGGTCACGGCCGGCAAGAAGATGATCCAGGAGTCGTCGCGGCTCCCGGAGAGCAGCGCCTGGGAGGCCAACGAGGTCCACTACGAACACGTCATCAACTCGGAGGACGCCATGGAGGGCCCGCTGGCCTTCGCCGAGCGGCGCGCCCCACTCTGGAAGGGTCGCTGAGGAGCGACGCAGACCGGTCCGAAGAGTCCGAGGTCGGCGGCGAAGTCGCCGAGCGGTTCGACCCAGCACCGGTGCCGGGCGGCGTCCTCATCCACGTCCCGCGGGGCAACCTCACTGGACTCGGAGACGACCTGCGCACCGCGTACCTGCGTCTCGGCCACCCCAACGGGACACGCCCGAGAAGGACTTGACGTCAATGCGTGGTCCGTCAGCGAGGAATGCCGTGAGCGTCTCCTGCGTGCCGTGCCGCGAGACGGCACCCCGGAGGGCACACCGCCCGCGCGGGTCACATGCCGCCGGTCAGCATCAGCGTGTCGCCGGTCATGTACGAGAGATCGTCTGACATGAGCGAAACGACCGCACGGCCGATGTCCGTCTCGCAGTCACCTACCCGACGCAACGCGAGCGAGTTCCGCATCGCGTCGAAGCGTTCCGGGTGCTTGTGCGCGAACTCCACAGAAGTCGGCGACATGGCCACCGGCACAACCACGTTGACTCGGATGCCGTAGCGCCCCCACTCCCGTGCGGCGACCCGGGAGAGTCCGCGGATTGCTTCCTTCGCCATGGCGTAGGCGCCGAAGGTGGCGTTGCCGTACACCGCTGTGCTCGAGCCGAAGTTGACGATCGAGCCACCGCCTGAGGCCCGCAGATGCGGCAGCGCCGCCTGCATCGCGTACAGGGTGCCCATCGCACCGGAACGCCAGCAGAGCTCGACGTCGGCGTCGGTGACCTCCGCGAGTGGCTGCTGGTCGCTGGAGGCGGCATTGTTCACCAGGCCGTGCAGGCTCCCGAATTGCTCCACCGTCTCCGCGACAGTGCGGTCGACCTGGGACCGGTCGGTGACGTCACACGCCAGCGACAGCGCCGTTCCGCCAACCGATTCGATCTCCTTGGCGACAAGGTCGCACTTCGCTTTCGTCCGGCCGGCGAGGGCGACCTGCGCCCCTTCCTTCGCCAGTGCGAGCGCGATTCCCCGGCCGATGCCCTGCCCTGCACCTGTGACCAGCACGACCTGTCCGGTAAGTCGCTTTCCCTTCATATCCACTTCGCTCCGCTTCGATGTTCAGGTGAATGAGATGCCTGATGTCCGGCCGGCGACTGCATGTCCCGCCAGTGCGCGTGATTGAGCTGGTGCAGCTGGAAACTGCTCTGCAGGGCGCTGATAGAGCACCGATCTCAGATCGTCACGGGGGCCGGGTCGGGTACCTCAAGGTGGGGCAGGACCTCGGACTCGAAGAGTTGCAGGCTGGCCCACGCCTTCTTCGGCTCGGTCCCGCCGAAGAGCGGCCTCAGGATCAGGTGCCCCTCCGGTCCGAGCTCGCGACCGATGGCGACGCAGCGCTCGGGAGTGACTATTTCGTAGGCACCCCCGGCCCGCAGCTCGTCGACAGATGCGATCGGGGGGTACCACTCGCTCTTCCCCTGCGCGGAGTCCGCGATCCACCGGGCGTAAGTGTTCGCGGCGTGCAGGAGGTTCGGGCCGACCTCCGCCCATGCCGCGTCGGGGTCGTGGGTGACGTACAGGAACGTCGGGCCGCGGGGGACCCACGGACCCGGGTCGCTCCCCAGCTTGAGGCATTCGTCGCGGTAGTGGTCCCATGAGCGCGGCTCCGCGGGATCGAAGCCGTCGCCGAGGTGGGCGGCGCGCCGGGAGGGGGCCTCGGCCGCCCCGCCCATGATGATCGGCGGGCGGGGCTGTTGGGCAGGGCGGGGGGTGACCGTGACGGTGGTACCTCGGAAGTCGAACGGCTCGCCCGTCCAGGCCTGCTTGCAGACCTCCACGGCTTCGATGAGCCGGCGCCGCCGCTCGCCCAGGCCGACCTGGAACATGTCGAACTCCTGCTGCCGGTACCCCGCGGCGAACACCGGGCTCATCCGGCCACCGCTGAGCAGGTCGGCCACCGCGATGTCCTCGGCGAGGCGGATCGGGTGGTAGAGCGGAGTGAGCAGGATGGGCCGGAACCGCATCCGCGAGGTGCGCCCGGCGGCGGCGGCCGAAGCGATCAGCGGCGAGGGCAGGTAGTGGTCCTCGGCAGCGTGGTGCTCGCCGAAATAGGTCATGTCGAAGCCGAGCTGATCGGCCCACTCACAGATGTCGAGCATCGTCGCGGCGAGCTCGGCCGAGCCGGCAGTGACGAAGTCGGGGCGGCGGAGGTCGAAGGACAGGCGTAGGCGGGGCATGTGTTGCTCCTTACGACGTTGGCAAGGGCGTGTTGCCGCCGGGGAAGCCGGGGAAAGGGTTCAGCGCGCGGACGGCACGCCGGCCGTGCCGACCACCAGGGGCAGGCTCGTCATGCGGACCGCGACCGACACCTCGTGCGTGAGATCGGACAGATCGCCGAGGTGATAGTCCGCGATGCGTCGATGCCATTCCTCGACGAGCACGCGGAGCTCCATGTGGGCCAGGAGCGCGCCGGCGCATCGATGCGGTCCGCCGCCACCGAACCCGAGGTGACGTGCCGGGCGGCGCTCCGGATCGACGTGCGCCGGCGCCGGGAACACGTCGGGATCGGCGTTCGCCGCGGCCAGGAGCAGCAGCAGCCGGTCGCCCTCCTTCCACGTGACCCCTCGAACGTCGCGGTCGGCCCGAACGGTCCGGGACACCATCGGGATCGCCGGGAAGCGTCGCACCGCCTCGTCGACCAGGCCGTGGACCACCTCCGGTGTGTCCGTGATGCGTCGGCGCATCTCCGGTTGCCCGGCGAGCCACTGGAACAGGAACGCCATGGTCGACGCGGTCGTGCCCAGCGACGTGCCGAGCAGGGTGTGGCACAGCTGCAGCACCTCCTCGTCGCTGAGCGGCCTGCCGTCGACGGTCTGGGACAGCAGATAGCTCGGGACGTCGTCGGCGGGCCGGCGGCGGCGTTCGGCCACCACCTCCTCGAACATGCTCCGCACCTCGGACACCGCCGCGGCGAGCAGCGTGCCGTCGGGGTCATTGCTGGCGTTGAGCTTGCCCGGCAGCAGCCGGGTGGCGATGATCTCGTCAGCGCGGGAGAGCGGCAGCCCCATCTGCTCGAGGAATACCTCAGCCGGGATCCGCAGGGCCACGTCGGCCATGAAGTCGCAGGCCCCCCGCTCGAGGACCTCGTCCGCAATCGCCGCGACCGAGGCCCTGGCCCGCGGCTCGAGCCTGCGCACCGCGGCGGGCGACAGGAGCGGCGCGATCAACCGCCGGATCTTGGCGTGGTCGGGCGGATCGAGGTTCGCCGGGCTCTGGAAGACCGGAGGCGGGTTCCGGTAGAAGGTGAACGTCTCCCGGTTCGAGTAGCCGGCCGGGTCCTGGCTGATCTCCCGGCACAGTTCGTGCCGGGAGACGACCCAGAAACCGCGTGCCGCCGTGCTGTAGAAAATGTCGCCTATCTGCCGCGCAGCCAGGATCGTGCCGAGCGGGTCGTCCTTGAAGACCGGATCGCATTCCGGGTCGAAGTCCACGACGGGTACGCCGGCGCTGCGAGCCCGCGCCTCCGCGTCCGCCGACGTCACGGTTCCTTGACTCACTTGACCTCCTGGGAGACGGGCGCCACCAGGGGTGGAAGCCCGCCGTCGGACAGGGCTCCGGCGTGGGCGACGAGCATCGCCGTGTCCGCCGGGTCGGTGAAGATGCAGAAACGACGCTCGTCCAGGGCGCGGTGCAGGACGTCGTCCGCCATCGCTCGCGGATCCGCCCCGAACCGGTCGAGGAACACGCGGCTCGCGCGGGCCAGTTCCTCCGGAACCGACGCGCTGCCGTAGTCGGCCGGGCGGTGGCGGACCGCGTCCGCCATGCCCGACCGGATCGCGCCGGGCAGCACGACCGAGACATGGACCTCGGAGCCGACCTCGCGCAGATCGTGCTGCAAGGACTCCGCGACGGCCACCACGGCATGCTTGCTGGACACGTAGGGCGCGAGCGCCGGGAGCGTGGTCGCGGCGCTGTTCGACGCAGTGATCACGACGTGACCGGCACCCGCGTCCAGCAGGGCCGGAACGAAGGCCTGGATCCCGTGGACGACGCCGAAGACGTTGACGTCGTAGACCCAGCGCCAGTCCGCGACCGACAGCTCCCACGCCCGTCCCCGCAACGAGACCCCGGCGTTCAGGCACACCACATCCACCCGGCCGAACCGGTCGAGGGTGCGCGCGGACAACTCCAGGACCGACTCGGACTTGGTGACATCGGTGCGGACGGCGAGGACATCCGCACCTTCCGCGCGCAGGCGCTTCTCCGCCGATGCCAGCGCTTCGCCGTCGATATCGGCGATCACCGCGCTCATCCCCCTGGCGACGAGGCTGGAGACCAGCCCGAGTCCGAGACCACTCGCGGCCCCGGTCACCACGGCGACTTCTCTGTCTGCCATGCCGACCCCCAAGGTCTGCATCGACTTGTTGGGCGCCCAACAAGTAATTGGACGCCCAACAAGTAACATGGCTCCATGGTGACGTCAATCACTCGGACGCCGAGACGTACACAGGCACAGCGCCGCGGTACCGCCCGCTCCGCCATCGTCGACACCGCGATCCGGCTGCTCGCCGACGGCGGGTACGCGAACATGACACTGGCTGACCTGGGCGAGCGCGCCGGATACAGCAGAAGCCTGGCCACGCACTACTTCGGCTCCAAGCCGAAACTGCTCACGGCGGTCGTCCAGCACGTGCTCGACCACAATCCGCCGGCGCGGCTCGACGAGTCGCTCCGCGGATTCGCGCGCATTGAGGCCGAGATCGACGCGGTGTTCGACGGCCTCGACGAGAATCCGGACATGGCCCGCGCCTACATCGTCATCACCTTCGAGGCGATCACCTCGTTGCCGGAGCTGCGGTCGGTGGTCCACGAGCAGAACGTGGCGTTCCGGAGCCGGATCGAGTCCGCGCTGCGGGAGGGCAAGACGCTCGCTACCGTCCGCCCGGATGTCGACGCCGCCTCGGTGAGCATCGCGGTCATGGCCATGATCCGGGGGATCGTCTGGGAATGGTTCACCGACAGCTCACTCGACCTGACCGCCTGCCGGCGGGCGGTGCTGAGTCAGGTGGCCGCCCTGTGCTGCGCCACCGGCGACCGATGACGGAGCACACCGCGGACCGCACATGTCGTTGAAACTCCGGTCCGCACTCCTCTCGGACGCGGCATAAAGCGACGATGTCCGGCGCAGAACCCGACAGGCGGCGAGGCGGATCACGGGCCCGCCTCACCGCAGGGTGCTCCGAGACTCCCGACGGCCGAGGAGTTCGTCCCGGCGAGTGCACGGGGAGGGCCGGATCCTCCCCCGAGCAGTCCGACACGTCCCCAGTGTGCCGCTGGCGCCCTGGACGCCCGGCGGAGCGTCACTCCGATTGAATCGCATTAGGAAACGCTATAGTGTCGTTTCCTCATGCGATCGAAAGGAGAACCGATGAATGCGACGAACACCCGCCCTGCGGGTCGGCCCATGAGTACAGAGCGGGAGCAGGCGCTTCTGGACGCCGCACTCAAGGTCCTCCGCTCCGTCGGCTACGACAAACTGACCGTGGTGGCCGTGTGCGAGCTGGCGGGAGCCAGCACCAAGACGGCCTACCGGCGCTGGGCGAACAAGGACGAGCTGCTCGTCGCGGCACTGCGTCGCGCCGTCGAGCGAGAGGTCGAGGGCGTACCGGCTCTGATCCGCGAGGACCGTCTGCGGGAAGCACTGATCGCGAACCTTCAGGCGCAGGCGGACTCCTACCGCGCCTCCGCCAACCTCGTGATCGGACTGCTGGTGGCCTCGCGCGTCGACGGCGATCTCGGCGCCATGGCCCGCCAGGTCATCAGGCAGCACGAGACCACGTACTGCGCAGTGCTGCTCCAGGACGCCGTCGCGCGCGGTGAGGCACGTCCCGATGTCGATCCCGAGTTCGTGGCCGACCTCGCACGTTCGTTCTTCCTGCACGAGATCCTCGTCCGCGACGAGCCCCCGGGTCGCGAACGCATCCTCACCTTCGTGGACCAGGTCCTGATGCCGCTGTGCGCCACCCGCGAAGCCTGACACTCGATTTCCTCGCCCCCCGTACGTCCCAGGGCACGCGGTCAGCATGCCTTCACGAACAGAAAGAGGTACGACGTGTCCGACGACTACAGCGCCAAGTACACCGAGATCGACCACTCGGTCGCCCCGGTGACACTGGAGGACGAGAAAAGCCACTTCGAGGCACTCGCGCTCCCCTCGGACCAGACCGACATCTGGGAGGAGACCGCTCTGGGAGTGGTCGCGGAGTCGGGCGATCACGACGTGCTGCTGTGGGCGGCCGGGTATGCGCTGTTCGGCAACGGCAAGGGCGTCTGGGGTCCCGGAGCGTCTGCCGAGCGTGAGGTGCAGCTCATCGTCGTGCCCAAGTCCCAGCGGGGCACGATGACCGACAACGACTTCGTGCGAGTCGGCTGGACGCCGACCGAGCGTCTGCGCGGCGAGCAGCTCGTCATCACGGAAGGAAGCGACGACGTCACCTGGGACTTCGACGGCCTGCGCTTCGTCGCCCAACCACCGCAGTGGCGCCTGGAAGGGACCGCGGGCGACGCGGAGTTCGACCTCACCTACCGGACGAAGGGCACCCCGCTGTGGAACTGGGGCCCCTTCGCCGAGGCGGACAAGCAGGACCGCGCCGGTTACGACGTCTTCGTCGGGGTCGACGGCACGATCCGCACCCCGGCGCACGAGCTTGAGCTGACCAACGGCTATGGCGTGCGCGAGCACATCATCACCGGACAGTCGAACGACCCGGTCGCCAACCTGCCCGCGCCGAACTGGATGTGGTGGCTCTACACCATCAAGGACGACGTCAAGGTCAACTTCTTCCAGCCCCGCGACGGACTTCAGCTCGGCTTCGTCAAGTTCGCCGACCAACAGGTGAACGTCGCGACCGGGCGCGGTGACATGCACTTCGCGGTCACCGAGAAGTGGGAGGACCCCCGCACCGGAATGAACCTGCCGGTCAAGTGGCGGCTCGCGATGGCTAACGACGGAGTCAAGGTGGATGTCGAGATCGCCGCCCACGGTCGCGCGTACAGCCACTGGCCCACCGCGAACGGCACACGCATGTACTGCTACCTGCTGTCCACGATGACCGGCACCGTCGATCTCCCCGACGGGCGAACGATCGAACTCGACAATCACCTCACCGTCAACTCGTTCTGCCGTACGGTCCTCACCGCACGGGAGACGAGCCAGGGCGCACGCGGTGACATGGTCTGACCAGATGTGCAGCTGTTCCTGAGGGAAGAAGCGGGAGGCTGCTCGTCGGCTCCCGCTGACGTACGACCGGTGAGGTCGGCGAGACGCCTACGTGTGGCTCCTCCGAGCCCGTTGGAGCCACGGCGTTCCGGGTGGCGGCCCCGCGTTGCTGGCGGACACGGCTCCGGGTTCACCGACTGCGCGAACCTCTCCCTGGGCATGTCTGCGTTCCAGGCATCCAGCTCAAGTCCGGCGGTACGCGGCCGGTGAAGTCGGCACCCACTCGACGCCGTTGACCCGTTGGCCGGTCACCGTTTCCCGTCACGCAGGACAGTGTCGACGACACGACCGGCGAAGAGGGTGAGTTCGTTCTGGTCGTGCCGTCCGAAGGTCGAAGTCCATAGCGCGAACCGGCCGAGGAGCGCGGACCAGAGCAGTAAAGCGGCTGATTCCGCGCCGTCCGGCCAGCGCAGTCCCTCGCCCTCGCAGGCGTGCACGGCGTCCACCCACTGTTGCCAGAGAACGCGAGCGGGGTGTTCCTGACCGGGCTCGCCGAAGCTCGAGGCATCGTGGCCGAACATGATGCGGATGACTCCGCGCTCGGCGACGGCAAAGGCACAGAAGGCGTTCGCCTGGGCACGGAGGCGTTCGCTGGCATCGGCTCCGTGATCCGCCGCCCGGATATTGGCCTCACGCATCGCTGCGACCACCCGCTGGTATCCGTCCTCGGCAACCGCGTGGGCTAGTTGGTCCTTGTCCGCGAAGTGCAGATACATGCTCTGGGCAGCAATGCCGACTTCCCGCGCGACCTCCCGAAGGGACACCGGGAGGGCGTTGTCGGTCAGTTTCTCGTCGAGAAGACGTGCGACGGCGGCCAGGATCTCCGCGCGGAGCCGATCGCCCTGGCCGCGTGGGTTACGTCTGCGGGTGGTGTCGGTGCTGGTTGCGGCGTCCTGGTTCATGCCTCTCATTCTGCGGGAGGCGACGCCTTGCGGGGTTGCACGGTCGTGTCCGTGGCCCCGCAAGGCGCCGCGGTTACGCCTCCTCGAGCGCGCGGGCCGCGGTGGTCATGGCCTGGCCGGCGGCGGGAAGCCCGATGTACGGAGCGGTCTGGAGCACGGCCTCGAGGATCTCCTCCGAGGTCAGACCGTTGGCGAGAGCGCCGAGGACGTGATTGCGCACCTCCCACTGATGGCCCAGGGCCATGAGCACGCCCAGCGTGACCAGACTACGACCGCGGCGGTCCAGACCCGGCCGGGACCAGATCTGGCCGAAGCACTGCTCCAGTGCGAGCCGGGCCATGTCCGCTCCAGGGCCCGTGCCCTCGCGGGAGCGACCATGTTCTTCTGCAGGAAGGTCTCGCCGAACATCTCCCGTACGACCTGCTCGCCGGCGGTGCGACGCTCACCGGGTTCACTGCTGGTCACCGGTGTCCTTTCCCTGCGCTGCACTCATGCGGGGCAGCATGCCCAGCACCGTGGCCGTGGTGGTGCCCGCGTCGACGGGGAGCACCGTACCCGTGATCCAGCGCGATTCCGCGCCCGCGAGGAAGAGAACGGCCCAGGCCAGATCCCAGGCTGTGCGTTCCAGACCGAGGAGGTTGGCCGCGCTGCGCATCCGCCGTCCCTCCGCGCCGCCGTGGTCCCCGATAGGGGTGTGCAGGTGGCCCGGGACCAGGCAGTTGACGCGGATGTGGTCCGGCCCCCAGCTGTAGGCGAGGTCGGTGGTCAGCGACTGCAGCGCACCCTTGCTGGGTCCGTAGGCACCACTGCCGAAACCGCGCAGCGCCGCGATGGAGGAGATGGTGACGACGGATCCGCCACCGCCGCGCACGAGGTGGGGGTGTGCGGCGCGGGCCACCGGCAGATCGCCAGACAGGGCATCGGCAGGGCGAAGTCCTCGATGAGGTCGACCGGGCCTCCCTTGGAGAGCATCGCGTCGATCAACTCATCCGTGATCTCCAGCAGTTGGCCACGCATCGCCTGAGTGCGCTTGACGTTGAACTCCTTGGTGAGCATCTGCCGCAGCCGCGGGTGCTCGGGGTCGTCCAGGCGCAGGAACAGCCCGCCTTCGTGCTCGGGCTGGTTGGAATGCACCAGGGGGAAGTCGGGGTTGCGTACGTCGGCGCTGACGGAGGGGCCGGACAGGACGGCGCGGATGTCCGCGTGCCGGGTCGCCAGCCAGTGCCGGGTGCCGTTTCAGATGGTGACCTGGTGCAGTCCGCCTGCCTCCCGGAACTCGGCGTACTGCGGCGGCTCGCTGAAGGGACAACTGCGTGGAGCCGGAAAGAACGATGACTCGTCGGCTGCGGGGATCTCTGCTGCGGTCGTCGTCATGTCGTCTTCCTCGATCAAAGATCTGATGCCGCAGTGGCGGAACCTGCGGCTGTGGGGGTGGGAACCGCGACTGCGGTGGTGGCGGGCCAGGGCGCGCGGTCGAGTACGGCCTGGCGCCAGGTGCGCAGGGCGCGTGCCATGCCGTTACCCAGCACGCCGTCGATCCGGTGGGGGCGTCCCTCGGAGTCACGATGGCCGTAGACCCCGACGAACCGGCCTTCCGCCAGGGAGCCCTCGACGACCGTGAAGGCCATCTGCCGCCCCGTGGAGCCGTAGGACTGAAGTTTCAGGTCGTACTGGTCGGACCAGAAATAGGGCAACGTGGGGGCGGCCGGTTCGCCGCCCAGGAGGGCCGCGCCGACCGCACGTCCCTGTTCTGTGGCGGCCAGCCGGTGCTCGCTGCGTACGTAGCGGTCCGTGGCGGGATCCAGCCAGGCGGCCACGTCGCCGACAGCCCAGATCCGCTCCGCGGCCCGGCCCCGCGCATCGCACAGCACGCCCTCGACGCCGTCCCGCTCCTTGCTCCCGAGCGGCACGCCGGATCCGGCGAGCCAGCCCACCGCCGGACGCGCGCCGACCGCGACGAGGACGGTGGAAGCCTCGACCACGGAGCCGTCGTCGAGCACGACCCCCGTGGCCCGGTTGTCCTCGGCGAGCACCTCGACGACTCCCCGGCCGCACCGCAGGTCGACCCCGGCGCCGTGGTGACGGGACGCGATCATGCCTGCCACGTCCTCTCCCAGCACGTTGACCATGGGGAGCGGCAGCGGGTCGACCATCGTCACTGCAATGTTCATCCCCCGGGCCACCGCCGCGGCTTCCGCACCGACGAATCCAGCACCCACGACGACCAGCCGTCCACCGTGCCCGAGGGCCTCGCGCAGGCGGAGGGCGTCCGGCAGGTTCCGCAACACCTGGACACCGTGCAGGCCGGCACCGAGGGAAGGAGGATGCACCGCCGCAGCGCCGGTGGCGATGACCAAGGCGTCGTACGCGAGTTGCCCACCGCCGGCGAGACCCACCGTCGAGGCATCGGCGTCCACCCACACGGCAGCGGTGCCGGGCAGGTGGGTGATGCCCAGGGCGTCCCACTGCTCCCGCGGGCGCAGCAGGAGCCGCTCGATCTCCCACTCCCCCGCCAGCAACTGCTTCGACAACGGCGGCCGGTCGTACGGCAGGCCGGGCTCCCCGTCGACCATGACCACGTCGCCGGTGAAGCCGCGACGACGAACCTCCTCGGCGACTCCCAGCCCCGCGGCCGAACCGCCGACCACGACAAGCCGGTGAAGTCCCGTCGCGGCCGACACGTTCAGCTCTCCTCGATGAGGATCGCCGCGGCCGGGCACACCTGAGCCGCTTCCCGCACGGCGAAGTGCTGATCCGCCGCAGGCTCCGCGTCCAGCAGGACCACGATGCCGTCCTCGTCACGCTGGTCGAACACGTCCGGAGCCACCAACACGCACTGGCCCGCTCCGCAGCACTTGGGCTCGTCAACAGTGATTTTCATGCCACTTGACCTTCCGACAGCCAGGTCGGCGGATCGATGCGAGACCGCCAGCCTGAGACCTGACACCTAACACCTGACATGCGTCACCTTACAGCTGCCTGTACTGAAGGCCTGTGGGGATGTTGCCTGAAGGAAGAACCGGAGAACCGCGCGCACTTCGTCGCCTCTCCGGCGTCCGATGTCCCGGCGAACGCAACCGGTGGGCAACAGCCTCAGGCGCTTCTTTATGGGTGTTCTGCGAGGTCAAGGGGCTGTCGCGGCACCTTGAAAGGAGCCGATTCATGAGCGGGCAGGCCGCCTCAGATGGGCCTGGCCTGCGTGTTGGGCCCGTGCCACCGCGGATCGCGCGGCCATGCGTCAGTGCGGCACGTCGAAGGTGTCGGCGTGCGCGCGGGCCCATTCGGCGAAGGGGGTCATCGCGATGCCCCACGCTTTGTGGAGTGCGTCGGCCGAGGGCGCGCCGTAGCCGATCCGATTGGCCCACTCCTGGCTGTGCGCGACACCAGGACGCATTCCGGCCTCGACGGCGCGGGGGACGGACAAGGGCTGATACGTGATGCGACTGCCGGTGGCATCACTGAGGGAGGTGGCGACCTCCTCAAGGGGCAGCTCGTCCGCGATGAGTTCGATGATCTGCCGGTCGAAGCGCTCCGGTTCACGCAGCGCGGCCACCGTGAACCGCGCGATGTCGACGACGCTGACCAGCTGGACCGGCACGCCGACGGCGTGAACGGAGTCCAGGCGGCCCTCGGCCAGCCAGGGAAACATGCCGTACGCCTTGGGCGGCAGGAAGTTCTCCATCAGTGTCACCGGCCGCAGTACCACCCAGCGCTCCAGTGTGGAGGTGCGCAGTCGGGCCTCGATCTTCAGGCGGGCCGCGGCGTACTCGTCGGCGTGGTGGCCGGTGCCGAAGTCGCCCGCGACCAGGTGGCGTTCGAGGCCGGCGACGGTGGTCTGGACGAACATGCCCACGTCGGCCCGTTCGGCGCCTTCGATCAGGCGCGCGGCGTTGTCGGTTTTGACCGACTCGCTGCCGGGAGCCCCGACGGGGACAGCGAAGACGGCCTCCGCTCCGGTCATGACCTTGTCGATGGAGGCACTGTCGGCCAGATCGCCTTGTACGTACTCGGCGCCGAGGCCGCGCAGGTACTGGGGACGGGGTGAGTCGGGGTCGGCGACATCGAAGGCGCGGACGGTGTGACCGGCCTCCAGCAGGTGCCGGACGGTGGCGACTCCCTGGTCTCCCGCGGCGCCGGTGACCAAAACGGTGGTGTTGCTCAGGGCGTTCATGGCGTTGCCTTTCGGTCCCTTGGCGCGGCGCGGCGCGGGGACGTTCGGTGGTGGGAAAGCGGGCGCCGACGCTCTCGGCCGGGCCCGGGGCGGGGGGTCAGGAACGCATGTCGGCGACGTAGGGCTGGTGGGCCAGGAGGCCGCCGTCCACGCTGATGACCTGACCGGTGATGTAGGCGGACTCCTCGGAGGCGAGGAAGACCACGGCCGCCGCGATGTCGTCGGGAAGACCGAGACGCGGGGTCAGGCTGTGCCGCAGCATGGTGTCGGCGACCTGTCCGTGAGCGGATGCCTTGCTGGCCGGAGTGGTGATGTATCCGGGGCTGATCGCGTTGGCGCGGACCCCTTCCTTGCCGTACTGCGTCGCCGTGTACTGGGTCAGCGCTATCAAGGCCGCCTTGGAAGCGCCGTAGGCGGGGTTCCTCAGATCACCGACCAGACCGGAGGCGGAGACGGTGTTGATGACCGACCCGCCGCCGGCCGCGATCAGGTGGGGCAGCGCCGCCTGGGTGGCGACCATCGTGCCCCGCACGTTGATGCGCATCGTCTGGTCCCAGATGTCGGGGTCGGCCTCGAGGACGGGCAGGTCGAAGCGGGCCGCCAGGTGGGTGGCCGCCGCGTTGTTGTGCAGGATGTCGAGCCCGCCGTAGATGTCGACAGCGGACTGTACGGCGGCGCGGACCGAGGCGATGTCACCCAGATCGAGGTGGACCGCCGTCGCCTCACCCCCGGACCGCGTGATGGAGCGGGCGACCTCCCGTGCGCCGTCGAGGTTGATGTCGGCGACCACGGTGCGCGCGCCTTCCGCGGCGACGCGGGCGGCCGTCGCCGCACCGATACCGGAAGCCGAACCGGTAACCACCGCGGTCTTGCCAATGAGCCTTTTCATGATCGGTTCCAGACTTTCTCGCAGGTGTACCGGGAGACGACGACCTTGCATCAGCCTCCCCTTAACGCGAGACGGTACCGTATCGAGTAGATGGCGTTCAGGGTTTTCGGTGTGACGTGCCAGACGTTCCGGAAGGGGTCAGAGCCGAGGATCGTGGGCTGGCGTCGAGTCCGTGGAACGAAGGGGTGGTCGGCATGCGGGGCACATGCCTGCGCGGGGAGTCGATCGAAAGGGCTGGCCAGTGATGGGGACGGGATGACGTTCCGGCGGGCGGACGCCGGCTACCCGGGGCGACCGAGGGGCGCCGGCCATGGCCGCGGCGGCCCGAGGCTCGCTCGCTCTGTGTCATCGCCGTGCGCGGGTGACTGGCTCAGGTGTTCGAGGAACCTGTGATGAGCGGCATCAGCACTTGATCCACGATCCGTGCGACACCCTCGGCACCCAACGGCCGGTCCTCCAATGACGGCAGATGCACGAGGAGCGTGATCGCCGCCGCGAGTTCCAGCCGTCCGGGTTCAAGCAACCGCTCCACGCGGGAATCGGTGATCTCGCCCCGGGTCATGGCCCTTTCCAGGCAGCCGCTGATTCCCGCCCGCTGGCCGGCGACGAACCTCTCCCGCAGCGCAGCGGTCAGCTCGGCGTGGCTGCGCGAGGTCTCCAGCAGCACCGCCACCAGCCGATGCCGATTCCCGTCCGTGCAGCCCGAGGTGATCACCAGAGTTCGCACCAGGTCGTCGCGCAATGTCGTGGGATGCGGCGCTTCCTGGTCCGGCCCAGCGGCGAATCCCAGGGTCTCCACGGCGTCCGCGGCGAGATCTTCCCGGGAGGACCAGCGCCGGTAGACCGTGGCCTTGCCCACGCCGGCACGGACCGCCGCCTTCTCCATGGTCAGCGCCGCATAGCCGCCTTCGGCCAACAGGTCCAGCGCCGCCGCGATGATGCGAGCGTCCCGTGCGGCATCCCGCACCGGCCCGCGCGTGGCAGTCGGGCGCTGACGTCCCGACGATCTCCGCGCCTCGCTCATACCGAGAACGCTACCGTACCGAGACGGCCGTGTTCCGGGAGGAGACCAGGTGCCTGAACACGCTCTCTGGACCGCGTGGCAACGGGCCGCCTCACACCCGGAGCACCCCTGAACCTCCGCCGTCGAGAGTCGATCACGGCGCCCCTGTCCGTCGGAGCGAGCCGGAACCCACACCGCCCCGTCGGCCGTCCCCGTCGCCCGTCGCCCGTCCGAGCGAAGGTCAGTCCCGACCGGACGACGCGAACTCGCCCCGTAGCTCGGCTCGGCGCACCTTGCCGGAACCGGTCAAGGGAAACTCGGAAACGAACCGCCACGTCCGGGGCACTTTGAACGAGGCGAGCCGTTCGGCCACGTACGCCCGCAGCCCCTCGGGGTCGGGGTCGGCGTGCGGGCGCAGTTGGACGCAAGCCGCGACTGTCTCGCCGAGACGGGCGTCCGGGAGGCCGAGAACCACTGCCGCAGCGACGGCAGGGTGGGTCTCCAGAACCTCTTCCACCTCCCGGGGGTAGACGTTCTCACCGCCCCGGATTATCACCTCGCGCATCCTGCCCTGGAACGTGATCAGCCCACGGCCGTCCATGCTGCACAGGTCACCGGTATGAAGCCACCCCTCGGCGTCGAGCACGGCCGAGGTCTCCTCGGGCATGTCGTGGTAACGCGTCATGTTCAGCGGAGAACGGATCCACAGCTCTCCCGGTTCTCCCAGCGCCGCTGTCTCGGGCGTGCCCAGGCGGACGATGCGCACCTCGCGGTGCGGCGACGGGCGCCCCAGAGTCAGGGCCTTGTCCTCATCACTGTCACCGATTTCCGTCGAACACGCCTGCGGACTCTCGGACTGGCCGTAGCCGACCACGAACTCCACCCCCAGCGCCCGCTGGAAGTCTCGGACGATGCCGGGTGAAACCGTCGCGCCACCCCCCATCACCACACGCAGCGCACTGAGGTCACGGTTGCCCAACTCCGGATGCGCCAACAGGTCGGCGACCATGGTGGGCACCACTCCCAGAATCGTGGTCCCCGTCGACTCGATGAGCCCGAGCAGTCGGCCGACGTCGAAGCGTGGCGCCGTGACCAGCGTGGCTCCCCGCGAGGCCGCGACCAGCACTCCGCACACCGAGGCTCCCACATGGTGCAGCGGAAGCAACGAGCACATGACCTCGTGGTCCGCGCCGGTGCGTTGCCGATCCATCCCGAATCGGGCGGTGTTGACGCAGGCGAAGTGGGACAGGACCGCTCCCTTGGGCCGGCCTGTGGTCCCCGAGGTGTACTGGATCAGGAAGGGTGCGTCCGCCGACACCCGCGGCAGGCTCCCCGTGACCGTGCCCCTCTCCTCCCATTCCGTCAGCGAAAGAACCAGGGGCGCCCGCGGCAGACCTTTCGCGATCTTCCGGGCACGGTCCAGCAACGGCCTGCCGCGATGGTCCTCCGCCGCCAGGACCAACCGCACGTCGGCCCGGTGCAGTTGATCCCCTACCTCCGCGTCGGCGAGCGAGGTGTTCAGCGGGACGAGCACGACGCCGGCGAGCGCACAGGTGTACTCGGCCACCACCCAGGCCACCGAGTTCGCAGCCCATACGCCGACGGTGGCGCCGGGGGCGACCAGCCGCAGCAGTTGGTGTGCGGCACCACGCGACCGGTCGGCCAGTTCGCCCCAGCTCAGACTCTCCAGGCCGGAGTCGGAGGCCACCTGGATGGCCGGCCGATCGGGATACCGGTCCGCGTTGCGCAGCAGGAGCTCACCGACGGAGAGACGCCACAAGACACGCCGGCTGTCTGCGAGCCGATGAGCTTCAGCGAGAAAGGTCCTGTCAGGAACATGGGGCGGCACTCGGGTCTCCTGTCGCCTGCGGGTTCTCCGCGCACGGCCGTGGCGCACCCCTCCGATCATGCCCATGCCATCAGCACACAAGGAGGTCGGCGGCGTGGGGCGCACCCGGTGGATCGTCTCCGACAAGCGCATTACAAAGAGAGCTATGAGCTTATAGATATAACTCATTCCCTTCATCACGCAACCCTCCGTGACGCCGAGTCGGGACGTCGCTCCAAGAACTTCACCCTTGTGTGCGCACCACCTTGACGGCGGCGAGTCCGGGCACCCCCGGGAGCACATCCTTCAGGCTGGTGGCCACCAGGACGCGGCGGGCGCTGATGTGACGGCCGTCGGCCAGGGCGACGGTGAACCGCAGGTCCCCGTCTGCCGACGGGGCGGCAGACTCGGCCGAGACCACCTCGCCGAACACGACGCGTCCGCTGTACTGACCTGTTCGCCGGCGAGGCGTTCGGCCCTACTGCGATCGCAGTAGAGACAAGTGTCTGCGAACGGCCAAGGACGAGAGACCGTAGGAATGCGAGCGTGAGGGTGGGCCGGGATCGTCGGCCCACCCATGTGGTGCACCCCTGAAAGGCTCGTCGATGTCCCCTCTCGCCCGCTGGTGTCACCGGCACCGGCTCGCCGTCGTCCTGGTCTGGGTGGGCCTGTTGATCGGTCTGGGGGCCGGGGCAGGTGCGGCCGGCAGCGCCTTCGGCAACAGCCCGACCTCGCAGAACACCGACTCGGCCAAGGCCACGGCCCTGTTGCAGCACGCCTCGAACAGCGCGGCGGGCAAGAGCGGCCGGGTCGTCTGGCAACTGAAGGACGGCAAGGTCACCGAGCCGGCCGCCGAGCAGGCGATGACCGGCGCGCTGGGGCGGATCGCCCACGCGCCGGGTGTCGCCTCCGTGACCAGCCCCTACGCGCCCAGCGGCAAGGCGCAGGTCAGCAAGGACGGGAAGACGGCCTACGCCACGGTCGCCTTCGACCCCGACGTGGCGGACAGTCAGATCGACCACGTCAAGGAACTCGCCACCGCCCTGGAGACGAGGAGCCTGCACATCGCCCTGAACGGGCAGGCCTTCACCGTCAACGCAGCGCCGAATCCGGTCGCCGACGCCATGGGAATCCTGCTCGCCTTCGTCGTGCTGCTCTTCGTCTTCCGCGCGGTGTGGGTGGCGGTGCTGCCCATCCTCACGGCGATAGCCGGCGTCGGCACCTCAGCCGTCGCCGTGATCCTGCTCAGCCACGTCATCACGCTCTCCGACACCACCCTGACCCTCGGCTCACTGATCGGCCTCGGCGTGGGCATCGACTACGCCCTGTTCATCGTCAACCGGCACCGCGCCAACCTGAAGGCGGGCCTGGGTACGGCCGAGTCGATCGCCAAGGCCCTCAACACCTCCGGCCGGGCCGTGGTGTTCGCCGGGCTGACCGTCGTCATCGCGCTGCTCGGCATGCTCACCCTGAACGTCGGCATCATCAACGGCATGGCCATCGGCGCAGCCGTGACCGTCCTCCTGACGGTGCTGGCGGCCATCACCCTGCTGCCGGCGCTGCTCGCCATGATCGGACCCCGGGTCCTCAGCCGCCGCGAGCGCAGCGCGCCCGGCGGCGGCACGACCGGGACCGGTCTGTGGGGCCGGTGGGCCACACGGATCCAGGCCCACCCCAAGGCCCTCGGCCTGGTCGCGCTGGCCGTGCTGGCGGCGCTCGCGCTCCCGACCCTGTCGCTGCGCCTGGGCGCGGCCGACGACGGCAACCTGCCCACGACGTCGACGAACCGCCAGGCATACGACATGATCGCGGACGGTTTCGGGCCCGGCTTCAACGGCCCGCTCGTCCTCGCCGTCCAAGTCTCCACCGCTGCCGACGAGGTGGCCGAGGCGAAGCTGGTCACCGCTCTTCAGGAGGTCGACGGAGTCGCCAGTGCCGGCGCCGCCCCCATGAAGGAGGGGCAGACGGTCGGTGTGATCTCCGTCGTACCGACGACCTCCCCGCAGTCGGCGGCCACCTCCGAGCTGATCGACCACCTGCGCGACGACGTCATCCCGAAGGCAGCGCAGGGCACGTCGATGACGGTGTACGTCGGCGGTATCACCGCGAGCAACGACGACTTCGCGTCGGTGCTGCTGGGCAAACTGCCGATGTTCGTGCTGGTGATCGCCGCGCTCGGGTTCCTGCTGCTGACGGTCGCGTTCCGCAGCCTGCTCATCCCCGCCGTGGGCGCCGTCCTCAACATCCTGAGCATCGGGGTGGCCTTCGGCGCGATCGTCGTCGTCTTCCAGTACGGCTACGGCGCCTCGCTCCTCGGACTGGGCGCCGCCGGACCGATCGAGTCGTTCGTGCCGATCCTGGTCGTCGGCATCATGTTCGGCCTGTCCATGGACTACCAGGTGTTCCTGGTCAGCCGGATGCGCGAGGAGTGGGCCCACACGGGCGACAGCCACCGGGCCGTGCGGGTCGGCCAGGCGGAGACCGGCAAGGTGATCGTCGTTGCCGCCACCATCATGTTCTGCGTCTTCGGCTCGTTCGTGTTCGGTGGCATGCGGGTGATCTCCGAGTTCGGCGTGAGCCTCGCCGTCGCCGTCGCCGTGGACGCGCTGCTGATCCGGATGGTCCTCGTCCCGGCGCTCATGCACGTGTGCGGACGGGCGAACTGGTGGCTGCCGCGCCGGCTGGACAAGGCGCTGCCGCGGGTGTCCGTGGAGGGACCGTCGGACGAACCGGAGCGGCAGCTGCACCCGGTGCGGGAGCCGCAGCCCGCCGGACTGACCGACTGAGACCGCCGTACTCGCGGGTCGGTGACAGGCCGGGGTGGGTCGGCCCGTCGTCGGCCCGCGCCTCGTACATTGAGGAGATGCAGGTGACAGCGATGAGGTGGTGGCTCGCTCGCCATGACCGGATCAGGGACGCGCTCCCCGCGCTGGTGCTGATCGTCGTCGCCGTGGCCGCCACGGCCGCGGGAAAGTCCGGCTGGCACGAACCCCGGGCGACGTGGGTGGCCTGGACGGCGCTGTCCTGCATCCCCCTCGTGTTCCGGAGCCGCTGGCCGCTGCCCGTCGTCGTACTCACCCTGGCGGTCGATCTGACCGGCATGGCCCTGGCCCCGGACCATGCCTTCACGCCGGCGGCGAGCCTCGTCGCCCTGTACACGTTCGCCACCCGCAGCAGCCGGCGGACCGCCTGGACCGTCGGCGTCATCGCCTCCGTCATGATCACGTGGGTCTACGCCGCCACCCACAACGAACCGCTCCTGGTGGGAACGAGTCTGCTCCGGTTCGACTTCGCTATCGCCGCCACCGGCCTGGGCGACGCCGTCCGCAGCCGCCGCCTGCATCTCGCGCGGGCCGAAGCGCGCGCGGAAAACGCCGAGCGCACCCGGGAGGAGGAGGCCCGGCGCCGCGTCGCCGAGGAACGCGTGCGCATCGCCCGCGAACTCCATGACGTGGTCGCCCACCACATCACCCTGGTCAACGCCCAGGCGGGCGTGGCCCACCACCTCATGCGCACCGACCCGGACCGGGCCTACGAGGCGCTGGCCCACATCAAGGACAACAGCCGGGCCGCCCTCGACGAACTGCGGGCCACCGTCGGCCTGTTGCGCCAGTCCGACGACGCACCGGACTCCCGGGCGCCCATCCCCCGCCTGGCCGACCTGGACGCCCTGGTCAGCGGTATCCGCGGCGGGGGTCTGCCCGTGTCGGTGTCACGCACGGGTGCCCCCCGGCCGCTGGCGCCCTCCACCGAACTGACGGCCTACCGCATCATCCAGGAAGCCCTCACCAACACCCACAAACACGCCCTCGCGGCACACGCCGAGGTGGCCCTGGACTACGGTGCCACCGTCCTGCGCGTCACCGTCACGGACGACGGTGAGCCGCACGCGCCCAAGGGGCCCGGCACCGGTCACGGCCTGATCGGCATGCGGGAACGCGCCACTGCCGTCGGTGGCACCGTCACCGCCGGCCCACGGCCCGAGGGCGGCTTCCGGGTCGTCGCCGAACTGCCCCTCTTTCTCACCCCCGCGACCACCTGACCGACCTCGACGAACCCAAGGAAGCCCCACCCATGACGATTCGCGTCCTGCTCGCCGACGACCAGGCCCTGCTGCGCGGCACCTTCCGGCTGCTGATTGACGCGCAACCGGACATGGAGGTCGTCGCGGAGGCATCCCACGGCCGCGAAGCCGTACAGCTGGCC
Organism: Streptomyces sp. NPDC005374; assembly: GCF_042872225.1. Classification (NCBI taxonomy): domain Bacteria; kingdom Bacillati; phylum Actinomycetota; class Actinomycetes; order Kitasatosporales; family Streptomycetaceae; genus Streptomyces; species Streptomyces sp. NPDC005374. The sequence continues at coordinate 230,643 of NZ_JBIAKA010000010.1, read as the reverse complement.
CGGTCCGAGCGGGCCGACGTCGTGGTGATGGACATCCGCATGCCCGAGGTGGACGGCATCGAGGCCACCCGGCTCATCGGCCGGGACGAGGACCTGGCCGGGGTGAAAGTCCTCGTCCTCACCACGTTCGAGGTCGACGAGTTCGTCGTCGAAGCACTTCGGGCAGGTGCGAGCGGCTTCCTCGGAAAGGGCGTCGAACCCGCCCAACTTCTCGACGCCATCCGGCTGGTCGCGGCGGACGAGGCGCTGCTGTCCCCCGTCGCGACCAAGAAACTGATCGTCCGCTTCCTCGCCCAGCCGTCCCCCGGCGGGCTCTCCGACCCAGGCCGCCTGGCCACTCTCACCCCGCGGGAGCGCGAGGTGATGACCCTCATCGCCACCGGCCTGTCCAACGGCGAGATCGCCGAACGCCTCTTCGTCACCCCTGTCACCGTCAAGACCCACGCCAACCGCGCCATGGCCAAACTCGGCGCCCGCGACCGCGCCCAACTCGTCGTCATCGCCTACGAAAGCGGTCTGGTCCGCGCCGGAGAGACCCACCCCTGAACCGGTTCGAGGACGACGAGGTTCATAGCTGGTTCCTGTCCTGCTACCGCGAGGACCCCACGCGATTGCGCGGTCAAGCAGCACGGCCATGGGGACAGTTCCCTCGCAGACCACCCAGCCCGCCGTAGCGGCATCCGCGCAGGCGAGGGCGGCCGCGACCAGGGCGGTCGGCCTGGGTGCCTCGGGCCGGTCGGGGTCGGCCCCCGGTCGCCGTGCGAGCTCCGGGACCACCATCTCCTGCCGGCCCAACTGCTTCTCGAAGTGTCGGGCGCGCAGTGACGGCGTATCCACCACCCTGGAGATGCCCTGCTTTCCTGCGCTGATTCGTGTCCTGAGAACAACAGTCAGCGCAGGTAGCAGGGCATCTCCAGGGCGGATCCAGGCTCAGTGGGCCATCACGGGCTCGCCCTCGGACGGCTCCAGAGCCCGGTTCGGAATCAGGAAGGCGGCGATCACCGCACCGACCACGAAGAACCCGGAGCCCCACGCCAGGGTGGCCGTGTAGCCCTCGACCCCGGCCTGCGCCGCGGCCAGCGCGCCGGGCTTGTGCGAGGTCAGGTAGTCGGTCGCGGCGGAGGAGGCGACGGTGGTCAGCAGGGCCGTGCTGATCGAGCCGCCGATCTGCTGACCGGTGTTGATCAGCGCCGAGGCGACGCCCGCGTCCTCGTGGTGAATGCCCGAGGTCGCCCCCTGGAACGCAGTGGACATCACCGCGCCGATGCCGAGACCCAGCAGGATCAGGCCGGGCATGATGTGTGCGACGTAGGTGCTGTCCAGCTCGAGCCGGGTCAGCAGAGCCATGCCGGACGCGGCGACCAGGAATCCGGCGCTGACTACGATCTTCGGGCCGACCCTGGGCAGCACCAGCGAAGGCATCGTGGTCGACGAGGCGACGACGCCCGCGACCATCGGCAGGAACGCCAGACCGGTCCTGATCGGCGAGTAGCCGAGGCTGGCCGCGAAGTAGTAGGTCAGGAACAGGAAGATCGAGAACATCCCCATGCCCAGCACGAACACCGCCATGAACGAACCACCGCGGGTCCGGTCCAGCACGACGCGCAGCGGCAGCAGCGGATGCGCGACCCTGGTCTCCAACCAGACGAACACCGCGAGCAGCACGGCGCCGACGATCATGGAGCCGAGGGCGACCGGGTTGGTCCAGCTGGTGGACTCGACGTGCGCGAACCCGTAGACGACGGCGAACAGCGCGGCGCTCACCACGACGATGCCGGGAATGTCGAGTTTGGGCTTCTGGGTGATCGCGGGCTTGGCCAGCAGCAGCAACGCACCGATCAGGGCGGGGACCGCGAAGGCGACGTTCACGTACATCACCCACCGCCAGGAGGCCCATTCGGTGAGCATGCCGCCGACCAGCAGCCCGATCGCGCCGCCTGCACCACCCAGCGCACTGAAGATACCGAAGGCCTTCGCCCTTTCGGACGGTTCGGTGAAGGTCACGCTGAGCAGGGAGAGTGCCGCGGGCGCGAGCACCGCGGCGAAGAGGCCCTGGGCCACGCGTGCCGCGACGAGGATCTCGAAGCTGGTGGCCGAGCCGCCGACGACGGACGCGACCCCGAAACCTGCCAGGCCGATCACGAAGAGGGTGCGTCGACCCAACAGGTCACCGAGTCGGCCGCCGAGCAGCAGCAGGCTGCCGAACGCCAGGGCGTAACCCGTGATGACCCACTGCCTACTGCCGTCGCTGAAGCCGAGGGCTTGCTGCGCCTCGGGCAGCGCGATGTTCACGACGGTCGCATCGAGCATGACCATGAGCTGGGCCATGCCTATGACGACCAGCACCCACCAGCGCACGGCATGTGAGCCGCGAAGGCCCGAGTCTCTCTTTCCGGGGGCGGGCGCCCCGCGGTCGATGCTGATACTCATTTTCTTCCCTTGCTTGGTGGGCATGACTGAACGCCGTCTGGAATCTGATTGGTTTCCTCGCCGGTGAAGGTGAGGGTGGTGGGTTGTGAGTGGGGATTTCAGCCCTGGAGGGCCGCGTCGGTGTCCGCGACGGCCAGCTTCTTGTTGATGTCGATGCCGGCCAGTGCGCCGGCCGCCGCGGAGGCCCCGACCTGGGCGACCGGATCGGTGACGTTGCCTGCCACCCACACACCCGGCACCTCGGTGGCGCCGTCCGGGCCGGAGGCGAAAGCGCGACCCACATTCGGCAGGTCCTGGACCGGCAGGCCCAGACCTTCCAGGCCCTGGGTGCGGGCCTGGATCTGCGGGACGACCCCGAGGACGCGGCGGGCCACGACCTGGCCGTCGGCCAGGCGCACCCCGGCGAGGGCACCGTCCTCGTCGCTGACGACCTCGGTGACCGGGGTGTCGATGACGCGGATGCCGCGGGCGGCGAAGCGGGCGCGGCTGTCCTCGTCCAGGTCGGTGCCGTGGGTGAAGTAGGTCAGGTCCTCCGTCAGCTGACGGAACAACAACGCGGGGCCGATGGAGGCGGGGCCGGTGGCGAGGATGCCGATGGGCTCGTCGCGCACCTCCCAGCCGTGGCAGTACGGGCAGTGCACCACACTGTGCCCCCAGTGCTCGGCGAGCCCGGGCACCTGCGGCAGCACATCCTTCAGGCCGGTGGCCACCAGGATGCGGCGGGCGGTGAGGTGGCGGCCGTCGGCCAGGGTGACGGTGAACCGCAGGTCCCCGTCTGCCGACGGGGCGGCAGGCTCGGCCGAGACCACCTCGCCGTGGACGACGCGTCCACCGTACTGGCGCACCTGCTCCCGGCCCCGTCGAAGGATCTCGGACGGCGGGGTGCCGTCCAGGGCGATGAGGCCGTGTACGGCATCGGCGGGCGCGTTGCGCGGGGAGCCGCTGTCGATCACGACGACCGAGCGGCGGGAGCGGGCGAGGATCAGTGCACCGTTCAGCCCCGCGGCGCCCCCGCCGATCACCACCGCGTCGACGGTCCCCTCGGCCAGTGCGTCGCTCGTGTACGCAGGAGCTGTCACAGCTGTCGCCTCCTGCTTTTCCTTGTCAGTCATGGTTCGCTCAACCCTTCGAGTTCTGGGTGATTGCAGGGGGGTCAGCTGTTCGGGAAGCCCAGGAAATGGTGGGCGACCGTCTTGGGCTGTCGTGGAGGGCTGCGCGGAGGAGTGCAGGCAGCCTGTCCGGTGAGCTCAGAACCGTTGTGTACTGAACAGTCAGAAACGTAGGCGGTTCTGTACTGAGTTGTCAAGTGCGACAGGTCGGCCCTCGCTCACCACGACGATGCCCGGAATGTGAAGTTTGGTCTTCTGGGTGATCACGGGCTTGGCCGGCAGGCGAAGTCCTCGCGAGGCGAACAGCAGAAGACCGCAGTGCCGCGCTCTGATCGAGACTCAGTGCGTTGTGGAAAAGGGGGTTCCTGTTCGACGAGCGGGGGCTTCTTCGTGTGCGGGGCGTGATCGCGACGGGGTAGGGGCAGGCAGGGGGCGGCTTGTTGTGACGGCGTGGGGCGCGGGCGCGGCAGGAGTTGGACTCCTGGACGGAGGTCCTGGAGCAGGCTCAGGCGGAGGTGCACGCCGCGCGGGAGCGGGTCGAGCCGGCCCGGGTGGGGCGTGAGGAGCCCGTGTCAGCGCTGGCCGCGGAGAACATGGTGAGTTCGCCGGTTTCGGCTGGTCGGCCTTATCCTGGTGGGCCTCGTCGCGGGACGCGCCGCCTACCTGCGCTCGCTGGACTACCGCCGTACGGTCGCCGTTGCTGAGACACGGCGCGGCGGGAGGCTGGCGATCTCGGCCGACCTGCACGACTTCGTCGCCCACCATGTCACCGGCATTTTCATACAGACGCAGATGGCCCGCATGACGGCCCCCGACCGGCCGGACGATCTCGACCCCGTCCTGGTGGGGATCGAGCGTGCGGCCACGGAGGCGCCGGCATCCATGCGTCGTACGGTCGGCGTCCTGCGGGACACCGAGTCACCGGACCCGGATCTGCACCCGGTCGGCGACCTGGCCGCCATCGCCGACCTGGCGAAGAACTTCGAGACGCTCGGCCGGCGCGTCACGCTGCACCATCGCGGCGACGTACCGGGCGATCTGCCGCACGAGGTGCAGGCGGCCGCCTTCCGTGTCGTCCAGGAAGCGTTGACCAACGTCCGACGCCATGCCGGCCGCCGACGCCACCCAGATCACGATCGACCGACGTCGCCTCGGCGGCTGGAGCTCACCGTGACCGATGACGGCCGGGGCGGCACCTGGCTGCCCGCCGCCGCACACGGCGACGGCTTTGGCCTCGGCGGACTACGCGAACATGTCACCGCACTCGGCGGCGGCCGGCCACGAGTGGAGGCTGCGGGCATCCCTCCCGACGCACCCCCGAATGTGAGGCAGGGCCGTCAAATTGACACACTCGGCTGGCTCGGTGGGGCTGACTCCACGGATCGGTGACCGTCGAGTCATCGTCTGCGGTCGGTGATGTTCAGCAACACGGCGCTCGGAGTGGTGAATGGGACGTTGAAGGTGCTGCCGGTGACGGGGATCTGCCGTGGCCTGTTCGGGGTGAAGCTGCCGTCGGGAGCGACCTGGGAGCCGGCGAACCGGACTCCAGAGGTCGCCTCCAGCGAGGGACCTTCCAGTCGTTGAAGACTGGCCCAGCGGGCGGTACCGCCGTTGATCCTCACCGCGACGGTGCCTTTCAGCGTGTTGTCGAGATTGTCGATCACGACTCGGACAGCGCCGTCAGGACTCCGCACGGCATAGGCGGTGACGTTCGCTTCGGTGCCTGAGACACGGGTGGGCAGGAACTGTCCTCCGCGCAGGGCGGAGACCAGCAGGCCGGCGTAGTAGGAAGGTTGCGCCTGTAGCCGTGCGTCGGTGGTGGCGGTCTGGTCGGGGAAGCAGATCCAGGTGTAGCCACCACAGTCGTGGGGCTGCTGGTGAAAATTGATCCCGCTGATTCCCTCGTGAGCGGCGGTCAGCGCGTAGTCGACGGTCCACAAGGCAGCGGCCAGGGTGTTGGACACCCCGGCCTTGCCTCCGTTGGCGACGTTGTTGGTCTCTGAAAGGTGCGCCGGCAGCCCGGCAGTGCGCGCTTGCTGTGCGAACAGGTCGACGAAGTTCCTGGTGTTCGCGGCGGTCGTTTTGGACAGGAGGTTGTCGATGGTCGCCGGTGTTTGGATCTCGGGCCTGTTGACCAGCGGGTAGTAGTGCTGGTCGAGGAACCGGGTCTGGTGACCGAACGCGCTTGCGTAGGCCGACCACCAGCTCGGTATCGGCTTGGTGATCGGGTCGGCCTGGGGCAGGCCCCACAGGAATCCCGCGGCGTCGGGGCCGGAGAAGCGCACCCCGTGCGCGGACTTGCCGATGGCGGCCAGGTAGGCGGTGGCCTGCTTGACGTAGGCGTCGGTGGTGTAGTTGGGGACGCCGCGTACCGGCAGGTACAGGTTGGGTTCGTTGCCGAGCTGGATCGTGCGCAGCAGTGGCCCGAACTGGCGCCCTGCGGCGGCGGCCAGGCTCGCGGCCGCGGCCGGGTCGTCGTGGAACAGGTTGACGCCCAGATCGATCGGCCACCGGGTGCGCCGCGCCAAGGCGCCGGCGCGGGCCAGGTCGGTCGGGGTGATGACCTGCCCGTCGGCCCAGGCCGGCGGCGGCACGGAAGGATCTGGCTGCCAGGCGGTCGCGTCGGCACCGTTGGCGGCGAACCGCATCGAGCCGCGGCCGAGGTTGTCCAGCATCTGGGCCAGGTTGCCGTGGTCGGCGCTCACCCACGGTTCGTGCAGTGCTCCCTCTTCGAACGACAGGCCGAGGAAATTGCCGGGAACGGTCACCCCGCCCTGACTGGAGGCGTCAACGGTCACCGTCAGCGCCGGGGACGGGCGGGCGGTCGATGCGTGGGCGGCAGCGGGCGTGATCGCGAGCACGGCGGCTGCCACGGCGGCCGGAAGCCGGACTTTACGCATGGTCACCTCGGGTCGATTCAAGGGCTGCGGGTGGGTCGATTCAACGGCTGATTTTGGTTGTTGAGTGGTCAGTTGCTGCTCGAGGTCGGGCGACCCTCGAAGGCGATGGAACGCGTGGAGGGGTGTCTTCCAGCGCATGGTCCAGCGCTTGCTGCGGCAGGACCTTTGAGATCCGGATGCGTCGGAGTGTCGGCTACGTTCCGCTTTGGGTGGCTTCCCAGCGGGCGGGTGCGGGCGCATCGGCCCGCAGCGGACGCTGATAGGCGAGATCGGTCCGGTCCCGGGTCCCTTTGAGATAGCCCTGTGCGGTGAAGAACGGAGACCGCAGCACGGAGGCGTCCGCAGTGAACATGACCTCGACGGTGGAGCGACGTAGCGCGATGCGCCAACGGCCTTCGCGTCGTTCCAGCCGGTCGAGGTAGCGGCCGCTGACGATTTGCGCTGTGCGCCCGTCGATGCCCAGCAGGACAACCAAGGCGTAGCTTTCGCAGTGCGCCGTGTCGCCGTCGATCTCGCAGGAATGGGTCGTGATGTTGTGCGTATGCACCTGTGAGGTGGCGGCGTGCGCGGGGTTGACCCAGTCCGCGTAGTCGGCGCCGGTGTTGGTGGCGAAGCCGTGCTCGTCGAGCGCGTCGGCATGGTACGCGCTGGTGATCAACTCGTCGTCGTGCCGGTCGCAGCCGCGAGCGTGGCGGGCGAGGCAGTCGAGGATCTCGCTGCGGTCCAACAGGTAACGCACGTCGCGTTCGACGGTGTCGGGACGGGTCTTCATCTCAGGCCACCGTCTCCTCGCCGACGAGTGTGGTGCGGTGCATCAGCCGCCGTGATGTGGGGTCGAAAGGCAACGCCCGGTGCAGCATGCCGGTGTTGTCCCAGATGACCAGGTCACCGCGGCGCCAGTGGTGGCGCAGCGCGAAGCGCGGCTGGGTGGCCCATTCCAGCAGATGGTCCAGCAATGCCCGTCCTTCGTCGGCGGGCAGGCCGACGATCTCACCGGCGGTGGCGCCGAGCAGCAGGGACTTTCGGCCGTTGCGCCGGGTCCACACCAGCGGATGCACGGTGGAGGGCACCCGATCCCACGCGGCGCGCTCCTGTTCCGAGGCATCCGGGTTCGCTCGCAGCTGTGCGGCGGCGAAGCTGTGCGCCACGCGAAGATCCGGGATCTTGGCGCGCTCTTCGTCGGGTAGCGATTCGTAGGCGAGGTAGGTGTTGGCGAACTCGGTGTCGCCGTCGGCATCATCGACCTCGCGAGCGGTCAGCAACGTGGCCTTCTGCGGAAGCATGTCCGTTGCACCGTCGATGTGCCACAGGAAGTTGCCCTGCCGGTATGTCGCGAGCGCAGCGTTCGTCTTCGCCGGGTCCAGGGTGATCGTAGCTATCTCGGGATACCGGTGTTCCCCCGTTTTGGCGGTCACCACGTCGCCGAGCAGTCGACTGAGCGCGACCAGTTCGTCATCGCTGATGTTGAGTTCGCGATAGACCACGACACCATGCTCGTCCAGTGCCGCGCGGCACTCCTCAGCTGCCTCGCGGTTGACCAGCTGGTGGCCGGCAGCGCCGGTGACCTCGACCCCGAACGGCTTCAGAGTTGCGTAGGTGAAGGCCATGGCATCTCCTCAGAGGTTTGCTGTTTTGTACAAGAAGACTATATTCAGATAAGGAGAGTCAAGTTCTCATCTCCGAGAACTTGGACTTTCATTAGACGGAAGGGGTATCCCACGGGTGCAGTCGGCGCCGATCACAGCCTGGAGAACTTCATGTCCGGCACCTCGATGACGATCGACCTGGAAGAGAGCGCTGGCCGGATCACCCACGCGCGGGATGCGGCCTTCCTCACAGGGCGGTTTCTCTCGGCCGAGTCGAGCTCCGACCTTCCGGTCGGACGTACTGAACCAAGGAGGCAGCGATGCGGATCGGCCTGACCGGCGGCGGTTCGTCCCTCGACAAGATCGTCCAGCAGGCACAGCGCGCCGAGCACGACGGCTTCAGATCCCTTTGGTATGCCAGCGTTGTTGCGGGCGACCCCCTCGTCGCCATGGCGTTCGCCGGGCAAGCGACATCGTCGATCGAACTCGGCACCGCCGTCCTGCAGACCTATCCGTGCCATCCGCTGCTGCAGGCCAACCGTGCGGCATCCGTGGTGAACGCGATGGGCCGGCCCGGCCTCACCCTCGGCGTCGGCCCTTCGCACGAAACACTGATCCGTGACGTGTACGGCCTCTCCTATGAAAGGCCCGGCCGCAACACGGAGGAGTACATGGCGATTCTGACCGGCTTACTGCGCGGCGAGGAGATGGACCACGTCGGCACCGAGTGGACAACGCGCAGCGCAGGCCGGATGGTCTCGCTCGATCATCCGGTTCCGGTGCTGGTCGCGGCGCTGAGCCCGCGCCTGCTGCGGGTCGCGGGTGAGCTCGGCGAAGGAACTGTGCTCTGGATGGCCTCGGCGCAGGCGATCGAGACGCACGTCGCTCCGCGGCTGCACGCGGCCGCAGCCTCGGCCGGACGGACGGCGCCCCGGATCGTCGCCGGGCTGCCGGTGGCGGTCCACGATGATCGGGCCGAGGCGCGTGCGGCCGCGGCCGCACGCGCCAGGGTTTACGCCGGAATGCCGAACTACAACCGGATTCTCCACGCCGGCGGCGCCACCGAGCCGGCCGACGCTGCCATCGTCGGCGACGAGAAGTCGGTGAGTAAGCAGTTGACGGCTGTGCTCGACGCCGGCGCCACGGACATCTGGGCGGACGTCTTCCCCGTGGGGAACGACCGATCCGCATCCCGGCGCCGCACCATGGACCTCCTTCGCGAGCTCGCGACCTAGCGAACCGCAGCACTCAGCGTGGACCAGGTAGGGCCGGTTTGATGCCGCATCCTCCCGAGTGGGAAGGATGCATGTCATGCCGAAGAAGGTGGATCCCGAGCTGGGGGCCCGAGCCGTCCGGCTGGTGCGGTAGCACCGTGCCGAGTACCCGACCAAATGTCGCGGCGGTGCTGACGCTGTCAAAGCAGGTCGGGGTAGGCAGAAGTCGTTGTGGCTGCTCCGGCGACAATGCCCCTCATCGGAGGGGCGGTCCGGCAGGACCGCCCCTGATGGGCCACCAGCCCACCACACTCCCGACGATGCCTCTGACCAGGTCAGACAGCGAAACAGTGCTGGAGTGCCAGGGGTCAGGCCGTGATCAGCTCCGGTGGTACCGGCAGTGTCATGAGGCGGAGCAGTTCAGCGACTTTGGCGTCGAGTTGTGCTCCGACCTCGGCGATGCGGGGATCGCCGAAGCTGGCGAATTTGCTCGACGGCTGGTCGATGCTGATCTGTACGTGGCCGGAGGCGGTCTCGTAGATCGCGGTTCGCAGCGGGGCGTACAGGATGGTGCCGGGGTCGTGGCGGAACATGGTTTCCGCGATGACGTTGTTTCCCATCATGTAAGTCACGGCGCGATGTTGATGGCCCGACAGCCGCATCACCGGCATCGGATCCAGCGTCCAGTAAATGGCAAACGAATGAGGCGTGTGTGCGGTGATGTAGGCCTGCAACGCCGTGAGGTCGCCTGTGCCGGCCACCTCGGCGAGTTCGGCGAAATCGATGGCGGGTACCAGCGATTCGTAGCGCCGGCGGACGTCGTCGAAGGCGTCCTCGGCGTCGACGACAAGGCGGTTGACGAGGTGGGGGACGGCCTGAGTCATGGCGCTTCCTCATGTCCTGACGGGGATGGGCGGGGGTGCCGATCGTTTGGGGTCAGGCCGCGCCGAGCAGGATCCGCGCCATCTCGTCAGGGCGCTCCAAGGCGGAGAAGTGGCCGGTGCGGGGCACGGTGATGCGGTGGACGTCCGTCAGCGCGTTGGCCACGCGGTCTCGTTCAGCAGGCCGGGACCAGTCGTTCTCGCTGTAGACGAGGGTGACGGGCGCCGACACCCGCGGGTAGCGCTCGCGGGCCCGGTCGAATCCCTTGAGGCTGCGGAAGATCCCTCGGGACACCTTGGCGTAGCCCTTGCGGCGGCCGCTCCTCAATAGCTCAGTGATGAAGTCCTCGGGCAGCCGGGTCTTGTCGACGTAGCCGCCCTGCAGGATGGCCCGGAAGATGGGCCGCGGCTCGAGGGGGGCGAAGAGGGGGCCCAGCACGGGCATCCGCACGCTGGAGATGATGGCGCGGGAGAGCCAGTTTCCGCGTTCGCCGCCCTGAGGGTAGTCGTAGCTGTTGAACGCCACGACTCGGCTGACCCGGTCCTTCAGGTCGATCGATGCCGACAGGGACAGGGCGCCCCCGAGTGATTCGCCCGACAGGGTGACGTCGTGAAGGTCCAGTCCGCGGACGAACTCGACGACCGCGGCCCGCAGCTGCGGCTCCTCGTACTGGGCGCCGGGGACGATGTCGGACCATCCCATCCCGGGCAGGTCCAGCGCGTAGATCGTGTAGTGGTCCCACAACAGCGGGATCACGCGCTGGAAGTAGTCGAGCTGACCGCGCACAGTGTGCATCAGCACGAGGGCCGGGCCGGTGCCCACCGTGTAGTAGCGCAGCCGCGAGCCGTCGGTCCGGGTGAAGAACCGCACCTCGCCGCGGCCGTTGCTCCAGGTTCTCGCGTACGTCGCGTCGGGAGAGTCGTTGCGTTCCATGGTTCTGTCCTTTCAGGCGAGGAGAATGCCGCGATGCGGGCAATCCGCTCATTTCTTTGATCTGTGAAGTTGATCAGGGCGCAAAGAGGTGCGGTCGCCCGAAGTGTCCTGTCTCAGCGGCCCGCGAGGGCCGTGTCGGTGATCTGGTGGAGCGTCGGCCGGTCGCACGTCTTGGCCATGTCCCGCAGCCCGGCGCGGATGTTCTGCAAGAGGCCCTGGTCGGCCGGGCTCAGCGCAGCGTGTCCGCCCAGTTCGCCGGCACGCGCCCCGCCGGTCCCGGGGAGGGCTGGTCGGCAGGGTGGGCGTCCGGGGGCGCCAGGTCCGGACCGGACTCGTACATCTCGGACGTCTCGAAGTTCCAGAACCAGGTCTCGCCCGGCTCGTAACTGCGGATCACCGGATGGCCGGTGTCACGGAAGTGGCCGGTGGCGTGCTTGGAGGGTGAGTCGTCGCAGCAGCCGATGTGACCGCACTGGGCGCAGCGCCGCAGATGGAACCACCAGCCGCCATCGGCGTCGCACTCGACGCAGCCGGCACCGCTGGGCGGGACGCTGGGGTCGATGCCGGTGTCCATGGTCATGAGGGCTCCTGGGCCGTGTCGGCGACGGAATCGGGCTCGGTGTCGGGCTCGGTGGCGGTGAGGGGGAGCAGCACCTGGAAGCGGGTGTCGCCGGGTACGGACTCGACTTTCAGGTCACCGTGGTGCTTGTTGACGACGATCCGCCAGGAGATGTCGAGCCCCAGCCCCGTACCCTCGCCCACCGGCTTGGTGGTGAAGAACGGGTCGAAGATCCGGCCGCGGATCTCGGCCGGCACTCCCGGGCCCGTGTCGCGGAACTCCACAAGCAGCCGGTCGTGTTCGATGGCCGTCCGTACGGTCAACGTCCCTTCGCCGCCCGCGCTCTTGATGGCGAAGACGGCGTTGTCGATCAGGTTGGTCCACACCTGGTTCAGTTCGGCCGGGTAGGCCGGAACCCTCGGCACCGAACGGTCGTACTCCTTCACGACCTCGATCTGTGGACCGATCTTGCCCGACAGCATCAGCAGCGTGCTGTCGAGGAATTCGTGCACATCGGTGACCTGGTAGGGCGCGCGGTCCAGCTGCGAGTACTGCTTGGCGGCGTCGACGAGGTGCGAGATACGCGTGGTGGAGTCCTCGATCTCGGACATCAACAGCTCGGTCTCGACCGTGTAGTTGAGGCACTCAAAGGCACTCTGCAGGATTTCCTCGTCGACGGCCGCCGCGATCTGCTCCAGCCAGTCGACGTCGAGTCCGCCCTGCACGAAGGTCGGCGCGATCTGCCAGCCGTTCTGGATGCCGTGGTCGTCGAGCCAGTCGGCGAGTTCGTCCTCCCGGTCGGAGGCTTCGAGCGGGCTCAGTGGCGGCGCCTTGGAGACCCGCTCGGCCGTGCGCTCCTGGAGGTCGACCAGGGCTTTCAGGGCGTCGCGGTGGTAGGGGTCCGAGGCGATGGCGCTGAGTTTGTTGCGCATGTGCGCGGCCCGGTCCCTGAGCGACGCGGTGGCCCGCACGGCGGCCGCGGCCGGGTTGTTGAGTTCATGGGTGAGCCCGGCGGACAATGAGCCCAGCGCGAGCAGGCGTTCGCGCTGCCCGATGGCCTGCTGAAAGGTCTGCGCACCGAGGGTGAGCCCCTCCAGGAGATGGACCGCCATCGGAAACCACTCGTGGATGAAGTTCGCGAACGATTCGGCGGGCAGGACGAAGAACCGTGTCGGCTCCGACACCCGCAGCGAGTTGATGTACCGCTGCGGTTTCCCGTCCCCGAGGTACGCCATGACGGCCCCCGCGTACACCCCTGGCTGGGACGTGCGGCTCACCTCGATGTCGTCGCTGCCCACCCGGCGCGACATGACGACGGTGCCCTCGATCATCACGTAGAAGCAGGTCGCCGGGTCACCTTCGGCGAACACCGGCCCGGGGTCGAACAGTTCGACCCGTCCCGCGCTGCACAGCCTGTCGAGCTGCTCGGCGCTGAGCTTCTCGAAGAGGAACAGTGAGCTGATCTCCGCCGTGCTGCACGGCATCGGCCGCCCGCTCATGACTGCTCCAGATAACGGTGTACGAGCATCACGGCCATGGCTCCCTCTCCGACGGCGGACGCGACCCGCTTGGCGGACTCCGTGCGCGCGTCCCCGGCGACGAACACGCCGGGGATGTTGGTCTCCAGGTGGTACGGCGGCCGGTCCAGCTCCCAGTTGGCCGGTGGCCGCCCGTCGGCGGTCAGATCGGGTCCGGCGAGGATGAACCCGCGCTCGTCCCGCGACACCGTGCCCTCCAGCCAGTCGGTCAGCGGGGCCGCGCCGATGAACACGAACAGCCACTGCGCGTCCACGAGTTCGGTCTGACCGCTCACCGTGTCGCGCAACGTCAGCTGTTCCAGGTCGTTGTCGCCGTGCGCGGCCTCGACGACCGTGTGGGCCCGCACCGAGATGTTCGGCGACTGGGCGATCTGCTGGATCAGATAGTGCGACATCGACGCGGTGAGGTCCGCTCCGCGCACCAGCAGCGTGACCGACTTGGCGCCCCTGGACAGGTACATCGCCGCCTGCCCGGCCGAGTTGGCGCCCCCGACGATGTACACGTCGTGGCCCTGGCAGGCGGCGGCCTCGGTCAGCGCGGACCCGTAGAACACCCCGCGGCCCGACAACTCGTCGGCACCCGGCGCCTCCAGCTGCCGGTACGACACACCGGTCGCCAGGATCACGCTGTGCGCCGCGATCTGCGACCCGTCCGCGAACCGTACGAGCCGCGCCGCCCCGCTGCTCTCCAGACCGGTCACCTCACGCGCGGAGAGGATCTCGGCGCCGAACTTCGTGGCCTGGCGCCGCGCCCGGTCGGTGAGCTGACCGCCGGACACCCCGTCCGGAAAGCCCAGATAGTTCTCGATCCGCGAACTCTGCCCGGCCTGCCCGCCGGTCGCCGACCGCTCCACCAGCACGGTCCTCAGGCCCTCCGAGGCCCCGTACACCGCGGCACCGAGTCCGGCCGGGCCGCCGCCGATGACCACGAGGTCGTAGAAGTCGGCCGTCGGTGTCGTCGCCAGCCCCACGTGCGCAGCCAGTTCGGGCACCTCCGGCTCGACGAGAGCCGTACCGTCCGCCGTGATCACCACTGGCAGCCGCTGCCCGTCCTCGCCCGCAGCGGCCAGCAACCGCTGCCCCTCGGGCTCGTCGGTGGAGTACCAGCGGTACGGCACCTGGTTGCGGGCCAGGAACTCCCGTACGTCCGACGAGCGCGCCGACCACCGGTGACCGATCACCTTGGTGCTCGGCACCGGCCGGAAGTCACTGCACCGCCACGCCTCCAGGAGATCGTCGAGCACCGGGTAGAGCTTCTCCTCCGGCGGATCCCACGGCTTGAGGAGGTAGTGGTCGAGGTCGACGACGTTGATCGCGTCGATCGCCGCATCCGAGTCCGCGTACGCGGTCAGCAGCACGCGCCGGGCACCCGGGTAAACGTCCATGGCCTGTTCGAGGAACTCGATGCCGTTCATCTGCGGCATCCGGTAGTCGGCAAGGATCACCGCGACCAGATCGCCCCGCAGCTTCAGCTCCTGCAGCGCCTCCAGCGCGGACTCGCCGGACTCGGCGCGCACGATCCGGTACGACGCGCCGTAGCGCCGCCGCAGGTCACGGGCGACGGCCCGGGAGACCCCCGGGTCGTCGTCCACGGTCATGATGACGGTCCGCGCAGCGTCCAGGAGCGGTCGGACGAGAGGTGGGGATGCCGGCTTCGGTGTCTCTGGTTCGGACATGTGCGTCTCCTCGGGCGCCGCCCCGTACTGCGGGGTCAGCCGGCCAGTCGGTTGAGCTTGCGGATCTGTCCGTCGAAGGCGCTCGAGGGCACGATCCGGCGCAGGAGGCTGACGCGTTTGGCCATCGGGCCGGCGGTGTACCGGAGCTTGGGCCTGGAATCGGTGGCGGCCGCGACGATCACCTTCGCGACGACGTCCGGGCCGTCGGCGTTGCGCACGGCCGTGGCCACCACGTCTCGGGAGACCTCCCGCTGTGCGGCGTAGACCGGCAGGGGCGAGTCGGGTGCCATGCTGCTCGCCTCGAAACTCGTGCTGGTGTAGGCCGGTTCGACCAGCAGCATCCGGACGCCGTACTCGCGAAGCTCGTGGTCGACGGACTCGGAGTAGCCCTCGACCGCATGCTTGGTGGCGGCGTAGACGGCCATGAAGGGGGCGGGGATCAGACCGAGTACCGAGGAGACGTTGATCACGCGACCACTGCCCTGGGCGCGCATGTGGGGCAGGACCGCGTTGGCCATCCGCATCACGCCGAAGACGTTGATGTCGAAGACCTCCTTGGCCTGGCTGATCGAGCTCTCCTCGCCGGCGCCGACCGCGCCCACGCCTGCGTTGTTGACCAGGACGTCGATCCGGCCGAACCGATCGATCACCTCCCCGACCAGCGAGCGGACCGACTTGTCGTAGGCCACGTCGAGATCGAGGAACGTCACCCCGGCGAGCGGCTCGGCCTTCGCCGCGTTGAGGCTCGTGCCGACCACCGTGAAGCCGGCGCCCACGAGAGCGAGCGCCGCCGCCCGCCCGATCCCGGAGGAGGCGCCCGTCACGAGGGCCACTCGGTGAGCTGTCTGCATGGTGGTTCCTTGGGTTGTGGGCATGGCTTCGTCGGGCGCTGTCCGGTGGGTTCAGGACGGTTGTTTACTGAACAGTCCGGAACCTACGCAGTTCTGTACTGACTTGTCAAGAAGGGTGGGTCGGCTTTACCGTCTTTGTATGGCCAGACCACGAAGCTTTGACCGCGACCACGTCCTGCATGCCGCCGAGCGGCAGTTCCGGACCTCGGGCTACAACGGCACGAGCGTCGACGACATCAGCGCCGCCACCGGCCTGGGCCGCGGCAGCCTCTACGGCGCGTTCGACGGCAAGCACGGCGTGCTGCTGGAAGCGATGTCCGGCTACTTCGGTCGGCTGGCGCAGGGTCCGCGGAAGATGCTCGACGGACCGGACGAGGGCGCCCTGGAACGACTGCACGCATACCTGCTCCGCGCCGTCCACGGGGTGCCACTCGCCCCCGACGTAGCCCCCGCCTCCGACCGTGCGGGGGCGGCCTGCTTCGCCGCCAAGATGGCCCTGGAGATCGGCGCCTCCGACCCCGAGGTGAAACGCCTGGCCAGCGAGTGCTTCTCCGTGGTCCGGGCGGCGGTGGCCGAGTGCGTGCGAGCGGCGCAGCGCAACGGCGACATCGACCCCGACGCGGATCCCGACGACCTCGCGTACCTGCTGCTGACCGTCATCCGCGGCAGCGATGTCGTGGGAGCGTACGGCCACAGCCCCGAGCGCCTGACCTCGATAGCGGAGAGCGCGTTCGCCCTGCTGCCTCGCCCGCACCACCACTGACAAGGGCACGGCGCCGTCCGCGCCGTAGCGACGGCGTCAGCCTGCGTCCCGTACGGGGTGCAGCAGGCCCATCAACTCCCAATACCGCAGGACGTGAGTGCGAGACCCAACCGTGCCGCAAGAGCGCCGATGCTCATCGCGCTCGCGCCGTTGTCTCCGCTCGACTTCATGTTGACATCAAGTCGGAGCCTGGCGTCCATGTCCAAGAACCAGGAAGCTGTGG
The DNA here is from genome assembly GCF_042872225.1 of Streptomyces sp. NPDC005374. Lineage (NCBI taxonomy): Bacteria > Bacillati > Actinomycetota > Actinomycetes > Kitasatosporales > Streptomycetaceae > Streptomyces > Streptomyces sp. NPDC005374. The sequence goes on along the minus strand of NZ_JBIAKA010000010.1, from coordinate 213,979 downwards.
AAAAGCACCGAGACACCGAGGCCATGCTGGCCCTCCTCGACGCGATGGACCAGATGGCGAGCGCAAGCCTGCTGCGGGCCCGCTCCTATGAACTGTTGTCTCTTGTCCCGGGCTCGTCCGTCGTGGACATCGGCTGCGGTGCCGGGAGGGCCGTCGCCGAGCTGGCCGAGCGTGGCGTCCACGCGGTGGGCGTGGATCCCGATCCGTGGATTCTGGCCGCGGCCCGGGAGCGGTGGCCGGGGGCCGAGTTCCGGGAGGCGGGGGCGGAGGATCTGCCGTTCGCCGACGGAAGTGTGCGCGGCTATCGTGCCGACAAGGTCTTCCAATTTCTTCAGGAGCCGTGGCGCGCGGTGGCGGAAGCGCGGCGCGTCCTCTGCCCGGGCGGCAGGATCGTCCTGGTCGGGCAGGACTGGGACGCCATCATGGTCGACTCTGACGATGCGGCGCTGACCCGCACGATCGTGCACGCCCGTGCCGACCTCCTGGGCACGCCCCGCGCCGGCCGCCAGTACCGCAACCTGCTCCTGGACGGCGGCTTCAACGACGTCACCGTCGAGGTGCACACGAGCGTGTTCACCGATCCCGCGATGCTGTCGTTGGCCACCATGCTCTCCGAGGGGGCCCGCACGAGCGGTGCGGTCGGCCGTGGCCAGGCCGATGAGTGGGTCGCCGAACAGCGCCGACGCGCCGAGGCCGGCCGCTTCCTCATCGCCATTCCGTTCTTCGTGGCTGCCGCCTCCGCCTAGAGAGCAGATGGAGCACGGGCTGCGGGAATCCGCTTGACCGGGGAACGGTGACCACGCCTGTCAGGCACTCGTGGCCGATACGGGTTTCCTTGGCCGGCTGGGGGGGGTGGCCCCCTTCCGTGCGAGACGCGAGACCCTGAACACCTGGGCCGTCATCACCCTCATGCCCAGACGCCCCGGCAGCGGGACAGCATGACCAAGCCAGAGGTGTCGGCTGACCGGCTTGACGGTCAGGTTGAAGCGCTGTTTCGCCCAGTCGACGAGCTTTCCGGTGTATGCGGGCGAGGGCGGCGAGGGCCGGGACGAGCCGATGCCCGAGGAGAACGCGGCGATCGTCACCAGCCTCGTCGAACGGCCGGTCAGCTCGGCGAGTTCACGGCGGGCCTCCGCCTGATCGTCGAGTACGACGGCGACGATCCCGATCCGCACGAGCAGTGGCGCGACCTGGCGTCCGCGCCGGTCGCCGACGACGAGTACCGCGTGGTCACCCCGGCCGACTGGTCACCGTCGCCCCGCGCCGGCAAACCCGGGTGGACCTCACCGGGCCCGGAAGCGGCACCACCGACGCGGTGGGCACGGTCGTTGAACAGACCGAGGACCAGGCGAACGACGTCGCGGCCGCGCTGCTCGCGCATGCCCGACGCCCAGGGGATCACGCGTGATCCCCTGGGCGTCACACCGTGCGAAGGGCCCCGGGGCACTTTGAGCCGAACGCCCTGCACAGATCGGCCCGTTCGGCCGAACACCCGATCCCCGCGAGGACGAGGGCCACGACGAATCCCACGAGGAAGATCCGGCTCCGAAAGTCACTCAGTGGTTACTTGCCACCTGGTTCGCCGCTCGTCAACAGCGCCCCGTGTTCGCCCGCCCCGACGTCTGAGAGCCACCCCTCAGGCTGAGGACTCCGGTGTGGCGTCATGTTCTGTTCCGGAGCGCTCAGTTGTTCGGGGCACCCACCAGTTCGCGCAGGCGAGTGTTGTTCTGCAGCACCCACCGCAGGGTCCGCGGCGGGCGCCCGAGCAGGGTTTCCAGTTGGTCGGAGACTTCGTCGTACCGCCCGGTGGCGATCAGACTGGTCTGGATCCTCAGGTGCGCCGCCACGTGCCGGGCCGTACCCGGATCGCCCAGGTCCTTCTGCAGGGCGGTCTCGTCGAGGAAGGTATCTTGCCAGGCCTCCAATTCCTCAGGGATGTAGACGACCTCGCGTTCCAGCACGGCTGCGTAGTCCTCAGCGAACCCGTACATGTCCTTCAGCTCCGGGCCGGTGAGCGTGTAGGACTTCGAGATGTGCGGTGCGGGGTCGACCAGCACCTTCACGCACACCTCTGCCACGTCGTGCACGGCGATGGGCGCAAGCCGCTGGTTGCCGAAGGGCAGGCGCAGTTCACCGTTGCTCAGCGGGCCCGCCAGCATCCAGGTCAGATGGGGGTTCTCGGCGAACAGGGTCGCACGCACGTTGACGGTCGGGAGGCCGGACCACTCCAGCACCCGCTCGCAGACCCAGTGCGCCCGCTGCTGCGGTGAAAAGTCCGTGACCAGGCCGCCGAGCCATGAACGCCGCTCCTCATCCGGTGCGGTCATCTTCTCGAACGTCATGTACGACTGCTCTTGGTTGGACATGTGCACGAAGGCCTCGATGTCGCCCTGGGCTCGCGCCGCCGTGGCCATCAAGGTGAGGGCATCGACGTAGTACGGCTGCGGGGTCATGCTGAAGTAGATGCGCTTGACACCCTTCAGTGCGGCGGCCACGTCCGCGAGCTTGAACAGGTCGCCGACGAAGACCTCGGCCCCGGCCTCGCGCAGCGTCTGCGCGCGTTCGTCGTCCCGTCGCACGAACGCGCGCACCGGGTGGCCCTGTTCGAGCAGCATGTCGATCATCACCCTGCTCACGCCACCGACATGACCGCCGGCACCGGTGATCAGAATGGGATTGCGCTCCGACATTGTTGTGTCCTCCATCTGGTGGGGGTGGGTCGGCCGTTCAGGAAGCCGAAGATGTGAAGTCGTCCCAGACGGCGAGGAAGTCGAGGAGTGTGGCATTGACCTCGGCGCGACGCTCCTGCTGCCTGCTCGCTGGGCATGACTGAAAGCCGTCTGGAATCTGAGGGGTTTCCTCGCCGGTGAAGGTGAGGCGAGTGGGTGGCGGGCTGGGATCTCAGGGCTTCGAGATCATCGTGTGGCCGCTTTGGGGCTTGCCTCGGCGGTCTTCTGGAGGGCCGCGTCGGTGTCCGCGATGGCCAGCGTCTTGTTGATGTCGGCGCCGGCCAGTGCGCCGCCCGCTGCGGAGGCCCCGACCTGGGCGGGCGGAGGAGGGTCAGCTGTTCAGGAAGCCGAGGATGTGGTCGGCGACCGTCGTGGGCTGTTCGACGTGCGGGAAGTGCCCCACGCCGGGTATGACGATGCGTTCGAGGCCGTTCGTGAACAGGTCGTCCATGCCGTCGCTCAACTCCACGGAAAAGCAGTTGTCGTCGGCACCGTGGAGGTAGAGCGACGGGACGGTGAGGGCGCCGAAGGCCCGGGCTTGCAGGGATTGGGTCGCCTCGTCCGCGGGGGGCGTGAACAACTGGCGGTAGTAGCCCAGGACCTCGGTCAGGACCCCTGGAGCACCCAGGGTTTCCTTGAGCGCGGCACGCTCCGCGTCCGGCAGCTCGTAGCCGGGTGACCATTCCCGCCAGAGCCGGTCGATGAAGGCGAAGTCGTCGTGTGCGACGGCCGCCTCCGCCAGGGCTGTCTGGAAGAAGAACATGTACCAGCTGCGTCTCTGCTGGTCACCGTCGGTGACCAACGCGTTCAGCAGTTGACGGCCATGGGGAGCCGCCACGGTGACAAGCTTGCGGACACGCCTCGCGTCGAGGCTCGCAGCCCCGTACGCCGCCGCGGCTCCGAAGTCGTGGCCGATGAGATCCGCCTGCTCGCGCCCGAGCGCTTCGATCAGGGTCAGGACGTCCTGGCCGGTCGAGGCAACGCGGTAGGAGCCGTCGGGGGCCGCGCCGCCGGGCCAGTATCCGCGCTGTGCGGGCGCGACCGCCCAGTACCCTTCCTGCGCAAGGCGGTCGAGGACCGCTGCCCAGCTGGCGGCATGATCGGGAAACCCGTGGAGGCACACCACGAGCGGCCCGCTGCCGGCCTCAAGGATCGGAACCTCCAGTCCGCCTGCCTGAACCGTCCGATGCCGGACGCGGTCGCTCGCCTGGGACCCTCTGGCCGGGGAGTCCTCGCCAAAGGGCGGTCGCTGGGTCATCTGTGTCATGAGTTCAACCCCCAAGCCGCCTTCGCGGCGTCGCGGCCCGGCAAGCCCGGACCAAGTAGCAAATAAGCGGCGAGTTGCGGGCCCGGACGACCTCGTTCTCCCGCTCGTGTTCGAGAAACTCCACTCACGCTGCAGCGGCGGCGATATCCAGACTTTTCATCCGCGCCCTGTTGGCCATCACCTTGGCGAGCAGCCGGCCGGCGATCGGCATCCGGGCGACGCGGATCATCACGGACCGAAGCAGCAACTCGGCGCGGTTGCCCGGGGTGAGGAAAGCGCGCATGCTCACAGCGTTGCCGAGGTGGTGGGCGATGAACGGGCGCAGGTGGTCCTCCCAGTCCTGCAGCGCTCGTGGCACGTCGTGGGGGTGGCGTTCCAGCATGGTGCCGAGCAGGTCCGCCCCGGCCAGGCCGGTGGATGCCCCCATGGCGGAGTAAACGGTCAGGCACCACGCGGCGTCGCCGACGAGCACGACCCGGCCGCGGTGCCAGTGGTCGAGGTGCACCTGCTCGGCGGAGTCGAACAGGTGGTCCGGGGCCTTCTCGAACTGGTCGAGCAGCCAACCGAGCGTGGAACCGGTGGGCTCGGGGCCGTAGGCGGCGCGCAGCGAGTCGATGGCCGGCCGGGTGAACTCGGCGTCCACGTCGTCGGTGCGGTAGGAGAACAGCACCGACGGCGGACGGTTGGCGAACGGGAACACCCACACCGATCGTCCCGCCTCGGCCATGGTCAGCCCGTCATGTGGGCGGTAGCCGGGTATCGGCTCGGGCAGGCTGTACACGGCCATCATGTAGTTCAGCCGACGGATCGGGCTCTGCTCGGGCTCGAACGCAAGCCGGCGCACCGTCGAGCGCAGTCCGTCTGCCCCGACCACCAGGTCGAACCGTTCGACGGTCGTCGTCTGCGTCGTCAGGTCGCGGATCTCGACGTCCACCCCGTCGGGGTACTGGTCCACCGCGACCGGCACGTTCGAGTGCCGGATCTCGACCTCGTCGGGCAGGGCGGTGAAGGCCGCTTCTTCGACGTCGCCCCGCACCACCAGTCGAGACCCGGGGAACACATCGGCGTAGCTCACACCGAGGCGGCGCCGGCCCGTGCGGGCGACGTCGTAGTTCACGCCATCCGGAGCGAGGCGATCCGGCACCGCATCGGCGAAGCCCAGCCGTTCGGCGGCGGCGAGCCCGGTCCCGAACACGGCGATGAAGTATCCGCCGCGGCGCCGCTCGGGGGCCTTCTCCAGCACCACCACGTCCCAGCCCGCGCGATGCAGTCGCAGCGCGGAGGCGGTTCCGCTGATCCCGAGGCCGACCACCAGGGCCCGCTGTCGCGATGTCGTGTTCTTGTCCACGGGATTGCGCTCCGACATTGTCGCGTTCTCCATCTGGTGGGGGGGTGGGGGCGGCCGTTCAGGAAGCCGAGGATGTGGAGTCGTCGAGGCGGGCGAGGACGTCGAGGAGCGGGGCGTTGCCTCAGCGGGACGCTCCTGCTGCAACCTCCAAACCGCCTTCGCGGCGTCACGGTCCCGCGTGCCCGGACCAAGCCAGTCTGGTGAGCTCAGCAGGGTTGTTTACTGAACAGTCCGAAACCTAGATAGTTCTGTACTGGGTTGTCAAATACGCTGCGTCGGCTTTACCTTCGGCGCATGGCCAGACCACGCAGCTTCGACCGCGACCACGTCCTGCATGCCGCCGAGCGGCAGTTCCGGACCTCGGGCTACAACGGCACGAGCGTCGACGACATCAGCGCCGCCACCGGCCTGGGCCGCGGCAGCCTCTACGGCGCGTTCGACGGCAAGCACGGCGTGCTGCTGGAGGCGATGACCGGCTACTTCACCCGGCTGGGGCAGTTTGCGCCGAAGGCGCTCGCCGGACCGGACGAGGGCGCCCTGGAACGACTGCACCAGTACTTGCTCCGCGCCGTCCACGGGGTGCCACTCGCCCCCGACGTAGCCCCCGCCCCCGACCGGGCGGGGGCGGCCTGCTTCGCCGCCAAGATGGCCCTGGAGATCGGCGCCTCCGACCCCGAGGTGAAACGCCTGGCCAGCGAGTGCTTCTCCGTGGTCCGGGCGGCGGTGGCCGAGTGCGTGCGAGCGGCACAGCGCAACGGCGACATCGACCCCGACCCGGACCCCGACGACCTCGCGTACCTGCTGCTGACCGTCATCCGCGGCAGCGATGTCGTAGGCGCCAACGGCCACAGCCCCGACCGCCTGACCTCAATCGCGGAGAGCGCGTTCGCCCTGCTGCCTCGTCCGCGCCGCACCTGAGAAGGACACGGCCGGGCTCGCTGCACAGACATCCGATGCGGTCGGCCCACTTCGACGCCGCGAAGACACGGCCCGCAGGTTCACGCGCCACCGGGCGGTCGCCTTGGGCGGTCGGCGAAGAACTGCGCTCGATTCCAGCAGCGTCACCCGGCGCTCGCGGCACACAGGCGCTCACGGTCTGCCAGCAGCTGTCCGCTGTGGGGACCTCCCCCTTGCGTCGCATCCTGTTGTCGGGACCTCCTGGCCTGCGGCACGAGCTCCAGTTCAATGTCTCCCGCGAGCTAGAGGCCGTCGAACACCCACGAGTCGCTCTGCCTCGGGAACGAGCAGATGATCTTCCGTACCCGTCGCGCCGCGAGAAGCGCGGCAAGACCCGCGTCGCCGTTGCCCGCGTTGTTGTTGACGACGGTCAGATCACGTGCGCCATGGGAGATGAGCGCGTCAATCAGCTCCACCGGCTGGCCCGCACGGCCCGAATCCACCAATCATCACGGTGGCCGTCACGGATGCCCGAGACGGCAGTCGCGGTGTCCTCGACGGTCTTGTCGATCATTGTTCCTCCACGCGTTCAGGCATCGCGCGACCTCTCCAGCGATTTCACATGACCGGCCCCCGTGGTGACGGGTGCACGACGATCGGCACCATTCGACGCAGGCATAGCTACTATGCTTACGTCATATCACATCATGGTCGCCTCGGTCAGGCGCGATGAGCGTGGAGTGCAGCGCACCGGCCTTACGGTGACCACGTGGTACCGCGCAATCTCCGGTGCGACGAACGGGCGGCGTCACCGTTAGGGTCTTTTCGGTGGCGACCCCGCTCTCCTCGCCAATGAAGACTGGAGCTAATAAGCTATGCCTATGTCTGAACTCGCGAGCGAGCGCTACACCGACCGCATCGCCACCGGACCGCTCGTCCTCGTCCAGGAGGTCTTGAACACCCGCGCCGCCGGCAAACCCGCGCTCGAGGACCTGCTCTCGACGCCCGATTCCGCGACGTCGTGGCTCTCCGGCGCACTGAACGAATGGAGTCGACGTACCGGGGCGGAGGCGGCGCCGGCGGTCGAGGTCGACGAGCCGGGGCTGATGCGGCTTCAGCAGCTACGCGCGTCACTGCAGATGACGCTGTCGGGTGCGGTGCGTGACGCTCCGGTCCGGTCCGCGCCGAAGGGGGTGAGCGGCGCGCTTGAGGTGCGGATCGACGCCGACGGCGTCTTCTCGGTGGCGCCGCGCGGCAAGGACGTCGGGTGGGTCGCCGCGGCCGTGCTCAACGAGATCACGAACGCTCAGCTGACGGGTACGTGGCGTCGTTTGAAGATGTGCCGTAACCGGGTCTGCTCGGTTGCGTTCTACGACGGCACGAACCCCAACAACGGCGTCTGGCACGACGTACGCATTTGCGGTAACGCCGTGAACCTTCGGGCCTCGCGGGCCCGCCGGGCGGCCGCGAGCGCGTAGCGCGCCGCAGGCCTCCCGACCGCCGCTCGGACTACTCAGCCTTTGGCTGCCCGGCAGGAGCCCCACAGCGCACCGGGATTGATGCGCGACGGGTGGCGCTCCAGCATGTACTCGTAGAGTTCGAGGGTGCTGCCGGTGCGGCGCACCCCGGTGTTGAAATCGAGGATGTAGCGGCGGGTCTCCTCGATGTGACGGGGATCGTCATCGGCGGCCGGATCCTTGTGGCCCGCGACTATCGCGGTCGGCGCCAGCGCCTCGACCGTGTCGAGGGCCCTCAGCCACTCGTCCCGTCCCTCCGCGTCCGAGGCGGCGAGCATGAGGTGCACGTTGTTGTAGATCACGTCGCCCGCGACGACCAGCCCCAGGTCGGGCACGTGCAGGCAGGTGGTGTTGTCGCTGTCGGTGTGCCCCAGGCGGACCGGGCGAATCTCCGCCCCGCCCACGGTCAGGACGTCACCCTCCAGCGGTTCGGCGAGCACGAGTCGCTCAGGGATCTGCCCGGGGAACCATGCGCGCCAGACCGCCTTGAGGACCTCGGGCGAGGACTGGTACGCCATGTCCTCGACGACCTCGGGCAACGCGAAGGCGCGCGCACCCGGGTACTGCTCCAGAACGGCTCCGAGGCCGAACCAGTGGTCCCCGTGGCCGTGTGTGACGTACACGCTCGTCACCGGGGCGTCGCGCTCACCGAGCCAGCGGAGCAGGCCCTCGGACTGCGCGGTCGTGAAGAGCGGATCCACCAGGAGCGCCTCTCCCCCGTTCGAGATGAGGATGCTCGACGTCGGTGACCAGGCACGCTCGGTCTGATCGGGCGGCACGTCGGCGTTGGTGGTCGGCATGCCGCCCGCGATGTGCACGGCGTAGGACAAGGCGTTCGACGTCATGGGTGGACTCCTCGGATTCTCGGGTGGTCACTTCCGCTCCGGCCGGAACGCGGCGGACGCCGGGAGGGACCGGCCCTCGTCGCCTCGATCTCAGAGCGATGACATTGACATAAGCATAGCCCTCATGCTTACGTCATACTGCTCGCGTCGGCCGAGAATCCCGAGAGCCACCGGCTCCGATTCCGTCGCCGCAAGAGAGCGATCGTCAAAGGAGACACGAGATGAACAGCCCAGCGACGCAGGCGCCGACCGCGGTGCTCGTCCACGGATATCTGGACGACGGCCCCATCTGGAGCAGTGTCCGCGCTGTCCTCGACGAGCAGTCGATCCCGTCGATCGCGTTCGAGCTCGCCGGCATGGGTGGGCGTGCCTCGGACCAAGGGCCGTTCACCCTCGCCCGCTGGGCCGACGATCTCGAGAGCCTCGTACGCGCGACGGAGGGCCCCGTCGTGCTGGTGGGCCACAGCATGGGAGGCCAGATCGCCGAGCTCGTCGCCACTCGCCTGCCCGAGCAGGTGCGTTCGCTCGTCCTGGTCAACCCGATCCCGCTGGCCGGTACTCACCTTCCGCCGGAGCAGCTCGCTCCCTTCCAGGCACCAGATCTCGGACTCGACGCGCAGCGCGCCTTCCGCGGTGCGCTCGCCACCGCTTTCCCGGCCGAGGAGAACGACCGGCTCGCCCAAGTCGCCCTGCACGTCGACCCGTCGACGATCTCCGACACGGCGACGGCATGGAACAACGGCCACCCGGACGGACAGCAGCCCAGCAAGTTCCACGGGAGCGTCACCGTCCTGCGCGGCGAGAACGACCCCTTCGTCACGGAAGAGATCGTCTCCGCGTATGTCGCGCCCCGCTTCCCCGGCGCCGCCACGCAGACGATCGTCGGCGCAGGTCACTGGGCGCACGCCGAGAACCCGGCGGCGGTCGCCGCTGTCATCACCACGGTCGTCGAGGAGAGCGCGTCGAACGCCGCCGACGGCCGCCCGGCCGAGGCCTGGACGAGCGCGTTCGAGCAGCGCACCGAGGATGCCTTCTCGGCGGCGCTCTCGCCGAACGTGCGGATGGAGGCGAGCGCGCTCGCCAAGCCGGTCGAGCGCAAGGAGCACGTCGAGGCCCTGATGGCCGCGGTGAGTTCCGTGTACGAACGGCTCGAGTTCGTCCGGAAGGCGCAGGACGGCCCGCGGACGTATCTGGAGTGGGAGGCCGCCGCGTTCGGTGGCTTCCAGATGAAGGGGATCACGATCCTCACGCGTGATGACGAAGGGCTCATCACGGAGATCGCCATTCACCACCGGCCCATCGGCGCCGTGCTGCAGATCAACGCGAAGGTCGGCGGACCCCTCGTCGAGGCCGGCCTCATCCCCGCCGAGTACTTCAACTTCACGGAAGGCGAATGACCATGACAGAACGTATCGACGTGGAGTTCACGGCAGACGGGGACGTGACGCTGCGCGGCTGGCTCTACCTGCCGGACGCCGAGGGCCCGCGCCCCGCGATCACGATGGCGCACGGATTCGGCGCCAACCGGGAGATGGGCCTCGACCCGTACGCGCGCAAGTTCGCCGACGCCGGGTTCGTGGTCCTCGTCCACGACCACCGCACGTTCGGCGCCAGCGACGGCGAACCCCGCAACGACGTCGACCCGTGGCGTCAGATCGCGGACTGGCGCCGCGCGATCAGCTTCCTGGAGGCCCGTCCGGAGGTCGACGCGGACCGCATCGGAGTGTGGGGTTCGAGCTTCTCGGGCGGCCATGCGATCGTGCTCGGCGCAACCGACGTGCGGATCAAGGCCGTGGTGTCGCAGGTGCCCACCATCAGCGGATTCGAGCAGTGGCAGCGCAAGGTCCCGCCGGAGCGCATCGCCGCCTTCGAGCTCGCCCAGGCCGACGCCGAACGCGCCCTGGCCGCCGGCGGTGAACTGCCGTACCAGACCTCCATCGGCGACGATCCCACCGACCCGGCCCTGTACAACAGCCCGGACGCCGTGCGCTTCTACCACGACCTGGTTCCCCCGGGCCGCGAGAACAACACGGTGACGCTGCGCTCCAGCAGGGCCGCGCGGCTGTACGAGCCGGGCGTATGGATCTCCCGGGTCTCGCCCAAGCCGCTCATGATGATCGTCGAGACCGGCGAGACGGTGGTCCCGGCCGACATCCAGCTCGCCGCCTTCGAGCGCGCGCTGGCCCCGAAGGAACTGGTGCTGCTGCCCGGCGGGCACTTCGACGCGTACAAGGTGCACTTCGAGGAATCCAGCGGGGCCGCGCTGTCCTGGTTCCAAACCCACCTCGACAAGGCCCCGGCCTCAACCGGCTCGTGAAACGGAGGCGGTTCCGGCTGCTGCTGGAACCGCCTCCCCAGACAGGTGACCGCTCCGTGTCACAGTCGGTTACACCACCGAGGGACGTCGTCTCGACGCGGTGCCCGCCGTCGACCGGGTCGTCGGGCAGCACGTGGCCGTCGGCCGTCATCTAGGCGAACGGCGAAGAGTGGTACCGGTGTTGCGGGCAACATCCACCAGCCGACACGCAGCGCACATGACCGCGCAGGCGCGAGAAACCACCCGCATCCGCCCTGTGTTGGCGAGCACGGCGCGACGGCCTGGCTGCCCGGCTCCCAGTTGGCACGACTATTCGTGCCCTGCGGAAAGCGTCGGCAGGATCACGCGGGACACCGAGCCGACGTCGTGGTGGATGGTGTGCGTGCAGGGCCGCAACTCGCTTCCGGTGCCGGGCAGTTCACCGGTGCCCTCGTTGCGTGAGTACCGCGGGTGGGAGCCGCCGGCGATCAGCAGACGGATCCGGTGGCCGGCCTTGACCTGGTGGGCGCAGGCGTCCAGCCGTACGCGCACGGTCTGCGCCTGGTCGATGGGCGAGGTGGGGTCCAGCCGAAGGAATCCTTCGGTGAAGTTGCGGGACACGCCCTTGGAGTCGACGTCGCAGAGCCGTACGAAGACGTCGGCGTGCGGGTTGCTCCTGGTGTGGGCGAGGTCGACGACGGGTGTGCCCATGATCTCCAGCGGGGCGGTCAGCGGGTCGGTGGTGAAGGTGAGTACATCGGAGCGGCTCTCCAGCTTCGCGTTGTCCTTGCTTCCGCTGTCGAGGGAGAGAAGGGGGCCGCCGAGGGTCGGGGTGGGGTTCGCCGGATCGTAGACATACGTGGATGGCGCACCACCGCTGGGCTCGTCGACCAGAAGTCCGCCCGGCTGCAGGTAATGCACGGTCTCGCCCGCCGCCGGTGGCCACTCGGCCAGGTGTCGCCAGGCGCCCTGTCCGGTGACGTACACCTCGACCGGGGGTATGGACCGTGGCTGGGCCGGCGCTTCGTCGGCGAGGTGTGTCTCCAGCCATTCCAGACTGCCGCGGAGCAGGTGCCCCATGCCCTTCAGGGCCAGTTCGTTGTGGGTCCAGGGGCCGACGGTGAGCGAGACGTCGACCCCGCGGGTACGCAGCGCCTGGTACTGGTGCAGGGTCTGGTCGAGGAAGAGGTCCTGCCAGCCTGCGGTGAGCCGCACCGGAACGTTCGCCCGCTGAAGAGCCTCGTCGAGCCTGAGCCGATCCCATACCGGGTCGTCGGAGTCGGGAGTCGTCAGCCATTCCCGAAGCCACGGCGCACGGTGCTCGGTCGCCGTGTCGGCCGCGTGGGCCAACGGGAGGGCGGCGAAGACCGGGGCCAGCCGTCGCTTCATCGTCAGCGCCCGGCCCGCGGCCCGCAGTCCGGTGAATCGCTCCTGGTTGATCAACATCGCTGCCCAGTGCAGGAAGTCGCCCACGTGGAACGCTCCGCCTCCGTGGACCGCCTCGTACATGTTGTGCGGGGCGACGGCGATCAAGCACGTACGCAGTTCAGGGGGCGGATCCATCAGCAGCGCCCACTGGGTCCAGCCCACGTACGAACCCCCGGAGGTCGCCAGCCGCCCGTCGAACCAGGGCTGGGTCCGCAGCCAGGCCACCGCGTCCTGGGCGTCGTCGGCCTCGTTCGCCATCGGGTAGAACTCTCCCGTGGAGCCGAACGTGCCGCGGCAGCTCTGGACCACGACGTGATACCCGCGGCCCGCGTAGACCCTCGCCTCCACGTCGCCGGGAAAGCCGCGCTCGTACGGAGTACGCACGAGGACCGTACCGTTCGGCCGGTCGGTGAGGGGGGCGTAGTGGTCCGTCACCAGATTGGCGCCGTCGCGTGTGGCCATCGGGAGGTTCCGCTCGACCCGGTAGCCGTATCGCGGGCCCGGCAACGCCAGCAGGCGAGCCATGACCCGGTCGGTGACGCGAGCGGCCAGGCTCGGCGGTGCTGAAGCGGTTTGAGGCGGAAGCGCGGTGGTCATTGCCTGGTTTCCGGTTCTTTCGGTGGACGGGTTCGGAACGTGATTCGTCGGCGCGCTGTGCTTGACGATGGCCGGCGCCTCGAGGGAGTCCGCTTTCAATCGGCTGCGCGTCGATCATCGGCCGTCGGCAGCGGATCCCGGCTTCCGGTCGCTGCCCGCAGGCCGTCGATCCTCATCGTGGCGAAGCCGGCTCAGAGGGCATTGCGGAGCGCGTCGAGGATGTCCAGGGTGCGGGTTTCCGCTGCTCCCTGCACGTCGTTGGTGACGAAGCCGAAACCGACTCCATGGGTCGGGTCGGCGAAGGCGAGCTGGCCGCCGGTGCCGTCATGGCCGAAGGACGACGAGGTCAGGAACGGGCGGTCGGGGCTGTCGAGCATGAAGCCCGTTCCCCAGCTGGGCTGGGGGATGCCCTGGAGGCCCAGGATCTGTGGCCCGGAGGACTGGACGCGCACCATGTCCGTCAGCACGTCCTCGGGGAGAGGCCGGGTCGCGCTCGTGGGCAGGATCGCCGAGGACCAGATCGCGGCGAGTGCCCGTGCGGTCGCGACTGCCCCGCCACCGGGGACTTCGGCGGCCTGGATGGCCGGATCGCTCAGGCCCGTGCCGTTCCCGGCAACAGTGCTGGGGAAAGCATCGCCGAGCGTGAAGGCCCTTCTCACGGGGTCGAACTCCGGTGTGAACGGCAACAAGTCGAGGTTGATCTCGGGGGCCATCGCGAGAACCGCCACCGACGCAAGCTCCTCCTGCGGCACGCCGAACCACGCCCGGGCGCCGAGCGGCCCGGTGACCAATTCTGTGAACGCCTCCCCCACGCTCTGTCCGGTGACACGGCGGACCACTTCGCCGACCAGCCAGCCGTAGGTGAGGGCGTGGTAGCCGTGACCGGTGCCGGGCTCCCACAGCGGCGCCTGGGCGGCGAGCTTGTCCACGACGGGATGCCAGGCGAGGACGTCGTCCCTCGTGATGTCCTCGGTCGGGTAGGACAGGCCGGCCTGGTGCGAGAGCAGCCACCGTACGGGGATGGTCTCCTTGCCGGCTTGGCCGAACTCGGGCCAGTAGGTGCTGGCCGGCAGGTCGAGGTCGATCTTTCCGGCTGCCACGAGCCGGGCGACGAGGAGGGCGAGGAGCCCTTTGCTGCAGGAGAACGTCACGGTGGGGGTGTCCGGGCCCCAGGCGCGGCCGTTGTCGGCGTCAGCCGCTCCGCCCCACAGATCGACCACCTTCTCACCGTCGACCATGACCGTCAGCGCCGCTCCGCCGCGTGAGCTGCGGGTCAGCTCCGCGGTGAAGGCGTCGGCGACCTTGCCGTAACCCGGGGCGACGAGACCGTCGTGATCAGCGTGCATATTGTCCCTCTCAAGGGTTCTGGGTCAGCACCCCGCAGGCAGGATGCACAGGGGTGAATGGATTTAGCAAGAGCTCAGGATTCGGAACTCACCACTCGTCCGACGATGCCGAGGCCTCCCTCGGGTGTGTAGCGAACTGGGATCGGGTCGGACAGCTCACCCGCGAACAGCCCGTCGCGCTCTTCGACGAAGCCCATGAGGTTCCAGCCCCCGGTCGCGTCCTGCACCAGGCGTGGTGCGTAGAGGTTGTCCAGCAGAACGGGCCGCGCCTGTGCCATGTCCCATGGGCCGGTGAGGGACGGGCCGGGCACCGCCCAGATCTGATGGGTCAGGGGGCGTTCGGCGTAGTTGCTGCAGAACAGCAGGAGGGGTTGGCCGTCGACGACGGCCACCTGCGGGACCTCCAGGTGCCCGAATCCGGCCGGTGTCGTCAGCGGCGGCCGCACCTGCCAGGTGAGCAGGTCCGGCGACCAGGCATGTCCGATCACTCCACCGCCGTGGGCGGGGCGCTGCTTGGCGTAGGCGGTGATGAGCATGTGCCAGCCGTCGCCGGACGGGTCGGGGAAGACGAAGGGGTCGCGCCAAGCCTCACCTGGCCACGCGGTGGCGTCGCAGTCCTCGTACCAAGCCGGATCGGGCTCCACGAGGGGTTTGTCGCCGTGCCGTCGCCAGACGCTCAGGTCGTCCGACACGGCCACGCCTATGCGCTGCACATGGCGGTCGGAGGCCTGGGTGAGACCGGTGTAGAAGAGGTACCACCGCCGGTCCGGGCCGCGGACCACGCTGCCGGTCCAGGTGGCGAGGTCGTCCCAGGCCGGCGCGTCGGCGGCCACGAGGGCGTCGGCGTCGAGTTCCCAGGTGTGCAGGTTGCTGGAGACGGCGTGCCCGATCGACGCCCGTCGGTGACGGCGTTCGGGATCGTGCAGGGCGCGGGAGGCGCGGAGGAAGAAGGCGTGGTGCCGGCCTTCGTCGTCCCGCGCGTACCAGCTGTCCCATACCCAGTGGTCGGCCAGACGCAGCATGCTTCGGTCTCCTCTGCTCAATCGATTTAGCATCATGCGCTGCTCTACGGCCCCCACGCAAGGGCCAGTTCGTCGCGCTGTTTCGGACCGGTGATGTCGGTCAGCGCGAGGGGGCGCCGATGGAACCGCGCTCCTGCAGGGGCATCGGCACCCACCGCACTCCCGGACCGGGATCCTCGTCGAGCAGCAGCCGCACGGCCAGTCGCCCCATGTCCTCGTGGGGCAGGGCGGCGGTGGTGAGCCCGGGGCGGAGCCAGGTGGCGATGGGATCGTCGTCGAAGGAGACGACCGAGATGTCGTCCGGGATGCTCAACCCCGCCTCGGCCACGGCCTGGTAGGCGCCGAGGGCCAGCCGGTCGTTCATGCAGATGACCCCTGTGGGTGGGTTGGCCCGCCCCAGCAGCGAGGTCATGGCCTCATATCCGTCCGAGGGTTCCCATTCGGCGGTGGACTCGGCGCCGACGAGCCTCAGGCGGCGGTCGGCGAGGGCTCGCCGTATGCCCTTGAGCCGTGGGCCGACGGCGAGTGACTTCCACGGGTCGCGCTCCTTTTCCTCCGTGCGCCCGATCACGGCGACTCTGCGGTGCCCGTGGTCGAGGAGTGCGGTGGCCACGGCGTGTCCCGCCTGCTCGTCGGCCGGCAGTACGGAGGGCACCGGGTCGTCCGAGGTGGCGTTGAGCAGGACCGTGGGCCGGCCCAAAATCTCCTGCGGAACGACGAGCCTACGGCTGTACATGGCGGCGTAGACGATGCCGTCGACCTGGCGGTCCAGCATCGCCTCGATCGCCTCCCGCTCGAGATCGGCGTTGCCCTGGGTCTCGGCGATGAGCAGCACATGGCCCTGTTCCCGTGCCGCGTCGAGAGCGCCCCGGATCATGTCCCCGGCGAAACGTGTGGTGGCGACCGTGTCCGACACGAAGGCGATCGTGGCGCTCTTGCGGGTACGGAGACTGCGGGCCGCGGCGTTGGGACGGTAGCCCAGTTCCTCGGCGGCTGCGAGAACACGCTGCTGCGCGTCCTCGGACAGCCGGGTCCCGGGCCGCTTGTTCAGCACCAGCGAGGCCGCGGTCGTGGACAGTCCCGCACGCCGGGCCACGTCGGCCAGTGTCACCCGCCGCTGGGGCATGGGCTCCTCCATGTGTGGCTCTCGTCGTCCGGTGCTCGGGCTCGGGAAGCATAGAACGGGGTCTTGACGAGGGGCCCGGTCGGGCGCATCCTGCTAAAACCTTTGAGCAAGGTACACCGAGATCTCGCCACCGCGGGATACCCGACGTTCGTGAGCCGCGAACGGGCCTCCTGCACCATCAGGCGGGCCTTCACCGATCGCCTTGACGCCTCCCACGCGCACCCCGCACACCTCGTTGCGGATCTCGCGTTTGCTAAATCGATAAACTCCCTCAGAGTCGCCGGAGATGAACGTGTCCATTCGCCTGTCTCACCGCAGATTCCAGGCACCCCGCCCGCGCAGCAGCGCGGCGGTCGCCCTGGTCGCCGCCACCGCCCTGGTCCTCACCGCCTGCTCGGGGGGCGCGTCCTCGAAGGGCGCTGCCGGGAGCGTGGGCGACGACCTCACCTTCGGCGCTCCACTGTCGCCGCCGAGCCTGAACCCGGCGGTCGGTGACCCCGCCTACGGCTCCTTCTACCAGTGGGCCTACGACCCGCTGATGGTCATGCGGCCCGACGGCACGTTCGGCCCCGGCCTCGCGGTCAAGTGGGGCTACGTCGGCAAGGGCAACCGCGCCTACGAGCTGACCCTGCGCAAGGGCGTCAAGTTCAGCGACGGCACGGCGCTCGACGCCCAGGCGGTGAAGACGTACCTGGACTACGAGAGGGCCCAGAAGACCGGCAGTGTGCCCGGCATGCTGGGCAACGTGGCGTCCGTCAAGGCCACTGGCCCGCTGACCGTGCGGCTGACGCTGCGCGCGTCCGACCCCAACCTGACGTTTGCGTTCGCCCAGGCGTTCGGCGTGGGGAACATCGCCAGCCCGAAGGCGGTGGCCAAGCCCGCGTCGCTGGACAACGGGACGGCCGGAGCAGGGCCGTACATGCTGGACGCGAGTCGGACGGTCGCCTCGGACCACTACACCTTCGTCCCCAATCCGAACTACTGGAACAAGGACCGGCAGCACTTCAAGCAGGTGACGATCCGCGTCATCCCCAACTCGTCGTCGATGATCCAGGCGATGCGGGCCGGTCAGGTCCAGGCGGCGATGGGCGATGCCACCACGCTCCAGGCGGCCGCGGGCGCCGGACTCACGGTACTGGCTCCGCCGCAGGCGATGACCGGGCTCAACCTCGCGGACCGGCAGGGCAAGCCGCTGAGCGATGTACGGGTGCGGCAGGCACTGAACTACGCGGTCGACCGCAAGGCCATCGCCAAGGCGCTGTACGGCGACGAGAAGCTGGCACTCAGCCAGTACGCCCTCCCAGGACAGGCCGGGTACGAAGCCTCTCTCGACTCCACCTATCCCTACGACCCGGCGCGGGCCAAGAGCCTCCTCGCCGCGGCCGGATACCCGGACGGGTTCACTCTCTCCGTGCTCGACACCACTCTCGTCGGGCTCGACAAGATGACGCAGGCGGTCGCCGGCCAGCTCTCGAAGGTCGGCGTCAAGCTCAAGATCACCACGAAGCCGAGCGTGAGCGACTACTTCGTCGCGATGACCTCCGGGAAGTATCCGGCCCCCGTGATCGGGTACGGCCTGGCCAACATGGCCACGCTGCACGTCGGCTTCGTCAATCCCACGGGGCCGTTCAACCCCTTCCACGTGTCTGACCCGCACCTCGACGCGCTGTACAAGCAGTACTTCGCGGCGGACGAGAAGGACAGTGCCGCGCTGCAGAAGCAGATCAACGCCTACCTCCAGAAGCAGGCATGGGCACTTCCCGTCGTCGGCTCACCGCTGAGCTACTACCTCGCCAAGGGCCTGACCGGGCTGGAGGCCACGACGGCCAACGCCGGGGTTCCCACGTTCGCCGATCTGCGCCCGGAGAACTGATGGGCACGCCCGTGAGCAGAGGTGACCGATGCTGAGGCTCGTCCTGCGCCGACTGGCCTGGGCCGTCCCGCTCGCGCTCGTGGCCTCTGCGGTCTCCTTCGTCCTCGTGGCGCTCCTGCCAGGCGATGCCGCCCGCTCCCTGCTGGGGCAGAACGCCACCGAGGCGCAGCTGGACACCGCACGCCACGAACTGGGCCTGGACCAACCCCTGTGGGTCCAGTACTGGCGGTGGCTGTCCAAGGCGCTGCACGGTGACTTCGGCACCTCGCTGATCAACCGGCAGCCGGTGACCGCCCAACTCGACGACCGGCTCTGGCCGTCGCTGTCGCTGATCATCGGCGCCACCCTCCTCGCCGCCGTCGTCGGAATCCTGCTCGGAGTCCGCGGCGCGCAGCGAGGCGTACTGGGCCACGCGGTCAAGTCGGGATCGATCATCGGCCTCGCCATACCCGACTTCTGGCTGGGCCTCGTGCTGGTCGTCCTGTTCGCCGTGAAGCTGCCGCTCTTCCCGCCCACGGGCTATGTGGCACTGCCCGAGGACCCGGCGGCGTGGTTCGACTCCCTGGTCCTGCCCGTCGTCACCCTGGCGGTGCCAGCCACCGCCGTGATCGCCAAGCAGAGCCGCGACGCCGTGGCGACCGCGCTCGACCAACCCTTCGTCCGCACCCTGCGGGCGGCCGGGGTGCCGGAACGGTCCGTGGTCTACCGGCACGCCCTGAAGAACGCCGCCGTCCCGGTCCTCACCGTGATCGGCACGGTGTTCGTCGGCGCCCTCGGCGGGGCCGTGGCCGTGGAGTTCATCTTCGCCATCCCCGGGCTGGGAAGCACCGCCGTCCAGGCAACCGCCTCCCACGACCTGCCACTGATCGAAGGAGTCGTCGTGTACTTCACGATGATCGTCATCGCGGTGAACCTCCTCGTCGATGTGGCCTACCACGTCGTCAACCCGAGGGTGCGCACGGCATGACGACGACGAAGTCCATGAACAGAGAGGTCTCGCAGGCCTCCTCGCAGCCGGCGAAGCCGTCCCCTGGACCGCATCGGCTGCGCCGCCTCCTCGGTCGGCACCCGCTGGGCGCTGTGGCCACGGCCTACCTGGCTCTGCTGGTACTGGCCGGCCTGTTCGCCCCCGCCATCGCCCCCTACTCTCCCGATGAGCAGGACCTGAGCACCGTGCTCAGCGGCCCGTCGGGCGCGCACTGGCTGGGCGCCGACACGGTCGGTCGCGACGTACTCAGCCGCCTGCTGTACGGAATCAACCCGGCGCTCGTGAACACGTTGACCGCGCTGGCGGTGTTCCTGCTGCTGGGTGTGCCGCTCGGCATCCTCGCCGGCTACCGGGGTGGCTGGCTCGACACCGCGATCAGCCGGACGGCCGAACTGGTTCTCGGCGTCCCTGCGATCATCATCGTCCTGGTGGTGCTCGGTGTCTTCTCCTCCAGCCCCACCGCGGCCATGATCACCCTGGGCCTGCTCGGCGCACCGGGACTCGTCCGGCTCGTGCGGGGCGCCACGCTGGTGGTCCGCGAGGAACTGTTCGTCACCGCCGCCCGGGTCTCCGGTGTACGCCCTTGGCGGATCATGAGCGGCCATGTGCTGCGCCGGGTACTCGGCCCGATCCTGGCCCAGGCGTCGGTGTTCGCGGGCATCGGCCTCGGCTTCCAGGCCGCGCTCGCCTTCCTCGGCGTCATGTCCGCGGGCGACCGGCCGAGCTGGGGCGAGATGATCAGCCAGGCCTCCACCGTCGTCACCTCGGACGGGTGGCTGCTCGTTCCCCCCGGTGTGACGATCGCCCTCACCGTGCTGGCGTTCGGTGTGCTCGGCGATGCCATCGGTGAGCAGACGGCGTTCGATCGCAGGACAGCCGCACCGCGCGGGCGGCGTTCGTCCCGCGGCCGCGGGACGAACGCGGCACCGCGGCCGATGGTGGTGACACCGTCGACCGATCCGGAGGACGGCCTGCTCCACGTGCGGGGACTCACCGTGACGGCGAGCACGTCCGGCGAGGACACCACCTTGGTCAGCGACGTGACGTTCAGCATCGGTGCCGGAGAGACGGTCGCCGTCGTCGGAGAATCCGGCTGCGGCAAGAGCATGACCGCCCTCGCGCTGCTGGGGCTGCTGCCGGACGGTGTCGACGTCACGGGCGGCGAGGTCTTCTACCGCGGTACGGACCTCGTGGCCGGCGGCCCCAGGGCCTACCGTGCCGTCCGCGGTTCCGGCATCGCGTACGTCGCTCAGGACGCCCTCGGCAGCCTCGACCCCACGCACACGGTCGGCAGCCACCTCAAGGAGGTCGTCCGCCGTCACGAACGGCTCTCCGGACCCGCGACGCGCGCACGAGCCGCCGAACTGCTCCACCAGGTCAAGCTGCACAACGTCGACCGGGTGCTCGCCTCGTACCCGCACGAGATCTCCGGCGGCATGGCCCAGCGCGTCAACATCGCCCTCGCGCTCTCCGGCCGACCCAAACTCGTGATCGCCGACGAACCCACGACCGCGCTGGACGTCACCGTGCAGGCGGAGATCCTCGCTCTGCTGCGCGAGCTGCAGCAGAGCACCGGAATGGCGATCCTGCTGATCACCCATGACTGGGGCGTCGTCGCGGACATCGCCGACCGGGCCGTCGTCATGTACGCCGGGGAAGTGGTCGAACAGGCCCCCGCCCAGCGTCTGTTCCACGCGCCCCGCTTCCCCTACACCGCGGCGCTGCTGGCCGCCGATCCGAGCACCGCGCAGGAGGGGGCACGTCTGCCCACGCTGCCCGGCCGGGTGCCGCCCCCCGGGGACTGGCCCACCGGATGCCGGTTCGCCGGCCGGTGCGTCCACGCGCGCGAGGACTGCACCAGCGGGCCTATCCCCCTACTGCCGATCGGCCAGGACGCGGCCGCGCGCTGCATCCGCAGCGAGGATCTCGTCCGCGAAGGAGTACTACCGCTATGACCGAGGAGCAGTCTCCCGCCCTGGACGTCCGCAACGTCAGCGTGGGATTCAGACGCCGACGCCGAGAACCCCTGTTCCAGGCACTCGACGACGTCAGCCTGACGATCCCGCGCGGTACGACCATGGGGCTCGTCGGAGAGTCGGGATCGGGCAAGTCCACGCTCGCCAAGGCGGTGCTGGGCCTCGCGCCCACCCAGTCCGGCAGCGTGCGTCTGCTCGGCCAGGACACAACTCACCTGAGGCCTGCGGAAAGAAGGAAGCTCGGCAGCTCGCTGCAAGCCGTCTTCCAGGACCCGAACAGCTCCCTCAACCCCTCCTACACCGTGGGCCGCAGCCTGGCGGAGCCCATGCTGGCCCAGGGCATCCGGTCCCGGGAGACCATCGCGCGCCGCACGGCGAAGATGCTCGAGGACGTGGGACTGGACCCGGCCGCCGCCGCGAAGTACCCGCGCGACTTCTCGGGCGGGCAACGCCAGCGCATCTCCATCGCCCGTGCCCTGATGACCGAGCCCCAACTGGTGATCTGCGACGAGTCGGTCAGCGCGCTCGACCTCTCGGTCAAGGCCCAGATCCTCAACCTCCTGGCGGACCTCCAGGACGAGCACGGGGTCGGCTACCTGTTCATCTCGCACGACATGTCCGTCGTACGGCACATCTGCCACGACGTCACCGTCCTGTACCGAGGGCAGGTGATGGAGGCCGGACCGACCCGGCTGGTCACGCAGGACCCCGCACACCCGTACACCCGCGCACTCCTGCTGGCCGCCCCGGTCGCCGACCCCGCCGTCCAACGCAAGCGCCACGCCATCGCCGCGGCCGGTGAACTCGCGAACGGCGGCGACCCGCAGCCGGGCAGCGGATGTCCCTTCGCCGCCCGATGCCCGGTCGCCCAGGAACGCTGCCGACAGACCCGACCGGAGGCCCGGACTACGGCCGACGGCCGGACGGTCGCCTGCCATCGCTACCCCGAGTGGCAGAGCGAGATCACCACCGGCATCGCGCGATGACCCCTGCCGGGCCCAAGAGGCTTCGCCTTCCGTCCACACCAGTGGGATGCGTCTTCGTGTTTGCGCTGATCGTTCAATGGAGTGTCGAGGATGACGAGAACCCTTTTGAATGCGCCAACCGTCCGTCGCGGTGTAGCCGCCCTGGCTGCGGTCACCGGCCTCATCGCGGTCGCCGGTGTCGCCGTTCCTGCCAGTGCGGACACTGCTCCACTGGCGTACGTCGCGATGGGCGATTCGTACAGTTCCGGAGCAGGAGATCTGCCGCTGGATCTGACCGCGCCGCCGACGTGCGTCCGCTCCACCGCCAACTACGCCAACGACATCACGCGTGCGACCGGCGCCAGCCTGACCGATGTCACCTGTAGTGGTGCGACCACCGCGAACTTCACGACGTCGCAAGGAATCGGGATCGCGCCCCAGCTCGATGCCGTCACTTCGGCAGCACAGCTGGTGACGATGACGATCGGCGGCAACGACAGCAACGTCTTCGCGAACGTGATGAACGACTGCACCGTCGCTTCAGCCACCACCCTCGGACAAGGCAACCCCTGCGAGCAGCAGTACGGTTCCAGCTTCGCCGACACGATCAACAGCACCACCTACCCGGCGATCGTCCAGGCGCTCAAGGCCGTGAAGGCCAAAGCACCGCACGCCCGCGTCGCCATCCTCGGCTACCCCTGGATCGCCCCTGCGGCCGGCGGTTGCTACCCCACGCTTCCGATCGCGGTCGGCGACATCCCCTACGTCCACGGGATCCAGGCCACCCTGAACGACGCCGTCCGTCGGGCGGCTGGTGCCGCAGGAGCCATCTATGTGGACATGAGCGGCCCGTCCAACGGACACGACGCCTGCGAAGCGCCCGGCGTCCGCTGGGTCGAACCGGTCGTGACGACCAACTCCCTCTCCCTCGGACATCCGAACGTACTCGGCGAATCCGAAATGGCCGCCCAAGCCCGCAGCGTCCTGCACCTGCCATAAGCCGGTGATGCGGGCGAGCTGACAAGGGTGTTCGCCTGCACTGCCTTCCAACCGCCCAAGCCGGCTACGACGACACGCGCGGAGATCCTCTCGGCTGTACTGCCTTCCTGCCCGTGACCTTCCTCGCGCACCCCGAACAGGAGTCTCCATGCCCATCGATCCCGCACTTGTGCCGTTCCTGCCCTTCCCCACGTTGCCCGAGGACATCGACTTCCCCGCCTTTCGCGCCCAGGAAGAAGCGAATGGTGAAGCGCTCGTCGGCCAGATCGCCGAGCCCGGTCCCGATGTCGCCGAACACCGCGTCGAGACCATCCCCGTCGAAGGCGGCACCATCGAACTGGCGATCTTCCACCCCGTCAAAGACGGAGTACTTCCGCTGCACATGTACGTGCACGGCGGCGGATGGGTCGCCGGATCGGGCCTCAGCCTCAGTACCGCGATCATCGGGCGCGAACGCGCCGTGGGCGCGCAGTGTGTCGTGATCACCGTGAACTACCGCAAGGCACCCGAGCATCAGTTCCCCATTCCACTCCAGGACTGCCAGGCCGCGTTGGAATGGGCGATCCAGCACGCCGAGCGACTCGGTATCGACACGAACACGATCACCCTCGGCGGCGGATCCGCAGGCGCCAACCTCGCCGCCGCGCTCACGCTGAAGCTGCGCGACGAACACGGCCCCGCCATCGCACTGCAACTCCTCGAAGTGCCCGCACTCGACCTCACCGGCAGCCTCCCGTCACACTCCGACCCGGAGCTCGGCACGAAGTACGCGCTGCACCGACAGGACGTGGACCGCCTCATCCCCCTCTACCTCGGCAAAGACGGCGACCCCACGCACCCCTACGCGTCGCCCCTGCTCGCCGACAACCTCGCCGGCCTGCCACCGGCGTACATCATGTCCGCGGAGTTCGACCTGCTCCGCGACGACGGCCAGGCGTACACCGACCGGCTCAACGAAGCAGGAGTGCCCGCCCAGTTCTCCCTCCAGCACGGTCACATCCACCCCTCGCCCGCGTTCACGAAGGTCCTGCCCGCCGCACGAGCCTGGCGTGAAGAAGCACTCGAGGTCCTCCGTGCGGCGCACGCCGGCACCCTCCGCCTTCCGCTGCACTCCGAAGCCGCCGGCGAAACCCGCTGACAGCCCACGGCGTACGACCGGGCAGTGGGGGTCGATCGGCCTGCAAGTCGCCCATTACCTTGGTCGTGGAGCCCGGTTCGGGCTGGCGGTCATCGGGGCCGGTACGACTCGTTGGCACTGCCCTTGATGATCCGGGGCGCTGTCACCGGTCCCGGCGGGAGCGGAGTCGAGGAGATCACGTCTCCCACATTCGTTGTGCGCGAAGGAACGGATGTGGCGGCGGCCTCTGCGGGATACCGGCACTGGTGGACCGGCTCGCCTTCGGCGACAGCGCGACTGCGCATACCTGCGTTGGCCGCTCGGCAGTGGCGAGGCCGTCAGTTGGCCCGCCAACCTGCTCCGGCAGCAGTGGCGCACGCGCTCACTGCAGGTCTGCTGCCCCAGTGGCGGGCCCGGCTGTGATCTCCCCTTCGGGTTCGCGGTGCGCTTTTGCGACCGTGGCCGGCAGCAGGTAGTCCGGAGACACACACCGAGCCCGAAGTGTGTCCGGCGGACGCCGTCGTGTGCGGCTGCCACCGTTTCGGCCCAGGTCAGGAATTGGTGACGGCTTGGGCGCCCAATGCCCGAACGCCGGCTGCGCGGTCATCCCTGCGTTGCCGAGAACGAGGTCGATCAGCCATCGGTGGCTTCCTCGCGGAGGGCTCGGAGTGAACACCATGTCGTCGATCCGTCGATCGGTCTCGACGAACGGCCGGCCGCACTTGTGCGTGTGGGTGTCGTGCTCTTCTCTGCCTGCGGGTGCTGGTGGTGCCTTCTTCATCGGAGGAAGAAGTTGAGGAGACGTTCGGTGCGCTTGCTGAAGGGGGCGTGCAGCATGCGGGTGGCGTTCCAGCGTCCCTGTACATAGATGCCCTTGGGGTGGCTGAGGGTGCGGAAGCCTTCGATGCCGTGGTACTTGCCCATGCCGCTGGCGCCGACGCCGCCGAAGGGCAGGTCGTCCTGTGCGACGTGCATGATGGTGCCGTTGACGGTGACGTTGCCGGAGGTCGTGCGGTCGAGGACCCTGCGCCGCTCGGGGCCGTTGTCGCCGAAGTAGTAGAGGGCGAGCGGGCGCGGCCGGGCGTTGACGTAGTCGATGGCGTCGTCGATGTCGCGGTAGCCGAAGATCGGCAGGATGGGGCCGAATATCTCCTCGTGGGCGATGCGCATGTCGTCGGTGACGCCGAGCACGACGGTCGGCGCGAGGGTGTGGGGACGGCGGGCCGCGTCGCCCGGCCGGTGTCCGACCTCGATGATCCGCGCCCCGTGCGCGCGGGCGTCCTCGATCAGGTCGGTGAGGATCCTGTACTGCTTGTCGTCGATGATCGACGTGTAGTCGTCACTGGTGGGGCCGTCGGGGTAGGCCGCCTTCACCAGCCTGTCGTAGGTGGCGATGAAGGCGTCGATCTCGGATTCGTGCACCAGGGCGTAGTCGGGGGCGATGCAGGTCTGCCCGCCGCTGAGGAGCTTGCCGAAGACGATGTCGGACACGGCCTGGTCCTGGACGTGTCCCTTGGCCACGATGGTCGGGGACTTGCCGCCGAGTTCCAGCGTGACGGGGACGAGGTGGTCGCTGGCCGCCTTCATCACGGCACGGCCGACCTCGGTGCTGCCGGTGAAGACGAGATGGTCGAACGGCAGTGAGGAGAACGCGGAGCCGTCGCCGCTGACCATCGTGACCTGCTCAGGAGGGAAGAGCTCGCTGAGCATCGACGCGAGCACCGCGTTCGTCGCCGGGGTCAGCTTCGACGGCTTGAGCATGACGCGGTTGCCGGCGGCGATCGCGGTGACGACGGGCATCAGCGACAGGTTGACCGGATAGTTCCACGGCGAGATGACGCCGACCACGCCGAGCGGCTGGTACTCGATGCGGTTGCTGCCGAAACGCAGCAGCAGCTCGATGTGACGGTGGGTCGGGCGCATGAACCGGCGAAGGTTGCGGTGCAGGTAGTCGATGCCCTGCACGACGCCCACCAGTTCCATCAGCGCGCTCTCGTGCCGCGAGCGATGTCCGAAGTCGGCGTCTATCGCCTCCTCGATGGCGCCGCGCCGGGCGAGCAGCGCCGTCCTGAACCTGGTCAGATCGCTGCGCCGGGCCTCCAGGGAGGGCGCTCCGTCGCGGAGGTAGGCGGCGCGCTGGACCTGGAGGATGTGCTGGAAGCGCTCCGCGTCGGTGGGCTGCGTCGTGACATCGGTGCTGGTCATGATCGTGTTCCTTGGTTGTTGACGAGAGTGGCGGGGGCGTGGTGCTGCGGGCGCTGGCGGCGGTCCATCCAGCCCATGAGCCGGACCATCGAGCGGCGCGGCAGAAGCCTTCCGAGGAGTGCGACCGGTTTGCCGTTGGTGACCACCGACGGGGGCGCGGACCGGCGGTCGAGCGTGTCGAGGGCGATCTTCACCACCTGCTCGGGGGTGGTCCGCTTCGTGCCGTAGTCGGCGGTGCCGCCGGCGACGTCGTAGAACTCGGTCCGGGTGGCGCCGGGGTTCACGGCGAGGACGCGCAGGTTGGTGCCACGGGCCTCCTCCCACAGCGCTTCGGTGAAGTTGCGGACGAAGGCCTTGGTGGCGCCGTACGCGCTCATGTAGGGGGTCGGCTGGAAGCCCAGCAGGCTCGCGACGTTGATCAGGATGCCGGTGTCGGCGGAGGTCAGCGGGTCGATGTAGGCGCGGCTGAGGTCGACCAGCGCACTGATGTTCAGCGTGATCATGCTCTGCAGGCGGTCGGGGTCCTCGTCGCTGAAGGCGTCGTGGGTGCCGAAGCCGGCGTTGTTGACCAGTCCGGTGGCGTGGATGCCGCGGGACTCGAGCTCGGCGCGCAGCGTGCGGCCGGCGTCGGGCTTGCCGAGGTCGCGGGCGACGGTGGTCACCGTGACGCCGTGGGCGCGGGTGAGTTCGGCGGCCAGGCTCTCGAGCCGGTCCGCCCGGCGGGCGACCAGCACGAGGTTCGCGCCGCGGCGGGCCAGCTGGCGGGCGAATTCGGCGCCGAGGCCGGAGCTGGCGCCGGTGACGATGACGGTCTGGCGGTGGTAGTCGATTTTGCTCATGGGTTCACTGTACGCACGGTTTTGCACTGAGTGCAAGTATCTGCATCAAGTGATACGGCGTACCATCGGTGCATGACTCAGAAACCGGCCCCCTCCCCCATCCGGGAGCAGACCCGCTCGGTGGTCCGATCGCTGCTGGCCCGTACCGCCATCGAGCTGTTCGGCGCCAAGGGCTTCGACAACACGACCCTCGACGAGGTCGCCGCCGCTGCGGGTGTCTCCCGGCGGACCCTGTTCAACTACTTCCGCAACAAGGAGGACCTAGCCCTCAGCGGCCTGGACGAACAGGGCGAACTGATCGCCGCACGCCTCGCCGAGCGCCCGGCCGACGAGGACGCCTGGACGGCGCTGCGCGCGGCGTTCCAGGTACTCGAGGAGATCGACATAACGGCCGAAGGGCGCCTGGAGTTCATCACGCTGCTGTTCGGGAACGATTCCCTGCGTGCCGGACACACCGAGAAACAGGCCCGTTGGCAGGACCTGTTCGCACCGCTGATCGAGCCGCGACTGCCCGACTCCGACCGCCGCACCCTGCAAGCCCGTGCGATCGCGGCCGCAGCGATCGTCTGTATGCAGGCGGCCAACGAGGAATGGGTACGCCTGGGCGGACAGGCCGACATGCTCGACCTCTACGACACCGCCGTACACGCCATCCGCCGCCCCACCTGAAACCGGCCGCCCCCCAGCACCACCACACTCGCCGGCGTAGGGACCAGGGCCCGAACCGCCTGGCCGCGCCCGGGCAAGACCGAAGGGTTGGGCCACCGTGAGCCGCGCAACCGGAGGTCGTCCCTGGACGGGTAGGCGCAGCGGCCGGTGGCTGTCGGCATCGAGCTCGGCGAGCCCGCCGTCGATGTCCACCGTGTGGGTGCCCGTCATACGAGCCAGTACACCGGGGCCGGCTCGTGCCGGTCGTCTTTTCGCCTCGCCGACCTGTAGCTGGCACGCTCGACCAGGGGGTGGCAGGGCCGGCCCGCCGCAAGTAGGAGAACCGAGTCAGCACGCTCGCATGTACCGAACCTGATCAGTCTCCGACTCACCCGTGAACGGGCGGCAGCCTTGGCCACGACGACACCGACGCCTGACACCACCGCATGCACTGGGCAGGCCAGCTGACCCGTCCGGTGCGCTTACCACGCGTGCAGGAACTCAGTGGCTCGAGTGCGGTTGTGACTGCATCGGCAGCGCCCGGACCGGGGAGGTGAGCAGGGACAGGGCATCGAGCAACTGCCGGTTGTGCGCAGTCGGTTGGTCGACAGCGCGGACGAGGTGCTCGACGTCGGTCCGTAACCGGGACAGCTCGGTGGCGTCCTTGGCGCGAAGGTCCTTCAGGTTTGACGGTCTGTTGGCGCAGGCGGATATCGGGGGGCGGCGTCTGTCCGAGTGCCATCGAGCAGATGACCGCTCCCTCGCCGTTCGCGCCGGTGGTGGGGCGGCTGGGGACGTTTGCGCGGGGTCAGCACGCTGACCGCCTTCGGCTTGGCCGTCGAGGTCGGCGGCTGGCACCGGGTCACCGGTGCCACCATCGGTTCCTCTCTGGGCGGGTGTGCCCGTCGCCGTCATCTTTCGGGGCCGGCGATCAGAACAGGCCGTTGTCGTGCGGCAGGGTCTCCGGGATGGCGGGGACGATGTCCCAGTGCTCGACGATCTTGCCGTCGGCGACACGGAACAGGTCCCAGAACGCGACCGGAACATCGAACACGCCCTCGCCGACCACCAACACGAAGTTGCCCTCGGCGATCACCCGGTGAATCGTCCCGTAGACGACTTTCTTGCCCTGCTCGGCCCAGGCCGCCATGGCGGCGCCGAGCCCGTCAAGCCCGTCAGCGATCTCCGGGTGGTGCTGGTCGTACTGCTCGGTGGAGACGAAGTCGGTCAGCACGGAGAAGTCTTGACCCTTGAGGACCTTCTCGACGAACTCGATGACCACGGCACCGTTGGCGTCAGTCTTGTCGAGGTCGCTGGCCTCTGCCGGGCCGTCGACCTGCGAGCGGCCGGAGACGGTCTTGGCGATCTGGGGGGTGTGGCCGTCCCAGTGCTCGGCGAGCTTGCCGTCGGCGACGCGGAACAGGTCGAAGGCGACCATCGGGTCCGGGCCGAAGCCGTAGTAGACGCCGTGTACCGCGACCAGGTCGCCCTCGGCGATGACCCGTGCGACCTCGTGACGGACGTCGTCGGTGAGTGACCCGATCAGCCCGCGCAGGCCTTCGGGGCCGTCAGGCGCGGCCGAGCTGTGCTGGCGGTAGTCGGCGGCGACCCACCGGTCGACGGCGGTGTGGTGGACTTCAACGCGCGCGTCGGCACTCCGGCCGGCGTCGAGGTGATGTCACTGTCCGAGTTCCGGCGGCGTGGGGGCGGCGGGGTCACGCCGCAGCGCCCCGATTTCCACCACCTCATCACCACGGTCAGCGGGACGCTGAAACAGGAGGTCGACTTCACCACGTACGACGCGATCCCCGGTAGCTGGTTGTGGGTCCGTCCGGGGCAGGTCCAGAGGTGGGGGGACCTGAGCGAGGTCGAGGGGCATCTCGTGCTCTTCGAAAGCGACTTCCTCGATCCGGCCACGGTGGTCGCGGCGCGTTTGGAGACGCCGGGCAGCCCGGTGCAGTACGACGCGGCCGACGACCACGGCGTCGATCTGGCGATCGAGCACCTCTGTCACGAGTTCGGTGCCGTCGGCGGCAGTCCGCTCGACGTGCACATCGCCGTCCTGCGACATCTGCTGTCCGTGCTGGTGCTCCGGCTGGCCACCAGCCGGGTGGGCTTTCCAGCACGGATGACAGCGACACCTTCCGCCGATTCCGCGAGGCGGTCGAGCGTGACTTCACCAAAACCCGTGAGGTCGCTGACTACGCCAGAAACCTGGGCTACTCCCCGCGCACGCTCACGAGGGCAACCGCATCCGCGGTCGGCACCAGCGCCAAGGGGTTCATTGACGAACGAGTCATGCTGGAGGCCAAGCGCCGCCTGGCCCACAGCGACGAGCCCGCCGTCCGTATTGCCGCACACCTCGGCTTCAGCAGTGCCACCAACTTCAGCAAATACTTCCAGTCCCGAGCCGGACAGAGCCCGATCCAGTTCAGGAACGCGGCCCGGCAGGTCCCACGTCCGCAAGGCGAGCCCTGACGCTGCGGACGTGCGTCCTGCGGATTCGGCTCCACTTCCGGCAAGGGCGTGGCGAAACGAGTCGACTCCGACATCCACTCGGTCGCCGAGAGCAGAGCCCGAAGTCGCCCGGCCAGAGGTGTTCTCGCGGGCTTCGCGTGGGCGAAGCGGTCGAGCGGGTCACCTCCATGCAGTTCGACCGGCACGGCCCACGCGTCTGGCGCCAGGCCAACACCCTGCTTGACTCCGAACACGCCCGCCGCGCCATCGGTCCGTTCAAGTCCCCTACGGCACCTGCACCGAACCCTCCAACGTTGCCGCCGGCGGCCACGACTGCCCCGTGCGCTTCCGCTGCGTGGGCTGCGGACACTTCCCCGCACCGACGTCTCCTACCTCCCCGACCTAGAGGCATACCTGGCCGACCTGCTGCGCAACCGTGAACGTCTGGCCGCCTTCGCCAACGCCGACCCCTGGGCCACGGCCGAGGCCACACCATCGGACGACGAGATCGCCCGGATCCGCCGCCTGGTCCAGCGGGTGCGCCAGGACCTCGACGAGCTCACCGACGAGGACCGGGCCCAGATTCGCGAGGCAGTCGCGCTGGTCCGCCGCAGCCGCGGCGTCTCCCTGGGCATGCCGCGCGTCCGCCAGCCCCTGCCCGACCTTCGCCCGGAGAGAACCGGATGACCAGCATGACCGACGGGTGGCGGGCCGACTCGGCCCGCCGCCGCGAACGCTTCCTCAAAGCCCTCGATGCCCTGCTGCGCAGCGACCAGGACATCACCGTCTCCGGACTGGCCCGCGCGGCATGAGTGGACCGCACCTACCTCTACCGACACCGCGACCTCCTCGAACGCGTCCACGCCGCCGCAGCAGCCCCGCCAAAAGAGGGCCGGATCGCGGCCGTCAGCCGGGCCTCGCTGCGGGCAGACCTGAGCAACGCACTGGAGCGGAACAGGCGGCTGACAGTCCGGGTCCGCCTGTTGGAGAAGCGTCTTCCGAGAGCCTCGGTGAAACCGCATGGCAGGAATCCGGCCTTGGTGCGTCCGCCGACATCGACCAGCTTCAACGCCTCATCATGTTGCTCGAACAAGACCTGGCCGACATAAGAGGCCAGCTCGATGAGCGAACCGAGGAACTTGATGCCGCGCGGGCGGCTGACCGAGAACTGACCCGGGCACTGAACCAGGCCCGCTGACGCTATCCGCGGCAGAGCGTCGGCGGTGTCGGCGTACGTCCCGCCGGGCTCGCCGCGCCCTCTCACAACCCGGTGAGGGCTTGGCAGGGCCCGGCACCTGGGAGGTGACCGGTGACGTACGAGTGGGGCGGCACGCCCATCAAGGTGCGGAAGTCGGACGTCATGTGGGACTGGTCGTAGTAGCCGGTGAGGGCGGCCAGTTCAGCCCAGGAGTAGTCGGCGGCGGCCAGCACGGCGCGTACGCGGTCGATGCGGGTATAGCGCTTGGGGGAGAGGCCGACGCCCTCGGTAAACAGGTTGCGCAGATGCCGCTCACTGATGGCGAGATCGCGTGCCACCTCCCGCACCTGCCCGGGCACGCGGCCCGGCCGGATGGTCATCGCGTCGACGCCGGTCCGCAGCAACTCGGTGTGGGAGGTGTCGGCGGTCTCGGCGAGGCGGCTGGGGAGTACGTCCGCCACATGATCCATGATGTGGTCGGCGTCCATGCGGGGCAGCTCGACCGCCAGCCGACGCGCCGCCGGGGACGGCAGTTCGCCGAGCGGGGTGATGCGGCCGAGCAGTTGTACGGCGGGCACACCGAGCAGGGGCCTGACCGTGCCCGGTGCCAGGCGTAGCTGCACCAAGGACCGGAGTGGCTCGCCCGTGTGGTACGAGGCGTGGATGCGAGGACCGATGACGACGGCTTCACGGCGGCCGTTCTCCTCGACGCGCACGACCAGTTTCGTCGCCGTATCCGGGAAATGAACGATGGGCCGCCCCTGCAGCCGACCGACGATCGACACGAGGGCGGCCCTGTCCAACCAGGCGCGCACTACCTCGGGGAGGGGCAGGGCACGCTCGGCCAGAGAGGTCGTGGCGTGGCGGGCGGAACTCACCCCTCCACTGTAGTCGCGGGCACACACGCACTGCTTCGCAGCTGTGCCGGAATTTCCTATAGACCATGTCCCCGGGCCGCGCACAGTGGAGGCATGATCGTTGTGACAGGTTCCACCGGCACCATCGGTAGTGAAGTAGTACGGCAGCTCGCGGCGCGCGGCGAGAAGGTGCGCGCTCTGACCCGGGACCCGGCGCAGGCCGAGGTGCCCGCCGGAGTGGAGGCGGCGCGCGGACACCATCGCGACCGGGCCTCGGTGACGGCGGCGATGGAGGGGGCCCAGGCCGCCTTCCTGATCGGGGCCTTCGGGCCCGACGACGCCGACCATGACAGGGGCCTGGTAGAGGCGGCGCGGGCGGCAGGCGTGCGCCGTATCGTCAAGCTCTCCTCTCTGGGCACCGGCGACCCGGCCGTCGGCCCGTTCGGCACCTGGCACGTGCCCGGCGAGCAGGCCGTACGGGACAGCGGGCTTGAGTGGACGATCCTGCGCCCGACATCCTTCGCCTCGAACACGCTGGCCTGGGCGTCCGCCGTACGAGAGGGCGCTCCCGTGCCCAA
Organism: Streptomyces sp. NPDC005374; assembly: GCF_042872225.1. NCBI lineage: Bacteria > Bacillati > Actinomycetota > Actinomycetes > Kitasatosporales > Streptomycetaceae > Streptomyces > Streptomyces sp. NPDC005374. Next base: position 180,861 of record NZ_JBIAKA010000010.1, on the reverse strand, counting down.
CACCTACGGCGATGGCAAGCAGGCTCTGGTGGACCCGCGGGACGTCGCCGCGGTGGCCGTCGAGGCGCTGCTCGACGGGCGGCACACGGGACGGACGTACACGCTGACCGGCCCGGAGGCACTGAGCGTCCCTGAGCAGGTCCGAGTACTCGCCGATGTCCTCGGGCACCCGGTCGAGAGGCTCGACCTGTCGGCGGCCGAGGCACGCGAGGGCATGCGCGCGATGGGCATCGACGAAGCATTCGCGGACGCCGCCGACTACATCCGAGAGGGCTGCAGCGACATCGTGACGGAGGACGTACGGGAGGTGCTGCACCGGCCGGCGCGGACATACCGGGAGTGGGCACAAGACCACAAGGGTTCGTTCGCACGGGCCTGAGAAGAGAACCGGCCGTAGGGATCAAGGGCGGGCGGCCCGCCCTTGATCTTCGACTCGGACTGCCCCGTTCTTTCTGCTCGCCTGAGCGAATAACCCCGATCCACCGCAGCGCTGCCGGAGTCGGCTCGTGCACACTCCCGGCGCTCGTCGGACGCGCTGCGGGACCGGGCGCGGGCCGCCGATCCCGAGCACGGATGGGGGCTGACCTCGCGAGATGGTGAGGAAAACCGCGTATCCCGGTCCTGCGCGGCTGGGGCCTGGCCGGCAACTCCGCAGTCAACGCGCATGGGCCCGCCTGGGGAGTGTGGGGGCGTCCATCTGAATCGCCGGCGACTTTCCTGACATGCAGGGGCTTCGCGTATGTGGCACCGCCCCGCAGTTCCTCTATCGAGACAACGGAGTTGGCCATGAGCTGCTCGAACACCATAGGCGCGACGTCGGTTCTGTTGGGTGATGTCCGATGACGGCGTTGAAGTTCACCGACCGTATCGATCTTCGTTTTCGCGTCAATGGCGTCGACACCCACCTTGAGGCGGTTGACGCGCGGACCTCGTTGCTCGATCTGCTGCGCGAGCACGTCGCGTTGACCGGCGCGAAGAAGGGCTGTAACCGCGGCGAGTGCGGCGCGTGCACGGTGCTGCTCGACGGCCGCCGTGTGAACGGGTGCCTTGTGCTTGCGGCGGCCGTGGATGGGCGCGAAGTCGTGACTGTCGAGGGTCTCTCCGACGGTGAGCAGTTGCACCCGGTCCAGCGCGCGTTCATCGACTGCGACGCGTTCCAGTGTGGGTTCTGCACGCCTGGCCAGGTGCTCTCTGCTGTCGCCTGCATCGCAGAGGGCCACACGAACGACGAGCACGAGATCCGCGAGTGGATGAGCGGGAACATCTGCCGCTGCAGTTCGTACCCGCAGATCGTTGAAGCTGTCCAGGCCGCCGCGGCGTCCGAGAACGAGAGGGTTCCGAGCTGATGATCCCGCTCACCTACGCCCGCGCCACGACATTCGACGAGGCGCTGGACGCGGCGCACACGCCGGGGACCGCCGTACTTGCCGGCGGGACCGAGCTGATCAACTGGTTGCGCCTCGGTATCGCCGTGCCTGACCGCGTGGTCGACATCTCCCGCATCCCCGGCCTCGACCGGATCGAGCCGCTGCCTGGCGGCGGACTGCGCATCGGCACCCTCGTGCGACTCAACGACGTCGCAGCCCACCCGAGCGTTGCCCGTGACTGGCCGGCGCTCAGGACGGCGATCCACAAGTCGGCCTCCGCCCAGCTGCGCAACCTCGCCACGATCGGCGCCAACCTCCTCCAGAAGACGAGATGCGCCTACTTCCGCTCAGAAGAGCCGACGCCGTGCAACCGGCGCGTACCGGGCTCGGGATGTGCGGCCCAGGAGGGCCACGACGACCGCCACGCCCTGTTCGGCTGGACGGACGACTGCATCGCCACCCATCCGTCCGACCCTGCTGTGGCACTCGCCGCGCTGGACGCACACGTGATCACTCGCACCGTCACCGGCGGGCGGCGCATCCCGGTGATGGAGTTCCACGTGCTGCCGGCCGACGGCGTCGACCGCGACACGGTGCTCGAACCAGGTGAGCTGATCGAGGCGATCGAACTGGGCGCCCCCGCACCGCATTCGGCCTACGTCAAGGTCCGCGAGCGCGAGTCGTATGAATACGCGATCGTGTCGGCGGCGGTGGCGTTGCGGCTGCGCGACGACGGCGTGATCGACAGCGCGAGGATCGCGCTGGGGTCGGTCGCGATGCGCCCCTGGCGCCTGGCCGAGGCCGAGCACCGGGTCGTGGGCCTCGCGCCCGGTGACGACGCTGTGACCGGCGCGATCGAAGCGGCACTCGCTCAGGCCCGACCTGTCCCCGGCAGCGCCTACAAACTGGCGATCGCCCGCGGAGCCATGCGGCGTGCACTGATAACGGCGGCGGGAGTGCGTTCATGAACAGTGCGGGATCAGGGACCGGACTGCCGCGGCAGGACGGTTTCGCGAAGGTGACCGGTACCGCGCTCTATACGGCGGACCATGTCGCAGAAGGCATGCTCTACGGGGTTCTGGTCGGCGCATCGGTCCCGGCAGGACGGGTGCGCGGGATCGACGCCGATGACGCGCTGGCAGTGCCTGGCGTGTCGCACGTACTCACGCATGCCGAGATACCGAAGCTCGGCGTTCCTCCGGTGCCGGTTGCGGGGTCGTCCCGCATGCCGATGCAGGATGACGAGATCCACTACGAGGGCGAGCCGATCGCGATCGTGCTGGCCCAGACGCTCGAAGCCGCCGAGTACGCCGCGTCACTGGTGCGCGCGGACATCGAGTCGAAACCATTCGTGGCCCACCCCGGTGGGGAACGCGCTGGGGCCGTGGTGCCGCGTGAGAGCGGATACCTGTCCCACGGGACGGATGCCGAGAAGGGCGATGTCGAGGGGGCGGTCGCCGGGGCGCAGGCGCGTCACACGGGGACCTACGTCCAGCCTTCGCGTCACCACAACCCGATGGAGCCCTCAGCAACCCTCGCCGAATGGCGCGACGGCACGCTGACCGTGGTCGACTCGACCCAGTGGTCCTACGGCGTACGCATGGTGATGTGCGCGCTGTTCGACCTCGCTCCGGAGCAGGTGCGGGTGCGCTCGCCGCACACCGGCGGCGCCTTCGGTGCCAAGAGCGTTGTCTGGCCCCACGAAATGCTCGCCCCAGTGGCGGCGCGGATCAGCGGTCACCCCGTGCGGATCGCCCTGTCGCGAGCGCAGATGTACAGCATCATCCCCTACCAGCCGCAGATGGTGCAGACCGTGTCTCTGGCAGCCTCGGACAGCGGACGCCTGGCGGCGATCGAGCACGAGTCGGTCAACGTGACATCGGTGGACGACGACTTCGTCGAGTACGCCACCCTGGCGTCCCGGACCATGTATGCGGCACCGGCCATCCGGGTGAGCCAGCGAGTACAGCGCGCCAACATCAACCTGGGCACTGCGATGCGGGCACCACTCGAAGGGACCGGGCTGTGGGCGCTGGGAAGCGCCATGAACGAACTCGCGGCGCAGTTGCAGATCGACCCCATCGACCTGCGCCTGGCCAACCACGCCGACGTACATCCCTTCACTGGCCGGCCGTGGTCGTCGAAGAAGCTGCGCGAGTGTTACGAACAGGGCGCACGCGCTTTCGGCTGGCGGCGACGTCCGAACAAGCCCGAGCGCGACGGACCGTGGGTGGTGGGCCAGGGCATGGCCGACTGCGCCATGGGCACGATTCGGTTCGGCGCCGGCGCGCAAGTGCGCCTGCTGGCAGACGGCCGGGCGGTGATCCAGTCCGGCACACAGGACATCGGCACCGGCATCGTGACGATCATGACTCAGATCGCGTGTGACGTGCTGGGGCTCACGCCCGACCAGGTTCGGTGCGAGATCGGCGACACCAATCTCCCAGAAGCCGGCCCGACGTTCGGGTCGTCGTCGACCATGGGTGTCGGCGCCGCCGTGATGAGCGCCGCCAAGGACGTTCTGGCAAAGCTCCGCGAACGCTCCGGGCACCCACTGGAAGAGGCGCCGGGAGCCGATGCCATGGCGACGGCGATGCAAGCAGCCGGCGCTCAGGAGCTGGTAGGTGCCGGCTCGTTCACGCCGCAGGACACCGAGTACGCGCTGCACACCTTCGGCGCGGTCTTCGTGGAGATCGGCTTCGACCCCGACCTCGGGATCCTGCGACTGCGCCGGGCCGTCGGCCGCTACAGCGTCGGACGGATCCTCAACCCACGCACCGCCCGCGCGCAGATCCTCGGCGGCATCGTCTGGGGCTGGGGCAAGGCGACGATGGAAGCCAGCCGCCACGAAGAGCATCTGGGCCGCTGGCTCTCCAAGGACCTCGCCGGCGTCGCGCTGCCCGTCAACGCCGACATCCCCTCCGACATCGACGTCGCGTTCATCGACGAGGTCGACGAGCACGCCAGCCCGATCGGAGGCAAGGGCATCGGTGAAATCGGCGCTACCGGCGTCGACGCGGCTGTCGCGGATGCCGTCTTCCACGCAACCGGCAGACGCATCCGCGAACTCCCCATCACCCCCGACAAACTCGTCTAACTTGTCGCCGGCATCATCGCCGGCCCAGCAACGGCGTCCCGGCCTTCGCCCTTCCGAAGGCCGGGAAGGACAAACTTCCCGAGATCCGTGCGCCGCCCACGTACTCGGCGTGCCGATCGTCGGCCGCATCGCCACTGCCCCGCTTCGACGGTTCTCGGGATCACCCAAGGAGCACTTCATGCGCGAAATCGCCGAACGACTCAGAGCCTGGAACCGCGCGGGCGTGAAGTATGCCGTGGTTACCGTCATCGCAGTGGCCAGCAGCGCTCCGCGACAGCCCGGTGCCGCCATGGCCGTCGCCGAGGACGGCGAGGCGGTGGGCAGTGTGTCGGGCGGCTGCGTCGAAGGCGCGGTGTACGAGCTGTGCCACGAGGTCATGCAGACCGGTGTGGCGGTGCGCGAGAGCTTCGGCTATTCCGGCGACACCGCGTTCGCCGTGGGCCTGACCTGCGGAGGCACCATCGAGGTGTTCGTGCAGCCCGCCCCCTCACCGGAGGTCGTCGAGGCAGCCCTCGGCACGTCTCCGGTAGCCGTTGCACGCCTTCTGGACGATTCGGGCGCGACCCTCGCAGTCTGGCCCGAGCGGGTCCACGGCACCACTGGCCTGCCAGACCTCGACGCCGAAGTGGTCGGACAGGCGAGAGCCATGTTGGACGGCGGCGCGACCGGCATCTGGTCGGCTCGCTGCCATCCCAGCAGGCAGGTCTTCATCCAGTCGTACGCGACCAAGCCGAGGCTTCTCATCTTCGGCGCGATCGACTACGCAGCCGCAGTGGCAACGCTCGGTAAGTTCCTGGGCTTTCAGGTGACGATCTGCGACGCACGCCCGGTGTTCGCCACGCAAGCCCGGTTCCCCGACGCCGACGAGGTTGTCGTCGACTGGCCGTCCCGTTACCTCACATCAACCGAGGTCGACTCCCGCACGATCGTCGTGGTCCTCACTCACGACCCGAAGTTCGATGTGCCTCTGCTGGAAGTCGCTCTCCGGCTACCCGTCGGCTACGTGGGCGCGATGGGCTCGCGTCGCACTCATACGGAGAGACTCGCTCGGCTTCGCCAAGTCGGCCTGACTGAAGGGGAACTGGCGCGCCTGCGCTCGCCCATCGGTCTCGACCTCGGCGCTCGCACCCCCGAGGAGACAGCCGTGGCCATCGCGGCGGAGTTCGTCGCCGAACGCCGCGGAGGCACCGCCCTCCCCCTCGCCCAGACCAACGGACCGATCCACCACGACCGAACTACGTCGGCTGCTGTGGCCTGACAACCATCGGCAGACCACCTCGAAACGCTCCCCAAACAACAACGATTACCTACATTCCCGATGGATGCGGCGCACACAACCCCGAGGTGCTCTTCCCTAGGTTGGATCAGATGGGACGACCCGACCGGGCTGCCTCGATGACGGGCAGGTGATGGCATGTCCCTGGCCGATCATCGGCAGCATGGACGTCCACCATGCACCTCCCTCCCGCCGCGGAACCTACGAGACGCCTCGGGCGGACACCCCAGTACCCGTGAACCCGTCCATGACAGACGATCACCTGCTAATGATCACGTCCGAGACCAGCACGAGCGCGTCCATCTCCACCCACACCAGCGGCCCGGCCTGCGAGTTCCAGATGAAACGATCTCATTGGTGACGGCTGCTTCGGCGTGGGCTCGACAAGCAACCGAGAAGTTCGCCGAGCAGGCGGAGATCGTGCGCTCCAGGGGCAGACCCGACTTCCCCATCGCGTACATCGGCGTGGACGACAAGGGTGACAGGGCCCGCAAACACGTCGCCAACGAGCTCCGGACGGACTACGGCAACCGGAGTCTCGAAGACGTCGCAGTAGCCCGGGCTTTTAAGGAATGCGTCCGCGGTGTGCAGGAAGTGATCGAAGCGGGCGCCCAGCTGGTCCTCTTCACGATGGTGGCTGACCCGGACGAGCAGATGGAACTCGCGGCCGACTGCTACCGCATCATCTGCGGAGCTTGAACTCATGAAGCCGTCGGTGTGAGGGGCAGGCCGGTACTGGCGAGACACGGCACATAGGGGGGTCGGATTAATGGCCCGACCGCGCCCGGGGCGGGTGCGGTCGGGCTGGACCTGCCCACGCCTGAGCAGGTAAGTCCTCGTCGCGCCACAGCCCATCAAGGCGGCCGCGCACCCATATCGCCGTCGTTCCGTCCGGGTTGCTCGCCCACCCGACCTGCGCAGTCAGAGGCGGGACTTACTCACCGGAACGGGGGGACAACGAGCACCGCGACAGCTGCATCGGCAATCGGCAATCGGCAATCGGAACTACCCGAGCATGCCCGCTGATCATGCAGTCGCACGGCGAAACCCCAAGATCCCCGACAGAGTCAAGCTCAGTTGCCATCAGAGACACTCCAACCAGCGATAGCACAACAGCTGTTGCACTAGCTAGAGTTCGACCACGAGTGGCTGAGCTGCACAAACCCGAGGTGCACACCACTACGACAGCCTCACTCCCCCAGAGAAGTCGGGACACACGGACGGACTGATGGGCGGCTCGCTGAGGGCCGTCAGGGGGTGTTCTGTCTTCGTTGGACGCCCCTCAGATTCAGAACATCGTGTTGTCGTTGGCGGACGTGGCCGGCACGTCCTGAAGCACGTCCCAGTGCTCGACGATCTTCCCGCCTTGCACCCGGAACAGATCCACGACGGCCTGCCCGCGCTCGCCGGGCGCGTTCACGTAGTGGCTGTGGACGGCGACCAGATCCCCCTCGGCGACAACCCGCTTGCGGGAGACGGCCAGTTCCGGGAACACCCGGAAGTACGCCCCGAGGCCGTCTCGCGCACCGGCCAGACCATCCGCGATGCCGGGATGGTGCTGGTGGTACCCGGCGCTCCAGTACGTGTCGAGCGCGGACAGATCCCTGTCGACGATGAGCCGGTCGAACGCCTTGGTGACGAGCTTTTTGTTGGAGGCGGTGAGCCCGCGCGGACCAGGTTGCCCGGTCTGCGGCCGACTGATGGTGGAGAACATGTCGTTGCCGTTGACACTGCTGCCGGGGACATCTTGCAGGGTGTCCCAATGCTCGGCGATCTTGCCGTCCTGGAACCGGAAAATGTCGAATACGGCCAAGCCTCGACTTCGCGGCGTCAGTACGAGGTTGGAGTGCACCACGACAAGGTCGTTCTCGGAGATGACCCGCTTGACGTCGTACTTGGTGTCGGGGAACTGCTGATGCAACCCGGCAGCGAAGTTCTTCAACGCCTCGGCGCCATTGGACGCGAGGGGGTTGTGCTGGATGTAGTCGGCCCGCACGAACCTGTCCACGACCTCGGTGTCACCCCGCTCGAACGCCTCCTTGAGGACGCGTACGGCAACGGTCTTCTGGTAGTCGAGCCGGGCGCCGCCGTCGACGTGCCCGATGACGTGACCCGCGCTGACGGGCGGCGAGGCGAAGGCGGGTACGGTCGCGGCGCCCAGCAGGGCGGACGTGGCGATGTGCTGGAAGGACGGAGCGGACTCAGTTCTTGGGGCCGAACATGTAGGCGTTGGCGACGTCGATGAGGGCTGCGCCCTGGTAGGTGGGGTAGCGCTCGGTGATGGCCTTCTTGTAGGCGTCGCCGTCGTCACCGAGCAGCTCCCGGCCGGCGTTGACGTAGTCGGTGAGCTCGGCCCAGACGGCCGGGGTGGTCGGCTCGCCGTGGCCGGGCAGGATGGTGTCGTACTCGGTCTCGGCCGCGAAGCGGTCGATGTTGGCCTGCCAGCCGTCGAAGTCCTTGTCCAGGAACCACAGGTGGGTGTGGTTGTAGACGACGTCCTGAGCGACCAGGACACCCTGCTCGGGCAGCTTGATCACGAGGGTGGTGTGGATCTCGCCGCCGGTGACCTTCTCGAACACGAACGGGATGCCGTCGATGACCTCGGTGCCCGGGGTGATCTCCACGGTCGGAGTCATGTCGGCGAGCGGGATCTCGGCGCCGGTGGGCAGGTCCGTCTTGGTACCCATGGCGACGATCTCCGCGGTGGTCTCCGGCAGCGCGTGCACGGGGACACCGAAGCGGGCCGCGCCCTGGTAGTGGTCCGGATGCGCGTGGCTGACGACGAGGCGGTCGAGCGGCTTGCCCAGGCTCTTGGCGTAGGCGACGACCTCGTCGGCGTAGGCCAGAACGAACTGCGCGTCGACGGCGATGATCCGCGACGGCGTCTCGACCAGCTGGGTGGTGACGCCCAGGCCGTCCTCGGGCGAGACGTAGCTGTGGATGCGGACCTGGCCCTTGTCGATGACCGTGAGGGTGCCGTGCATGACTGTGCTCCTGTCGGAATGCGGATGAGCGGTGATGAGGGGACGCGGGAAGGGGCGGATTGTTGATGGCCGGCTCGCGGTCGGCCATCGGCCGCAACGGACACGGCCGGCTTTCCATGCCTACGGGCCCGCACCCCTGGAACAACTCCATACTGGGACGGAACCGGAGTTCCAGCGAGGTACGCTGCGGTCTCGTGATGGTCCACAGGCGACAAGCACAGCAGAAGTCCGGTCGGCGGGAGACGGGACTGCCGAAGGTGGTTTTCCATCCGCCGGCCGGAACCCCGGCGGGCGTGGAGGTCATGACCCTGGCCGACTTCCGCGACCGCACCCGTGACTGGCCCTGGCACATCGCCACCCCGCACCGGCAGGACTTCCACGGCCTGATGCTGGTCACCGCCGGCACCCTGCGCCACCGCGTCGACTTCACCGGGTACGTACTGCCGCCCGGTTCCTGGCTGTGGATCCGGCCCGGCCAGGTGCACCAGTGGCAGAACCTTGACCAGGTCGAGGCCATCCTGATCTTCTTCCAGGAGGACTTCGTCGCCCCCGAGACCGCGGAACTGGCCGGACTGGGCACCGGCACTGCCCCGATGCCCTTGTACAGCCCCGATCCTTCGGAGGCCCCGGTATTGGCAGCTGCCGCCGAGCAACTGGCCGCGGAGTTCTCCCAGGCGGACCGCCATCCGCTGCCGGTGCACACCGCCCTGCTGCACCGCCTGCTCGACGTCGTACTCCTGCGCCTGGCCCACCTGCAACAGCACGGCCAGGCCGCGGAATCCGCCCCCGAGCCCTTCCTACGCTTCCGTGACGCTGTCGAACGAGGTTTCTCCCGCACCCATCGCATCGACGACTACGCCCGCGAACTCGGCTACTCCACCCGCACCCTCACCCGCGCCACCCAGGCCGCGGCGGGCCTCAGCGCCAAGGACTACCTCGACCAGCGCCTCGCACTGGAGGCCAAGCGACTCCTCGCCCACGGCACCGAACCAGCCTCCACCATCGCGGCCCACCTCGGCTTCACCAGCGCCACCCACTTCGGCAAGTTCTTCCAACGCCACACCGGCCGCACCCCCTTGGCCTTCCGCGCCTCCCAACGTGCGTCGCCGCCCGCCTAGCCGCCCACGCCACCTGACTGTGTGAACGAGTTCGGCGAGGGCTGCTTCGGGCGGCGGACCGTTGAGTCACGTGCAACGGATTCCATCCCTTGGGCCAAAAGCCTGAGTGGGCCGACCTCGCCGGCTCGAAAGGGGACGTCGAAGCCGGTCGCAGCAATTCGTGCCCGACACGGCTCCCGTCCCAGGTAAGCACGGCTTCGCTGCGTCCGCTGTCGCCCAGGTGACGGGCGGGCTGCTGGTCAGCACCATGCGGACGGATCCGCATCAGGCCGCTCGTACGCCTGACCTGGTCAGGAGGGCGGCAGGAGAGGACTTCTTCCTGACGCTGCTCACCGAGGGATCGGCCAGGCTCCGGCAAGACGACCGAGCCGCCGAAATGGGACCCGGAGACTTCGCCATCGTCGACAGCGCCCACCCCTATGTGTTCCGCTTCGATCGCCCGTTCCGCTCGGTGGTCCTTCAGATACCCCGCGCGATGCTCACCTCCCGCTGCGCCGTCGCCGAGCACGTCACCGCCGTACCGTTCCGGACCACGGGCGGTACGGGCGCCTTCGTCAGCCCCGTCCTGCGCGCCCTGGCCGAACAAGGTCACGGCCTTGGCCAGGCGACCACCGCATCCTGCGTCGGAGGTGCGGGGCTGTGTTACTGCCGTCCGACACCTCGCAGATGAGGGTCTTGTCGTGGATCAGGCGGAGTTGGATCGGAGGTTCCCCGTGCCGGATGGCGTTGGTGACGAGTTCGCTGACGACCAGCTCGGTGACGAAGGCGGCGTCCTCCAGCCCCCAGGCCTCGACCTGAGCCAACGCGTCCTTGCGGGTCTGGGCGACCGCGGACGGGTCGGCCGGTCTTGTTCATGGCGGTCGGGGACACGGTGCCCTTGCGGGCGCCTCCACCCCTTCTCCTTTCAATCCTTGCGACGGTTTGCGACCGTCATCAGGTGCTCATCCGTTGCCGAGGCAGGCTCGGAGCCCGCCTCGGCGATGGTCGGGACGATCAGGGTCGTCATCCCTGGCTGCGGGGCGGTGATCACGTCGACCGCGCGCCCTTGCTCATCGCTGATCCGGCTCACGCGATGCGTCGCAGGATGCGGTCCTTGAAGGGGGTGTAGGGCGGGGTGGCCACGCCCAGCGTGTCCGGCTTGAGAGGCTTGTCGAGGACGGCCTTGAGATGGCTGAAAGTGTCCAGGGAGTACGAGCCGTGGTAGCGGCCCATGCCGCTCTCACCGACACCACCGAAGGGCAGGTCGAGCGCGCCGAGCTGGAGGAGCGAGACGCCGAAGGCCAGGCCGCCGGAGGACGTCTCCGCGGTCAGGCGCCGCTTGGACTGCTTGGACGCGGTGAAGGCGTACAGGGCCAGCGGCTTGTCCCGTTCGGCGATGAAGGCGATCGCCGCGTCCAGGTCGGGGACCCGGACGATGGGCAGGACGGGGCCGAAGATCTCGTCGCGCATCACCGGGGAGTCGGGGTCGACGTCGGCCAGCACGGTCGGCGCGATGTAGCGGGTGTCGCGGTCGTGGTCGCCGCCCACGACGGTCCGGCCGTCGTTCAGCAGGCCGGCCAGCCGGTCGAAGTGGCGCTCGTTGACGATGCGGCCGTAGTCCTTGCTGCTGGCCGGATCGGTGCCGTACATCTCGCGGACCGCCTGCGTCAGGTGCGCCTCCAGCTCGGCGCCCGCCTCACCTATCGCCAGCACGTAGTCGGGTGCGACGCAGGTCTGGCCCGCGTTCATGAACTTGCCCAGGGCGATGCGGCGGGCGGCCACCGCGAGGTCGGCGCCGGGTTCGACGACGGCGGGGCTCTTGCCGCCCAACTCCAGGGTGACCGGAGTGAGATGACGGGCCGCGGCGGTCATGACGATGCGCCCGACCGCGCCGTTGCCGGTGTAGAAGATGTGGTCGAAGCGCTGCTCCAGCAGGGCGGTCGTCTCCGGCACGCCTCCCTCGACAACCGCCACCGCCTGCGGATCCAGGACCCGGGGCAGCCAGTGGGCGAGCACGGCCGAGGTCGCGGGGGCGACCTCGCTGGGCTTGAGGACGACCGCGTTGCCGGCAGCCAGGGCACCGATGACCGGCGCCAGCGCCAGATTGACCGGGTAGTTCCAGGGGGCGATGACCAGTACGACACCCAGCGGCTCACGCACGGTCCAGGCATGGGCCGGCACGAGCGACAAGGGCACGGAGGCTCTCTTCGGACGCAGCCACCGGTCGAGATGACCCAGGGTGTGGTCGATCTCCCTGACGAGGAAGCCGATTTCCGTCATGCGCGACTCGGTCGCGCTCTTGCCGAGGTCAGCCTGCAGCGCCTGGACGAACACGTCCGCATGCTCCGTCAGCAGACTCCTCAACGCCTGCAGCTGCTGCTTGCGCCAGGCGACGGGCTTGGTGCGGCCGGTGTTGAACGTGGCCCGCAGTCGCGCGACGGTCTCCGCCGCAGGCGCCGTGGTGACGGCAATGTCCGGCTGCCCGCCGGTGGGTGCGTTGGTGTCCATGTCCAGAACCATATACGAAACGAAAGCCTTTCGTTTCGCTTGCTTGTATGCTTTGCCATGTGACCTACCGCACCCTTACTCAACGGTCCGTACGGCGGCCCGTCCGTCCCGTCAGCTCCACCGCCCACGTGTGCCGCCGGATCTCTTCGGGAGCCGTCTGATGACCGGGACACCAGCACGCCGGGGGCGCCCCCGCGACGCCTCCCGCGACCGTGCGCTGCTGGACGCGACTCTGGCTGTGCTCACCGAGAGTGGTTACAGCGGGCTCACCACCGGCGCCGTAGCCGCCCGCGCCGGAGTATCCACCGCCACCCTCTACCGCCGCTGGCCGTCCAAAGAGGTCATGGTCGTCGATGCCGCCGCTGCCTACGCCAAGGAACTGACGGCACAGCCGGACACCGGCACCTTCGAAGGTGACCTGCGCGCCCTGCTCCGGGACAAGGCGGCTTCTTTGACCGGCAACGAGGGAGGGGTGCTGCGCACCCTGATCGGCGAGGCCGCGTACAGCCCCTCCCTGGCCGAGGCACTCACGAACGCCTTCATGGTGCCAGTGCGCCAACGCATGGAGGAGATAACGCATCGTGCGGTGGACCGGGGTGAGATCCCGCCGGTGGAGCACGCCGACCTGCTCGGCGATCTGGTGATCGGTCCCATGATGAGCAGGTTCTTCCTCACCCCTCTGCCGCCGAACCAGGTCGACCCCGCCACCGCGGCGGAGACCGCCGACCGAGTACTGCCCTTCCTTCTGCGCGCCTTCGGACACCAGGGTCCAGGAGGAGCGCCAGGAGAGAACCGGTCGGCGGACGCATTGGACGAGTGACGCGCACGCCCGCCAGGTCAGCGGCCCGTGAAGTCGACTGGCACCGGCGGGCGCGGTCCATCAGCCGGGCGTGCTCGGCGGTCAGCTCCCGCGGCGTTGCCGACTGCGGTCACCTTCGAAGATCATGTACGTCTGCTCGTACGCGGAGATGTCGGCGAAGACCAACAGGCCGACAGAGAAGCAAGAGTGATGGGTCAGTTGTTCAGAAAGCTCAGGATGTAATCGGCGACCTGCTTGGGCTGCTCAAGGTGGAGGAAGTGTCCGGCACGGGGTACGACGACGCGTTCGAGGCCGTTCTTGAAGACGGCGTCCATGCCGTCGCTCACCCGCACGGAAAAGCAGTGGTCGTCGGCCCCGTGGAGGTACAGCGACGGGACGGTGATGGCCCTGCTCGCCCGGCCCTCCATGGCTCGCGACGCCTCATCGGCGGGGGGTGCGAACAGCTGGCGGTAGTAGCCGAGGATCTCGGTCAGGACTCCTGGCGCACGGAGGGTTTCCTTGAGCGCGGCACGTTCCGCATCCGGCAGCTCGTAGCCGGGCGACCACTCCCGCCAGAGCCGGTCGATGAAGGCGAAGTCGTCGAACTCGACGGCCGGCTCCGCCAGGGCTGTCTGGAAGAAGAACATGTACCAGCTGCGTCGCTGCTGTTCGCCGTCGGTGAGCCAGGCGGTTCGCAGTTGCGGCCCGTACGGAACCGCCATGCCGACAAGCTTGCGGACCCGTGTCGCGTCAAGGCTCGCTGCCGCGTACGCCGCCCGGGCGCCGAGATCGTGACCGATGAGATCCGCCCGATCGCGCCCAAGTGCTTCGATCAGATCCAGGACGTCCTGCCCGGTCGCTGATGCGCGATAGGAGCCGTCGGGCGCCGCGCCGTCCGGCCAGTACCCGCGCTGCGCGGGAGCGACCGCCCAGTAGCCGTCCTGTGCGAGGCGGTCGAGCATCCCTGCCCAGGAGCCTGCATGGTCGGGAAAACCGTGGAGGCACAGGACGAGGGGCCCACTGCCTGCCTCCAGGATCGGAACCTCCCGACCGCCCGCCTGAATCGTCCGGCGACGGATACCGTCACCGGCGGAGGACCCACCTGTCGTCGAGTCCTCGCCGGACGAATGGGTGGGCGGTCGCTGCGTCTCGGATGCCATGTGTTCAACCTCCAGGCCGCTGTCGCGGCGTCACGGGCCGACAGGCCCGGACCGAGTAGTGAGTCCTGACGTCATCGAGCGGGGCCACGACGACGTCATACGCGTCGGCCTTTCGCCGGAGCCCTCCCAGGAGGCAACAACCGTATGACTTTTACTTATTTCAGCGCAAGCGAAAGCTGTGCTCGCCATCGCAAGGGGCAGACTCACCGTGCCGATTTCACTGGAGGCCCCCGCCTGGCGACCGAGCCGGACGGCTTCTACAGCTCGCCGGTACGGACACGCTGACGGGCCCGGTGGGCACGCAGGTTCTCAGGGTTGCCGCAGGTCTTGGTGGAGTGCCATACACCGCTGTTGTTGCGGGAGCGGTCGAAGAACGCCGTTGTGCAGCGCGCATTGCGGCAGATCTTGAGTCGGCGCCAGGTGTCTGCCTGCTGAGCCTGGAACACCTCGAGGAGCATCAGGGCGGCCACATACCTCCAGCCCTGGCCGCGAGGCTCCAGGACGGCCCGTCCATTGCGGTCCATCCGCACGGCCGCGGCCGCGACATGAACGGCTGGCGCAACAGTCTGGTCGTCGGCGTCCGTACCGTCTTCGTTTCGTGAGGCGAGAAGCCGCCGCAACTCTGCACGCAGGCCGCGCAGTTCCTCGAGATCACTCTCAGCCAGAGAGACCTGTGCGGCGACCTGCCCCCTCTCATGCGCCCAGCAGTCCAGCGCCTGATCGACCCAGGCCTGTGCGTCGGAGAGGTCGTCCAGGAGATCGGCCGCCCGGGGTCGGCCGGCGGAAATGGTGTTGAGCAGGTCGTGCACGAGCGCCAGCCCGACCGGCGCCGGTTCGACCTCGTACCGCGTGGACGCGGACCACACCATGACCCCGCCTCCCTTTCGCTGACCGTCCGGCTCTACCGACATGACCGTGACGTTTGGCCACTGGCTCAGGGTACGACACTCCCTCCCCCTTGAAGTGAAAGGAGCTAAAGGAGTAAGGTCCTTTCATCTTGATTGGTGACGCAGCCACAGGAAGGGTGTCGCTCATGAGCTCGTCCGGCCCCCCAGCGCCCCCAGGAGGCTCCCCCTGCCACCGCGGGACCGGGCGGCAGGACAGGCCGAGGTCTGCCCCTGCGGCTCTGCCGTACATCCCGCAGACCCCCGCATCGCACCCGGCCGTCACCCCGACCCACGGGTACGGCGGCGTGGTCCGCGAAGCCCGCGTTCTGCTGTTCGCCGACCCCTCCGGCGAGTCGGCGACGCCGATCGCCGCAGCGCGCCGTGTCCCAGGCACCCACGCCGCACGCAGGCCGCGGTCGACTTCTGCCCTCATGCTCGTCGGCCACAACGAGCACCTCATCCCCACCGACCTCGCGCTGACGGCCCACGAACGAGCCCTGGAACCCGAGCGGCTGACGTTCATCGGCGGTGGCCACTTCGCCCCGTGCAGCACGCAGTCCCCCATAGCCGCGCAGTCCGCCCTGGACTGGTCCGGCAAGCACCTCACCTGACCGACGGCGACCCCGTCCGCACTGTCCCGAGCCAAGGAAGTCCCATGTCCGTTCTCACCCACTCCCTCGACGGCGACGTCGCCACGATCGTCCTCGACAACCCCCCGCAGAACCGCTTGGCACCCGAGTTCACCCAGGAACTCAGCGAAGCCGTCGACGCCATCACCCGCAGCCCGGCCCGCGCCGTCCTACTGCGGGCCGAGGGACCCGACTTCAGCTACGGCGGCGACTTCCGGCCCTGGCTCGACGCCGAACGCACCAGCCTGCGAGCCGACTTCGACCAGATCATGAGCGTGATCAACCGGTTCGAACAGCTCCGGCTCCCGGTCGTGGCCGCCGTCCAGGGGCTGTGCTTCGGCGGCGGCTTCGAACTCGCGCTGCGCGCCGACATCATCCTCGCCGGCGAGAGCGCCCGCTTCGGCCATCCCGAGCAGTCGCTCGGCATCGTCACCCTCCTCGGCGGAATCCACCGCGTGGCCGAACGGGCCGGCCGGGCCCGCGCCTACGAATGGGCCCTGACCTCCGAGCAGGTACCCGCCACGGTCATGGCCGAGGCCGGCGTCATCAACCGCGTCGTCCCCGACGACCAACTGCGCGCCGAAGCCGAGGCCTTCACCCAAAAGATCGCCGCGGGACCCACTCGGGCGCACGTCGTGCACAAGGCGCTGCTGCGCGCCTGGGCCACCGGCGGCATCCCGTCCGCCGACCAGCAACTGTTCGACCTCGCCGTCCCCCTCTACGAGACCGAGGACGTCAAGGACGGCCTGGACTCCGCCGCCAAGGCCCTCAAGGAGGGCCACCCCCGCCCCGTACTGCCCTTCAAGGGCCGCTGACCCGCAACTCTCCCCCCACACTCACCGCCAAGGGACACCACATGATCATCGACTCGGCCGACCTGGACGCGAAGTCCGCCTACAAGCTGCTCATCGGCAGCGTCATCCCCCGCCCCATCGCCTGGGTGAGCACCCTGTCCACCGAAGGCGTGGGCAACCTGGCTCCCATCTCCTTCTTCACGGTCGTCGGGCGCAAGCCGCCCCGGATCTCGCTGTCGATTCAGCCACGCTCGGACGGGGCCACGCTCAAGGACAGCTTCGTCAACATCCGGGACACCGGCGAGTTCGTCACCAACATGGCCACCCTGCCGCAGATCAACGGGCTCAACCTCAGCGCCTTCGAGTTCGAGCCCGACGTCGACGAGTTCGACGCGGTCGGGCTCGAGAAGGTGCCGTCCGAAGCCGTTCGTCCGCCGCGTATCAAGGGGGCGCCCATCGCCTTCGAGTGCACCGTCGAGCACATCTTCTCGGCGCCCGACGGGCTCAACAACGTCGTCTGGGGCAACGTGGAGCGCTTCTACGTCCGTGATGACCTCTATGTGGGCGGCCGGATCGACTTCGGTGCCATCGCCCCGGTGGGACGACTCGCCGCCGAATACACCGTCGTGGACAACGCGTTCGAGGCGCCGCTCGACGCCGAGGTGGTCCAGGAGCGCGCCGGCCGCCGTATGGTGCGGCTGGACCGCAAGGACACGCACTACTCGCCGATCGACACACCCGCCTGGTCGCCGTCCGGCTCCACAACGACACTCGACTAGACCGCCAGGACGTGACGGGGTGACACCCCTCAGGGTTCTGGCTGACCGCCTGTCCGGCACTTCGAGTCCGGTGCGGACCGCGCCGACCCGCCGGTGTGTCACCTCGCGCCCGTCCGCTCAATTGCCTGTGCCGTCATGAGCGTTTGGTTCAGAAAGCCTGTACTGCCTTCTTCCCCCGCCCGACCGCGCAGCCGCCCATCAGAACGGCTCCAAGTCACCCGTTCTCAATGAGGAGAGCACGTGTCACGGAAGAATTCGTCCACGAAGCCAGACGAGCCCAGAGACGACTCCGCGTACGACTTCGACGTAATCGTCGTCGGCTCCGGTTTCGGCGGATCCGTCACCGCCCTTCGGCTCACCGAAAAGGGCTACCGCGTAGGCGTGTTGGAAGCGGGCCGCAGGTTCACCGCCGACTCGCTGCCCAAGAACTCCTGGGACGTCAGGAACTATCTCTGGGCACCCAGGCTCGGCCTGTACGGCATCCAGCGCATTCATCCGCTGGGCAACGTGATGGTGCTGGCCGGGGCCGGGGTCGGGGGCGGCTCCCTCAACTACGCCAACACCCTGTACGAACCGCCGAAGCAGTTCTTCGAGGACCCGCAGTGGAAGGACATCACCGACTGGGAAGGGGAGCTGAAGCCGTACTACGACCAGGCCCGGCGCATGCTCGGGGTGCGGCTCAACCCGACGACGACCCCGGCCGACGTACACCTGCACGCGGTCGCCGAACGGATGGGCGTGGGCGACACCTTCCACATGGCCCCCGTGGGGGTTTTCTTCGGCGACGGCCAGGACGCCGACGGGACGACGAAGGCCAAGCCGGGCGAGGAGGTGGCCGACCCGTACTTCGGCGGCGTCGGCCCGGCCCGCAAGGCCTGTGTCGAGTGCGGTGAGTGCATGACGGGCTGTCGCCGCGGCGGGAAGAACAGCCTCAACGAGAACTACCTCTACCTCGCCGAGCAGGCGGGCGCCGTCGTCCACGCCATGACGACCGTTGTCTCGATCACGGACGACTCGCCGGACGGGTACACGGTCAGGACCCGGCCGACGGACCGGAAACGCAAAGGCGCCGGCCGTACTTTCCGGGCGCAGAACGTCGTCATCGCGGCCGGCACGTACGGTACGCAGACGTTGCTGCACCGGATGAGGACGGGCGGCCAACTTCCGCACATATCCGAGCGACTGGGTGATCTGACCCGCACCAACTCGGAAGCCCTGGTGAGCGCGCACGCAGACGTCCGGCGCCACCGGAAGGTCGTGGGAGGGCAGAGCGTCGACTTCACGCGCGGTGTGGCGATCACGTCCTCGATCCACCCCGACGAGAACACCCACATCGAGCCTGTCCGCTATGGCAAGGGATCGAACGCGATGGGTGCCGGGTTCGTCCTGCAAGTCCCGTACGCGGAGGGCTCGTCGAGGTTCCTGGGCTGGCTGGTCAATGTGGCGAAGCACCCGGTGCTCATGGCCCGCTCGCTCTCCAACCGCCGTTGGTCCGAGCGGACGATCATCGGCCTGGTCATGCAGTCGCTGGACAACTCCCTCACGACCTATCTGAAACCGAAGGGCGTGGGGAAGGGACTGCTGCTGGCCCGTCAGGGCCATGGGTCGCCCAACCCCAAACAGATCAAGGCGGCTTCGGAAGCCGCCTCGGTCATCGCCGCCGAGGTCGACGGCTTCGCGGGCAGTAACGTGGGCGAGCTGATGGGCATGCCGGTCACCGCACACTTCCTGGGCGGCTGCCCCATCGGCGACACTCCTGAGACCGGCGTGATCGACCCGTACCACCGGCTCTACGGACACCCTGGCATCTCGATCGTCGATGGAGCGGCCATCTCCGCCAACCTCGGAGTCAACCCGTCCCTCACGATCACGGCTCAGGCCGAGCGCGCGATGTCGGCCTGGCCCAACAAGGGCGAGGAGGACCCTCGTCCAGCGCAGGGAGCGGCCTACCAGCGCCTGACACCCGTGGAGCCCCGCCGCCCGGCAGTCCCGTCCGATGCTTTCGGCGCCCTGAAGTTGCCGTTCCTGGGGATGCCCACCGTGCCGCCGAAGAAGTAGCCGCGCCACACAACGCACTGTTGGCGAAGGCCCGACGGACGCCGACGCCTTCGATGGTGTACCCGCCGCGCTGTTCGAGATCGAGCCGGCCCCCAAGGTCTCGTTGACCCCATTCGAGGAGCCGGCGGACGGTCCTGAGCAGGGGCTGAGTCGGATACGGCGGATTGGTTGGTCAGCACCATCAGCTGCGGGCGAACCGGATTGCCGGTCGCCGAGGATCCGGTCAGTGCGGTGATGGAGGAGGTGAAGTCAGCGGGGACGACCAGCGCACCGAACAGCTTGCCCTTGCCGAACTCCTCCTTCACTTCCTTCTCATTCCCCATCTTCCAGTCGATCTCGCCGCCGCTCGCGGTGGATGCCTTGATCGACACAGTGATCTGCACCCCGAGGTTGACCTGCTTGCCGCCGACACTGGCCCCCCTTGTCTGAGGTGACCAGGCTCACCGGCAGATGCCTCGTATGGCCGGCCGGGTCGATGTTGTTGCCGACGTAGAAGATGCCAAGCAGGATCGCGAGGGCGCCTGTAATGGTGCCGCTTGCTATCCGGAGGGGTCTGGCACGCAAGACGCGGAAGTGAACGCCGGTGCGGCCGACCACCACGCGTGCTACCTGTTGCGGATCGGCCGCGATCGCTTCGCCGTCACCTTCGCGGACGGCGTACCCACGGTCGCCGACGCCCCACCCCGGCGCCCTGACTGCACGATTGCCATCAACCTCGTCGTCTTCCTCCTCCTGGCCCTGGGACGCTGGACCGGCCCCACCCCCATGGCCGCGCCAAGGTCGTCGTCTGGGGCCGCAAACCGTGTCTGGGCCCTCGCCTCCCGATGCTCTTCACAGCGCCATAGACGAGCGAGCAGACTGCCACCGGACGGCCTCTTCGACTCGTCCCCGGGCAAGAACGTGACATGCCGCCACGAAGGCCGCCGAGGCCGGGAGCGTCTCCGCCGCTCCACGACGCGAATCGGTGCGGTCTTCATCGCCGCATTGACGCGGACCGCGCAGGACACACGCCCAACTCCGAAGCGGGCGGCCGACAATGAGGACGCGAAGCCGCCAGCCCTTCGAGCAATGGCGAACGCTTACCCGAGGCTGACGACGCACCTCGAAACGGTTCTCATGCAGATGCAGGGATACGCCGTCGTGGTGGCTGTCGGGACACACGGCAACGACCTGATCAGCGAGGCCGTCCGGGCGGGCTGGATGAGGACCCGGGAAACCGTGCACCTGACGCTGGGCGCCGATGCCGACCGGACCGCACGCTTCTTCGCCTGCGGCTCGCTCACCGGCATCGGACTTCCCTCTGAGGCGAAGTAGCCAGGACGCCTTCAGTAAGGAGACGGCGTCAGCGCACGCCTGCCGCATCCAGCAAGGTGACCACCGTGGGGGCGATGAGTCCCGTCATGGTGTCGGCTCCGATCCCGGCACGGGCGCCGGCGCCATCGAAGACCAGGATCAGCTGTCGACCCAGCAGCTCGGGGTCGCTCGCGCCGCCATGCTCGGCCTCGGTGCGGAAGAAGGCGGTCAGTCTCGCCCTGATCCGGTGTGCCACCTGGCTTGCAGGGTGATTCTGGTCCTTGAGCTCGATCTGCGCAGCCAGGTGCCGGCAGCCTCGGAAGGCGGGCGCGCCCGCCTGCGACTCCAGTTGCCCGAAGACGTGCAGGATCCGCTCGCGGGCGGAGCGGCCGTCGTCCGCCGGGGGCAGGAGAGTGGCCACGAAGGGGGCGGTGCGCTCCTCCACACATGCCGCCAGCAGGTCGTCCTTGCTGTGGAACAGCTGGTACATGGAGCGCTTCGACACTCCCGCCGCCTTGCACAGCGCGTCGACGCCGACATCGACGCCGTCCTGATAGGTGAGCGTGACCGCCGCCTCCAGCAGGCGCTCTCTGGAAGTTGACTTCGTTTCAGTGGTCATGTCGTGAGCTCACTCGAATCGGGCATATTGAAAACTGGTCGGTTTACAGTGACGTCGGGAGACGACCGGCGCCGTCCGGGCACTGACGTCCGCTCAGAGGCTCGGCGACGGCCTCGGAGAAGGAGGACCGTCGCCGAGCCCTGAGGGTGTGCACGCCCCTCGTCCCCACGGGGGCGGCACACGGGGCCACTCCACTCAACGGCCCCGTCCTGGGAGTTGCGGAAGGAGTTTCGCTACACCGCGGTGGTGTTCTTCTCGGGCTCCGTCTCGACCGGGATGCGGTGCAGCCCCTTGCGGTCGTACCACCCCAGCACGCCGAAGCCGAACAGGGCGGCTGCCACAAGACCGACGGCCATCATGACCCAGCCCCGGGTCAGACCCGCGTCGCCCTGCGCGTCGTAGTAGAGGATCGCGCGGACGCCCCCGGCGATCTGCCGCAGGGGCTCGAACTCCGCGAGGAAGCGGTAGAAGCCGGGCAGCGCCTGGATCGGCGTGGTGGCGTTGGCCGTCGGCACCGCCATCCCGATGAAGACCAGCGTGGCCACCAGCATGCCGGGGGTGCCGAACACCGCGAGGAGGGTGAGCGCGCCGATCCCGGAGACCGCGACGGCACACACCGAGTACAGCCAGAGCAGCGGCAGGTGGGAGGCGTCCATGCCCATGATGCCGACCGCTCCGACCATGACCAGGGTGCCCATCAGCAGGGACAGGGCCGCCATGAGGGTGCTGCTGATGGCGAGGGTCTGCACGCGGGTGGCCCGGATCAGCGGGCGGTGCAGGCGCAGCGGGCCCAGGTCGTTGTGGGTGTAGCCGAGGGTGTGGTCGACCTGGCCGCTGATGACGTTGGCGGAGAGCATGCCGACGACCACGAGGGCGAGCGCGTAGTAGAACGCCGTCAGACCCAGGCCGCTGTGCGAATCGAGGGGATGGCCGTCCTTCACCGTGACGGCGGCCGGATCGGCGAGCAGGACACGGGCCGCAGCGGGCAGCTTCTCCTGCGCGGGTCCGATCCGGGCGGTCAGCTCCTTGCCGATGTGGAGCGAGGCGTTCTCGGCGGCCTGCGTCGTCGCGACCCGCGCCAGGCTGGAGCCCAGGCTGCCGGCGGACTGGTTGGTGAGCACGGTCAGCGTCGGGCGGGCCGGGGCCCCGGCGGCCGTGGTGCCGGTCAGGGCGGTGACCGAGGACGTGAAGTCGGCGGGCACGACGAGCGCGCCGTACAGCTTGCCCTTGCCGAGTTCCTCCTTCACCTCCCGCTCGTCCATCACCTTCCAGTCGATCTTGTCCCCTCCCGCGGTGGACTTACTGATCGACTCGGTGATCTGGGCGCCCAGGTTGACCTGCTTCCCGCCGACGGCGGCTCCCTTGTCGGCGTTGACCAGGCCGACGGGCAGGTTCTTCATGTGGCCGGCTGGGTCGATGTTGGCGCCGACGTACAGCACGGCGAACAGCAGCGCGAGAACACCCGTGATCACGCCGCTGGCGATCCACAGAGGTCTGGCGCGCAGCACGCGGAAGGGGTGAATTCCATTCATGACTTACTCCGGCCTGGACAACACAGTTACATCGGGAGATGACCGGACGGCACCATCGCCGGACCGGGAACCTGCGGACTTCAAAACCCTTCAGCACACGAAGGCAACCGTGGATCACGGTCTCGGCCGCCCCCCACGAGGAAACCGACCAGTTTCACGTTAATACTAAACTGATCCTTTTCGTTATTCAAATCGACCGCCGCCTTCCCGGGGGAAGGCCCGTCTTGATCACGGGCTGTCGGCATCGAGGTGAGCCACGCCGACCCGGACCGGGCTCAGGCTGTTCTGGTGCTCGTGACGGTCGGCTCGCGGTCGTGTCACACGGCCACTTGCGCTGATCGCCCCCGGCCGGCGCGCTTCGGTGTCGTGATGGATCGGCCTGTGTGACTCGCTCAGGGGCAGGCCTGTACCGCCGTGGCGGGCGGCGACGATCTCGGCCGCAATGGACAGGGCTGTCTCCTCAGGCGTACGGGCGCCGAGATCGAGGCCGATCGGTGAGTGCAGGCGGGCCAGTTCGGCTTCGGTGAGGCCGACTTCGCGCAGTCTGCGGTCGCGGTCCTCGTGGGTGCGGCGGGAGCCCATCGCGCCGATGTAGGCGGCGGGCAGCCGCAGGGCTGCTTCCAGGAGGGGTACGTCGAACTTGGCGTCGTGGGTCAGGACGCACACCACGGTGCGCTCGTCGGTCCAGGTCCGGTTGAGGTAGCGGTGTGGCCAGTCGACCACGATGTCGTCGGCCTCGGGGAAGCGTGCCCGGGTGGCGAAGACGGGCCGGGCGTCGCACACAGTGACGTGGTAGCCGAGGAACTTGCCCACGCGTACCAGTGCCGCGGCGAAGTCGATGGCGCCGAAGACGAGCATGCGGGGCGGCGGCACGCTCGACTCGACGAACAGCGTCAAGTCCGGCTCGCAGTGGGAGCCGTCCCGCGCGATGTCGAAGGTGCCCGTGCGGCCGACGTCAAGCAGGGAGCGGGTTTCGCCGGCGACGGCGCGGTCCAGGTCCGGGCGTCCGCCGAGTCCGCCTTCGTAGGAGCCGTCGTGACGGACCGCCAGCGCCCGTCCGAGGAGCCCTGCCGGGCCGCGGACCACGCGGGCCAGTGCCGCCGCCTCGCCTCGGGCGGCGGCCGAGATCGCCGTCTGGAATGTCTTCCTGCCGGGCGCGTCGGCGGGCACCGGGGTGACCAGGATGTCGAGGACGCCACCGCAGGTCAGGCCGACGGCGAAGGCGTCCTCGTCGCTGTAGCCGAACCGCTCACGCACCGTCTCGCCGTCGGTGAGCGCCTGGGTGCACAGGTCGTAGACCGCGCCCTCCACGCAGCCGCCGGAGACCGACCCGATGGCGGTGCCGTCGGCGTCGACGGCGAGCGCGGCGCCCGGACCTCGCGGCGCGCTGCCGCTGACGGCCACGACGGTGGCCACGGCGAAGTCCCGCCCTTCCTCGAGCCATCGGTTCAGCTCGCCGGCGATGTCCAGCATGGGAGTTGCTTTCTCGTCGTGTCGTGGTGCGCGGACCGGGCCGTCGTCAGAGCAGCTTGTCCAACGTGATCGGCAGGTCCCGGACCCGCTTGCCGGTCGCGTGGTAGACGGCGTTCGCGATCGCTGCCGCCACGCCGGTCGTGCCGACCTCGCCCAGTCCGATGATGCCCAGGGGCATGGTCTTGTCCGGTTCGTCGAGCCAGGCGACATCGATCGAGGGGATGTCGGCGTGCACCGGCACGTAGTAGGAGTCGAGGCCGGCGCTCATCGTGCGCCCGTTGCGCGGGTCGACCAGGCTCTGCTCCGACAGCGCCATGCCGATGCCCATGACCACGGCCCCGCGGAGCTGGCTGGCCGTGGTCTTGGGGTTGATGATGCGGCCGACGTCGAACATGCCGAGCCAGCGCGAGATCCGCAGTTCGCCAGTGTCGGCGTTCACCCGCACCTCACAGAACTGAGCGCCGCGGGCGGCCTTGGACCAGCGCTGGTCCTTCAGGAAGGTGGTAAGGAACCGGCCCTGACTGCCCAGCAGACCCCGCCGGGTGTCCGACCCGACCGAGGCCTCGAGGAACGGTCGCCCCGCTGCGCGCAGGGCGGCCGCCGGTTCCTGGCCGGTCGTGCCCGTTCGCCGGGCCAGAGCGGTCACCTTCCGGGTCAGCTCGGCGCATGCGGCGAGGAGGCTGGTGGCGACCGTCGCCGTCTGGTTGGAGTTGCCGGCCATCGGGCCGGTCGGCAGGGCCGTATCGCCGTACTCGACGCGGACCTTCTCGTACGCGATGCCGAGCGCGTCGGCAGCGATCTGTGCCTGTACGGTCGCGGCGCCCATGCCCATCTCGTGGAAACCGCACTGCACGAGCGCGCTGCCGTCGTCACTCAGACGCACTTTGACGTCGGCGACCAGGCGCAGGACCGGGTGGTAGGCGGTGGCCGTGCCCATCCCGACGAGCCACTCGCCGTCCCGCATGGAGCGGGGTTCGGGGTCGCGGTCCGCCCAGCCGAAGCGTTCGGCGCCCCTCTCGAAGGCTTCACGCTGATTCCGCTGGGAGAACTTCTTGCCGCCCGTCGGGTCCTTCGTGGGCTCGTTGCGCAGCCGCAGGGCGATCGGGTCCATGGACAGCTCGTAGGAGAGTTCGTCCATCGCCGATTCCAGCACGAAGCTGCCGATCGCCTCGCCGGGGGCGCGCAGCCAGGTGTTGGGCATCAGATCCATCGCGACGAGGTTCTGCCGGGTCAGCATGTTCTGGGCGCCGTAGAGGTGCCGGGCCGGCGAGCTGGTCGCCTCGAGCAGGCCGCCGGCCGAGCCGGTGCGGGTGACGCTGTCCTGGATCAACGAGGTGAGCCGGCCGTCGCGGGTCGCACCGAGCGCGATCCGGTTGGTCGAGGCGGTACGCCCACCGGTGGCGCGGTTGACGGCCGTGCGGCTCAGCGCCAGGCGCACGGGCCGCCCGACCGCCTTGGCCGCCATCGCCGCGATGACCGTGCCGGGCCAGACGGCGAACTTACCCCCGAAGCCGCCCCCCAGGAACTCGGCACGGACGCGGACGTGGGACACCGGCACACCGAACCGCCAGGCCAGGTAGCGGCGGCTCTGGTCCGTCGCCTGGGTGGTGTCGTGCACGGTGAGGTGGTCACCGTCCCAGACGGCGACCGTCGCGTGCGGCTCGATCGCGTTGTGCTGCAGGCCGGGCGTGGTGTAGCGCAGGTCGACCGACACCTCCGCAGCGGCCAGCGCCGCCTCCGCATCACCCTTCTTCGTGTGCCCGGCGAAGGTGAGGTCGCCCTTCGCCGGGGTGGCGTTCTTCTGCTCGACGGTGAAGTCCACCCGTGCGGGCAGCGGGTCGTAGGTCACTTCGACGAGGGAGGCGGCCTCGTTCGCCGCGGCCGAGGTCGTGGCGACCACGACGGCGATCGGCTGGCCGTCCCAGAAGACCTGATCCGTGTTGAGGTAGTCGAGGCTGGTCCCCGACACACTCGGTCCCAGGTCCCGCACGATGTTGTGGTTGCGTACCGAGCGGATCCTCGGCGCGTTGAGGTGGGTGAGGACCGCAACGACGCCGGGCACCGCGGCCGCCGCGGTCGTGTCGATGCCGGTGATCGTGCCCCGGGCGACGGTGGCGTGGACCAGCGTCGCGTACGTGAGGTTCGGGTAGTGGTGCTCGGCGGAGAACCGCACCGCCCCGGTCACCTTCGCGTGGCCGTCCCGGCGGTCCACCGACCGTCCGACCGCTCCCCCGACGGGCACGGAAGCGCCTGTGCCGGGCTCGGAGCCTGTCCAGGTGTGTGTGGTCACGATGCGCTCCGCTCAGCGTTGAGTGTCCGCAGCACGGCCACGACCGTCCGCTGGGCCAGGTCGATCTTGAAGGCGTTGTCGGGCAGGGGCAGGGCGGGGGCGAGTTCGGCGGCGGCGGCGCGGGCGAAGCTCTCGTCGGTGGCTTCGGCGCCGAGCAGCAGCTCTTCCGCGATGCGTGCCCGCCACGGCTTGGTCGCGACGCCGCCGAGTGCGAGGCGGACCTCGGTGATCCGGCCGTCCTCGACGGCCAGCGCGGCGGCGACGGAGACCAGGGCGAAGGCGTACGACGCGCGGTCGCGGACCTTGCGGTAGCGCGAATGTGCCGCGACCGGCACCGGCGGCAGCTCGACGGCCGTGATCAGCTCGTCGGCGGCCAGCACCGTCTCGATGTGCGGGGTGTCGCCGGGCAGCGTATGGAAGTCGGCGACCGGGATACGCCGACTGCCGCGCACGCTCTCCACCTCGACGACGGCGTCGAGCATCACCAGCGCCACCGCCATGTCCGAGGGATGCGTCGCGATGCAGTGCTCGCTGGTGCCCAGTACCGCGCTGCCGCGGGAGAACCCGCCGATCGCGTCACAACCGCTGCCGGGTGCGCGTTTGTTGCACGCGGAGGCCTCGTCGTAGAAGTACATGCAGCGGGTGCGCTGCAGCAGGTTGCCTCCCACGGTCGCCATGTTCCGCAACTGGGCCGAGGCTCCCAGCAGGATCGCCTTGGCCAGGACCGGATAGCGGGTCCTGATGAGGGGGTCCGCGGCGAGCCGGCTGTTGCTCACCAGTGCGCCGACGCGGATGGTGCCGTCGGGGAGTTCATCGATCCCGGTGAGCGGCAGGCGAGTGATGTCCACGAGCGTCGCCGGGTGTTCGATGCCCTCACGCATCAAGTCGACGAGGTTCGTCCCGCCCGCAAGGAACTTCACGTCCGCGGTGTCCGCGCGGTCCGCGATCGTGCGCAGCGCCGTGCCCACGTCGGGTGCGCTGAGGTAGGAGAACGACTTCACTTCGCGACCTCCTTGATCGCCGAGACGATGCCGTTGTAGGCGCCGCAGCGGCACAGATTGCCGCTCATCCGCTCCCGGATCTCCGCCTCGTCCAGCTCCCCGCCACTGTCGGCAGGGTGCTCGGTCGCCGCACTTGGCGCGCCGTCCTTGTGCTCGGCGAGCATGCCGATCGCCGAGCAGATCTGGCCCGGCGTGCAGTAGCCGCACTGGAATCCGTCCGTGCGGACGAACGCCGCCTGCAGCGGGTGGTCGACGCCTTCGATGGTGGTGATGTCACGGCCCTGGTACTGCACCGCCAGCGCCAGGCAGGCGTTGATCCGCCGGCCGTCGACCAGCACCGTGCAGGCACCGCACGCACCTTGGTCGCAGCCCTTCTTGGTGCCGGTCAGGCCCAGGTACTCGCGCAGCGCGTCGAGCAGGCTCACCTGTGGCGCGATGTCCAGCCTCTGGGCGGATCCGTTGATCCGCAGCTCGATCTCCACCGTGTCATTCCTCCGGTTCGCCCGAGGGCTCGTTTTCATGGGGGGCCATCAGGCACATAGGGCCAGGACCAGAGGGACTCCGCTCCGCGGACTTCGGAAACCGCCGACCGGGGAGCCGAATCATGAGAGGAGGTCCATGATCTAAAACAGGAACGTAGCAGTTCGACCTCTTACTCGCATCACTCTTGTCGCAACTTTACTTTCCCATGCATCAGCACTGATGCAAATCAGTACAAATCCGCAGGTCAGGCGTAGGGTCTTCCGTGCATCACGAATCAACAACGGGAGTGGATAAGTCATGGGCCGACCCCTGCGGGCCGATGCCGCGCGCACGGTGCGCGCGATCCTGGGGGCGGCCGAGCAGGTCCTCGCCAAAGACTCCGGGGCCTCCATGGAGCAGATCGCGGAGGAGGCAGGAGTGGCCAGAACAACCGTGCACCGGCGGTTCGCCAACCGCCAGTCCCTCATCGAGGCACTCGCCGCCTCGGCGAAGCGACAGCTCATTGAAGGCGTAGCGGACGCCCACATGGACACCGCCCCACCGCTCGTGGCACTCCACCGCGTCACGGCGAACGTGCTGCGGATCAAGAGCGCCTGGCCGTTCACCCTCGGCCACCCCCTCGCCGACTCCCCCCTCGCGGCGGCGATCTGGTCCGAGGTCAACGCTGGCGCCCTCGAGTTCTTCGCCCGAGCCCAGCGCGAAGGGCTCCTCTCTCCGGACACGGACCTCATGTGGGCGCGGCGGGTCTACTACGCCCTCGTCGACGAGGCCCAGCACGGAGGCGGCGCAGATCTCGACCCGGACCAGGTCCGGCAGAACGCGGACGCACTGGCAACACTCGTCGTCGACACGTTTCTGCGCGGGACGGGTCCCCACGGCTGAACCGCCCGGCAGGCAGCTCCCGTCCTGCCCTCCGCCACCGCTCATCGGACAGCGGGACGGCCGTGGGCACGGCGGCCGCGAGGAGTTCGTCGTAGCGCCGTCGTGGTCGCCCGAGCCCACCCGCACGATCACGGACGGGTGCGGCACACCTGCGATCGGACCCCGGGGGCGGAGTGCCTGGTGTTGATCGTTCCGCTGCGGTCGAGGGCCGTCTCGACACGCCGCACTGCCGGGCAGCCATCCGCGCGTCGCATCCCAACCGCGGCGTCAGCAAGGGGACAGCTCGTACATGTACTCCAGAGTGCTTCAGAGTCCGAGATGTCTGCCGCTGAGCGGCACGGGACCGCCCTTGCCGCCCGGAATGCCCGAATATGCAACACGGACGGCAGACAGAAACGACGAAACCCACAGCTCGGCTTCGCCCCGGATTCGACCCGGACGGTTTGTTCAGCGAGTAAACACGGCCTCTGACCTGCGAAAACCAAGAGTGGCAGACGAGCAGGGCTATACGCCGGGTTCAATCCGAGACGCACTCCAATGCCAGGCACCGCGGGATGTCGCGAATCACGGGTCAAGTCAGCGGATGAGGCGGCGGCCATGTCGGGCACGGCACGAGCTGACACGTCTCCACCCTCGCCGTGAACCAAGAGACGGACCATAGACGGGCCGGCGTCCGCCGCCCAAGCTCCGCATCCCGCACCGGCGCTGGCCAGAACACACAGACGGTGTACCACCAGCAGACGAAGAATCCGCTGGTAGTCCGGCGCCGTCACCGGCATGGGGGTGGATGGTCTGCGGGAGGAAGCCGCGCGGTGTGCTGAAGGAGAGCTGGTCGAGGCCCTGGCTGTGTCCGCCGCCGGGCTCGACGATGCCGTCGTGGCGGGACGAGCACAGTGAAGAGCCGAGCCGCCCGCGCCCGTTGACGGACGCTCATACCGCGGCGAGCCGCGACAGTCTCGCAGATCTGGGCCGGCCGGGGAGGTCCCGGAGGTGAGGGCGACGGCACCCCCCGGTAAACAGTGACAGGAATGTGAGACCCGATCCCCCGAAGGAGCAAAAAAGCGCCTCTGCCCTGGGCATTTAACTTGATCACTAGAATCCGCCCCCATCATAACGTCACGTACGTCCTGTACATTTTCTACAGACGGCTCAGCCATGAGTGAGGGGTACTCCATGACCCGACCGACCGCCCGTTACGTCCTGCCCGAGTTCCACGAGCGCACGAGCTCCGGGCACAGGACGATGGATCCGTACTCGAAGCTGCTGGAGGAGCGGATCGTCTTCCTCGGGACGCGGATCGACGACACCTCGGCGAACGATCTGATGGCGCAGTTCATGTACCTCGAGTACCAGGACCCGGACCGGGACATCTCGCTGTACATCAACTCCCCCGGCGGCTCGTTCAGCGCGATGTCGGCGATCTACGACACGATGCAGTTCGTCAGTTGTGACGTGGAGACGACGTGCCTCGGGCAGGCCGGCTCCTCCGCGGCGGTGCTGCTGGCGGCGGGCACCCCGGGCAAGCGCTCCGTGCTGCCGGGCGCGCGGGTCGTGATCCACCAGCCGGCGCTGAACGAACCGGTGCAGGGGCAGGCAAGCGATCTGGCGATCCAGGCCGACGAACTGCTCCGTGCGCGGGCCCGCCTGGAGGAGATGCTGGTCCGGCACACCGGGCGCAGCGCCGAGCAGGTGAGCGCGGACATCGAGCGGGACAAGATCCTGGACGCGCGGGGCGCGCTGGACTACGGCCTCGCGGACGCGATCGTCCCGAGCCGCAAGACATCCCGCACCACGCCGGGCGCGAGGTGAGCCGCGGATGCTGCCGGATCTTCCACCGCTGCCCGCGCTCACGCGCGCCGAGGGCGAGCTGATCGACCGTTATCTCGACGTGGTCGATCTGCTGGGCCGGATCAACCCCGCCCGGCACGAGGACACCTACGGCGGACTGCGGGCGGCGCAGGCGCTGGTGAGCAGGGCGGCAGAGCTGCGTGACGCGCTCGCGCTGATGCACCGCCGGGGCGAGCGCGAGATGCACGCCGCGACGCTGGCGCGGGCCCTGCGGGTCCTGGACGGCGAGCGGCGCTCGGCCCGGGTCGTCGTGCCGCCCGACCCCGACAACTGACGCATCCGCAGCGCCCCGGGCGCCCCGCCGGTCTGACGGAGCGTCCGGAGCACGGTTGAAACGGACCAGAAGACGTACCCCCTGTTGGACGAGAGGCGGCTCCTCTTTCACGACCGTCAAGGCCGCGCAACACGCGTGGTGTGTGAGCACAATGAGGACTCTCTGTGCTGGTCCGGGGGCCCGCGGAGCCCTCGACACCCCTTCCGTCGTTCGGGTGTCCACCCGAACGAGTGAGTGGTGAGTAACGACACAAATCCCCGGTTCCGTTGGGTTTTTCGGACTTCTTTGCGTCAAGATCCCTGTCTGACGACAAGCCCCCGCCGCAGTGGCGGGGCGATCCGGGCGGACGCCGAGTCCTGCCGCCGCCCGGATGACCGGTCGACAGAGGTGCATCGGCAGGAGTGGAGGACCCAGGCACGACGGGTCGCCGGGACGGTCACGCCATGACCGGGCCGAGCAGCCCTTGGGGTGAAGCCGCGTCAGCGGCCGGGCAACTTTGTCAGCCCGAATCCGACAGGTCATCCTTCACAGGCGGCTGACGAAGGGTTGCGCATGTCTGCGCTCAATCGTGTTCCGTCGCTGATGGTCCGAGCCGGTACGGCTTCGGCACTGACACTTGCCGCTGTGGGCGGCTCTGTCGTGATCCCGGGCGTCGCCGCCGACGCCGCGGCCGCCACGCCGGCGACGAAGGCACTCAAGGTCGCGGCCTCCAAGAAGGGCTCGCCGTACAGGTACGGCGCCACGGGGCCGTCCCGCTTCGACTGCTCAGGGCTCACGCTGTACTCGTTCAAGAAGGCGGGCAAGAAGCTCCCGCGCACGGCGGCCCAGCAGTACAACAAGACCCGGCACATCTCCGCGGGCAGCCGCAAGGCCGGTGACCTCGTGTTCTTCCACTCGGGTTCGAACGTCTACCACGTCGGTCTCTACGCCGGGAAGGGGAAGATCTGGCACGCCCCCAAGACCGGGGACGTGGTGCGACTGCAGAAGATCTGGACGAAGAGCGTCTGGTACGGCCGGGTCAAGTAGCACCCCCGAGGGGGTGACGGCGCCCTGACCGGACGTCACCCCCTCGGGTCTCCCGGGACGCGTGACACGGGCCCGGATGGTTACCCGTACCGTCATGGCCGACCACCGCCCGTGCACCGCCCGCAACGAGACCCCGCTGGAGCGCGCCGACCGCAACTTCGGCGAGCTGCTCCAGGAACTGCGCGTCACCCAGACCGGGGTGCAGATCCTCTTCGCCTTCCTGCTGACCCTGGCCTTCACCCAGCGCTTCCCTTCGCTGGACTCCTTCCAGCGCGCCACCTACGTCACCACGCTGCTCCTCGCGGTCGTCGCGGCGGCGCTGTTCACCGCACCGGCGGCCCTGCACCGCTCGCTCTTCCAGCGGGGCGCCAAGGCCCGCATCGTGCAGGTCTCCTCCCGGCTCGCCACGGTCGGCATGGGCGTTCTGGTGCTCGCGTTCACCGGATCCGTCCTGCTCGTCGTGGACGTGACGACCGGCCGGACCGGCGGAGTGGCCGCGGGTACGGCGACCCTGCTGGTGTGCCTGGGCCTGTGGTGGCTGCTCCCCCGACTGGTGTGGCGGGCGGGCCGCGCCGAGGAGCACGTCACGCAGGAACCCCACGCGGCGCCTCGGCGGCCGCACCGCGAGCCGCTCAGGCCGCGCGCCACGGCTCGTCCGGGAGTTGCTCCCCGAGAACCGTCGGCGCGTCTGCGGTGACCCCGGGACGGCCCGGGCTCGGCCGCTGAAGGGGGCGTCCTGTCTCCGCGTTCCCGGCCTACGGAGTGGGTCACGGCTCCTGCTGCCCCGCGGCGGTGACCGGCTGTGCCGGTACCGACCACGGGAGTTCGATCGAAACGGTCTTGCCGCCTTCCCGGGTGGGCCTGACTCTCAGCTTGCCGCCGTACTCGGCCGCGAGCCAGCGGATGATCACCATTCCCCGCCCGTTGTCCTGCTGGACCGCGGCCGGGAGGCGCTTGGGGAAGCGGGGATGGCTGTCGGTGACCCCGATGCGCAGTTGTTCGTCACGGTCCAGCTCGATGTCCACCGTGAAGGTGGGTGACTGTCCGAAGGTGTGCTGTACGGCGTTGGTGGCGAGTTCGGAGACGATGAGCCGGACGGTCTCCGCGATGTCCGTGGCCGGTGGCAGCCCCCACTCCGCGAGCGCGCTCAGGACATAGGTGCGGGCCGCGGAGACCGAGGCGGGTTCGCTCGGCAGAGTGACGGATGCTTCCAGGTGGTCTGCCATGGCGACGTCGTCCCTTTCCCACGGAACCGTAGTCCGACACGGTGCGGATGGTTCGAGTACGGTCCCGGACTGGTGGTTCATCGTCAGAGTGCCATTACCGAGGCGGTGACGGGTGCCGATCCACCAAGATATGCATATATCTGTCGCTCGAAGCGGTGAACTCTGCGACGCGAGACCGTATTTGGGCGGCTCGTAAGGAGTAAGGGAGTAGCACCATGCAGCACGGTCCCGCGGTGCGCCGCCGGAAACTGGGCGCCGAACTGCGTGCGTTACGCACGAGTGCGGCGCTCACCAGCGGTGAGGCGGCCCGGCTCGTGGGCTGGCACCAGTCGAAGGTGAGCCGCATCGAGACCGGCGCCAGCGGTGTGAAACCGGCCGATGTGCGGTTACTCCTCGATGCCTACGGCGTGCTGGACACGGATCTGCGGGAGCTGCTCCTGGTGCTGGCGGGCTCCGACGAGGGCGGCGGCCGGCACCACTGGTGGCACGCGTACCGGGGTGTCCTGCCGCCGACCTACCGGGACTTCATCAGTCTGGAGTCCCAGGCGAGCGCGATGCGCACACTGGAGACCTCGGTGGTGCCCGGGCTGCTCCAGACGCCCGAGTACGCCCGCGCGGTGACCCGGGCCTCGGTGGGCGGCCTCGACGACGAACGTCTCGACACGCTCGTGGAGGTGCGGCTGGCACGGCAGGACGTGCTGCGCGGCGAGCCCCCGCTGGAGCTGAGCGCCGTCCTGGACGAGGCGGTCCTGCGCCGGGAGATCGGTGGCCCCGAAGTGATGGCCCGGCAGTTGAAGAGACTCCTGGAGGCCGCCCGGCTGCCTCAAGTGCGGCTACAGGTACTGCCGTTCACGGCCGGGGCGCATGTGGGGATCACCGGGCCTTTCGTAATCTTCTCATTTTCGCGCACATCTGATCTGGATGTGGTTGTTCTCGACCACTTGACGAGTAGCCTCTACCTCGAGCGGAAAGAAGACCTCCAGGCCTACACCGAGGCCTTCAACTCCCTTCGGTTCCACGCCCTCTCGCCCGAGGACTCGTTGGACTACATCGCCGGGATAGGTGACGGCGCGTAAGGAGGCACCATGTCTGCACTGCCTCGGAACGTATCTGCCAGTACGGAACTGCCCGAAGTGCGCTGGCTGCGCAGCAGCTACAGCACCGGAGCGAACAACTGCGTCGAGACGGCGAGGCCGTCGGCCGGGCCATGGGCCGGGCTGCTCGCCGTACGAGACTCCAAGGACCCGGACGGGCCCGCGCTGCTCTTCTCCCCCGAGAGCTGGGCGGGCTTCACAGCCGCGTTCTGACCGTCAGCCCACCAGGCGCACGGCCGTGTCACGCCGACTCATGGTCGTGTTCCGCCGATCACATGTACAGCGCGTTCGATCTGCTCCTCGGAGAGGTCTCCGCGGGCGGTCAGTCTGAGCCGTGAAATGCCGTCGGGCACCGAAGGGGGCCGGAAACAGCCCACGAGGAGCCCGGCGGCACGGCAGTCGGCCGCCCACTGCACGGCCTCCTCCGGGGAGGGCGCGCGCACCGAGACCACCGCGGCGTCGGGACGTACCGCTTCCAGACCCGTGGCGGTCAGGCGTGCGTGCAGTTCGGTGGCCACCTCGCGCGCACGCGTGGCCCGCTCGGGCTCACGGCCGAGCAGCCGCAGGGCCGCGAGGGCGGCTCCCGCCGCCGCGGGGGCCAGGCCGGTGTCGAAGATGAACGTCCGTGCCGCGTTGACGAGGTGCTCGATCACTCGTGCGGGGCCGAGCACGGCACCGCCCTGGCTGCCGAGCGACTTGGACAGCGTGACCGTGACGACCACGTCGTCGGCGCCCGCGAGACCCGCCGCGTGCGGGGCACCGCGGCCGCCGTCGCCGAGCACACCCAGGCCATGGGCGTCGTCGACGACCAGGCCCGCGCCGTACGTCCGGCATGCCTGCGCGAGGCCGGCCAGGGGCGCCGCGTCGCCGTCGACCGAGAAGACCGTGTCGGACACCGCGACCGCGGGCCCGTCGTGGGTGCCGAGCGCCTTGCGGACGGCTTCCGGGTCGGCGTGCGCGACCACCTGGGTGGTACCGCGGGCCAGCCGGCAGCCGTCGATGAGCGAGGCGTGGTTGCCCGCGTCGGAGACGATCAGCGAGCCGTGCGGTGCGAGCGCGGTGACGGCGGCGAGGTTGGCCGCGTAGCCGGAGGAGAAGACGAGCGCCGCCTCGAAGCCGCAGAAGCCGGCCAGCTCGCGTTCGAGTTCGGTGTGCAGCTCGGTGGTTCCGGTGACGAGCCGGGAACCGGTCGCACCGCCGCCCCAGGCCCGCGCGGCCGCCTCGGCCCCCGCCACGACCTCGGGGTGGCGGGCCAGGCCCAGGTAGTCGTTGCTCGCGAGATCGAGGAGCGGCGAGTCGGCCGGACGGGGCCGCAGGGTCCGTACGAGGCCGGCCCGGCGGCGTGCCTCGGCCTGCTCGTCGATCCAGCCGAACGCCATGGGTCCTCCGGGGCTTTTGTAGGTAACGGACAGACCCTAGCGGCAGCATTCGCTACCCACGGTGTGGCAATACCCACACGTCGATCCGGGTCTGTTGTGTGATCCCTACCTTGGCCCGGAGCGGGTCCTTAGGACAGGATCGGCTCTCATGGACCTGCTGAACACGCTGGTGGACAAGGGGCTTCGGCGCGAGCTGCCGACCCGCGAGGAAGCGCTGGCCGTACTGGCCACGTCCGACGACGACCTGCTCGACGTGGTGGCCGCAGCCGGCAAGGTGCGCCGTCACTGGTTCGGGCGACGGGTGAAACTCAACTATCTCGTCAACCTGAAGTCCGGGCTGTGCCCCGAGGACTGCTCGTACTGCTCGCAGCGGCTCGGCTCCACCACCGGCATCCTGAAGTACACCTGGCTCAAGCCGGACGAGGCCTCCAAGGCCGCGGCGGCAGGCCTCGCGGGCGGCGCCAAGCGGGTCTGCCTGGTGGCCAGCGGACGCGGTCCCACCGATCGTGACGTGGACCGGGTCGCGGGCACCATCAAGGCGATCAAGGACCAGAACGAGGGCGTCGAGGTGTGCGCCTGTCTCGGTCTGCTCTCCGACGGCCAGGCGGAGCGGCTGCGCGAGGCGGGCGCGGACGCCTACAACCACAACCTCAACACGTCCGAGTCGACCTACGGCGACATCACGACCACGCACACCTACGCCGACCGGGTCGACACCGTGACCAAGGCGCACGCGGCCGGCCTGTCCGCCTGCTCGGGTCTGATCGCCGGCATGGGCGAGAGCGACGAGGACCTGGTCGACGTCGTCTACTCGCTGCGCGAGCTGGACCCCGACTCGGTTCCGGTGAACTTCCTGATCCCGGTCGAGGGCACCCCGCTGGCCAAGGAGTGGAACCTCACCCCGCAGCGCTGTCTGCGCATTCTGGCCATGGTCCGTTTCGTCTGCCCGGACGTCGAGGTACGCATCGCGGGCGGCCGCGAGGTCCATCTGCGCACCATGCAGCCCCTCGCCCTGAACCTCGCCAACTCGATCTTCCTCGGCGACTACCTCACCACCGAGGGCCAGGCCGGCCAGGCCGACCTGGAGATGATCGCCGACGCCGGGTTCGAGGTGGAGGGCGCGGGCGAGGTGACGCTGCCCGAACACCGGGCGACGGCCGGGGGCGGCGGATGCGGGTCCCATGAATCCGCCGGGTGCGGCTCGCACGAGGGCGGAGGGGTCTGCGGTACGACGGCCCCCGCCACGCCGGCCAACGAGGCGCGGACCGATCTCGTCGCCGTACGCCGTCGAGGTGCCGGAACGGATCTCGCACCCAATGCCTGATCTGTCCGTCCCGGAGCTGCTGGAGCTCGACCGGCGGCACGTGTGGCATCCGTACGGTCCGATGCCCGGCCGGGTCGATCCGCTCGTCGTGGAGTCGGCGAGCGGGGTGCGGTTGAAGCTCGCCGAGGGCCCGGAACTGGTCGACGGGATGTCGTCCTGGTGGTCGGCGATCCACGGCTACAACCACCCGGTGCTGAACGAGGCCGCGCGCGAGCAGCTCGGGCGGATGAGCCATGTGATGTTCGGCGGGCTCACCCATGAGCCCGCCGTCCGGCTCGCGAAGCTCCTTGTCGACATGTCTCCCGACGGCCTGGAGCATGTCTTCCTCGCCGACTCGGGGTCGGTGTCGGTCGAGGTCGCGGTGAAGATGTGCCTCCAGTACTGGCGCTCGCTGGGCCGCACGGGCAAGCAGCGGCTGCTGACCTGGCGCGGCGGCTACCACGGCGACACCTGGCAGCCGATGTCGGTGTGCGATCCCGAGGGCGGGATGCACGAGCTGTGGTCCGGGATCCTGCCCCGCCAGGTGTTCGTGGACGCGCCACCGGCCGAGTACGAGGAGTCGTACGCCGAGCTGCTGCGTGCGGCGATCGAGCGGCACGCGGACGAACTGGCCGCGGTGATCGTGGAGCCGGTGGTGCAGGGTGCGGGCGGGATGCGGTTCCACTCCCCCGCGTATCTGCGGGTGCTGCGCGAGGCGTGCGACGCGCACGACGTGCTGCTGGTGTTCGACGAGATCGCGACCGGGTTCGGGCGTACGGGCGCCCTGTTCGCCGCGGAGCACGCGGGCGTGACGCCGGACGTGATGTGTGTGGGCAAGGCGCTGACCGGCGGCTATATGACGATGGCGGCGACCCTGTGCACGCCTCGGGTGGCCGACGGGATCTCACGCGGCGAGGTCCCGGTGCTCGCGCACGGGCCCACCTTCATGGGCAACCCGCTCGCCGCGTCGGTCGCCTGCGCCTCGATCGGGCTGCTGCTCGGGCAGGACTGGCAGGCGGAGGTGCGGCGGATCGGGACGGGGCTGCGGGAGGGGCTCGCGGAGGCCGCTTCGCTGCCGGGTGTGAAGGACGTACGCGTCCTCGGAGCCATCGGGATCGTCCAGCTGGACCACGAGGTCGACATGAGGGCCGCCACGGCCGCTGCCGTACGGGAGGGCGTGTGGCTGCGGCCGTTCCGCGACCTCGTCTACACGATGCCGCCGTACGTCACGGGCGACGAGGACGTGGCACGGATCGCGCGTGCGGTGTGCGCCGCCGCCGGAGAGGGATGACATGCCGGTACTGGTGATCACGGGGACGGGCACGGAGGTCGGCAAGACCATCGCGACGGCTGCCGTCGCCGCCGCCGCGCTCGCCGCCGGGCGGACGGTCGCCGTCCTGAAGGCCGCGCAGACCGGCGTACGGCCTGACGAGGCGGGGGACGCCGACGAGGTGGCCCGGCTCGCGGGTGCGGTGACCAAGGCCGAAGTCGCCCGCTATCCCGAGCCGTTGGCTCCGGCGACGGCCGCACGGCGGGCTCTTCTCGCACCGGTAAGCCCTCCCGAAGTGGCCAAGGCCGCCGCCGAACTGGCCGCCGAGCACGACCTGGTGCTGGTCGAGGGCGCGGGCGGGCTGCTCGTCCGCTTCGACGACATGGGCGGGACACTGGCCGACGCTGCGGAGCTGCTCCGGGCGCCGGTCCTGGTCGTGGCGTCGGCGGGCCTGGGAACCCTCAACACCACGGAGCTGACGGCTCGTGAACTCCGGCGTCGCGGGCTGGACTTGGCGGGTGTGGTGATCGGCAGCTGGCCCGACTCCCCCGATCTCGCCTCGCGTTGCAACCTCGCGGATCTGCCGGACGTGTCCGGGGCCCCGCTGCTCGGCGCCCTGCCCGCCGGAGCCGGTGGGCTCGCGCCGGCCGACTTCCGTACCGCGGCGCCGGGTTGGCTGGCACCGCGGCTCGACGGGACGTGGGACGCGGAGGCTTTCGGGGTGCGCGAGGCGCCCTGAGACATCTCCTCGCCCCCGCTACGAGGTCTCGCTCTCCGCGATGAGCCGCACCAGTTCGACACGTGAGCGGATGCCCAGGCGGGTGAAGACGCCACGCAGATGGTGGTCGATCGTGCGGGGGCTGAGGGCCAGGCGCGCCCCGATCTCACGGTTGGTGGCACCCTCGGCGACCATGCGGGCGACCAGCAACTGCTGGGCGGTGAGGCGTGCGGTGGGATTCACGGCGTGTGTCGGGGCCGCCGGGGCGCCCAGGGCGCGGAGTTCGGCCCGGGCCTGGGCCGCGCAGTGCGGTGCGCCGAAGTGGTCGAAGGCCTCCAGGGCACTGTGGAGACGGTCGCGGGCCTCCGTGCGGTGGCGCAGACGGCGCAGGGCGCTGCCGAACAGGAACTCCGTGCGGGCGCGTTCGAAGTCGCGGGTGCCGCGGGCATGGAGGTCGAGGGCCGCGCGGTAGTGCTCGACCGCTTCCTGACCGGGCGCCAGCAGGGCGCGGCAACGGGCGCTGAGGGCGAGGTCGTCGGGGCTGCGTACGACCGTGGCCCAGCGGTGGTAGTCGGCGTGCGCACCGCGGGCGATCCTCGTGTCGTCGGTGCGGACGGCGGCCTCGACGTAGTGCGGGGTGGCCAGGTGCCGGATGGCGCGGTGGCCGTGGCCGGGACCGAACCCGGCGAGGGCCCGCAGCCGGGCGGCCGCTCCGGCGAACCGGCCGCCGGTGAGGTCGAGGAAGGCGAGCGCCCACTGGGCGAGGGCGGCGGGCAGGCCGAGACCCCGGGCGAGGGCGTAGGACCGTGCGGCGGCGGCGCGTTCGCGGCAGACGTCGGCGTCGCCCGTGATCGCCGCGAACATGGCGAGGGCCGCCTGGAGATGGCAGGCCCCGTTGTCCTGGCCGGTGGCGTACGCCTGGTGCAGCGCCTCGGTCGCGGCGGCCTGTCCGGCCCCCGGGCGGCCGGTCCAGAAGTCGGCATAGGCGCGGAACTCCATGGCCTGCGCCATGAGTCCGGTCGCGCCCCGGGTCCGGGCGGAAGCGGTGGCCCGCAGGGTCGCCGTGGCGGCGCGGGTGTGGTCGCCGAGCATCAGGGCGGCGATGCCCGAGTGGATGAGGAGGGTGGGGTCGCCGCCGGGGCCGCAGCGCCCGGCCGCCGCCTCCAGGAGGTCGCGCGCGTCCTCGTAACGCCCCTCGAAGGCGGCCGCCAGTCCCCCGAGCGTGCCGGGCGAGGTGATCCCCAGCCGGCCGGCGACCCGGGCTGCGTCCCGGCAGCGGCGCAGGTCACCGGTGTAGACGGCGGCTTCGGTCGCGCGGGCGAGAAGCAGCGCGGCCGGGTCGGAGGACGCCTCACCGCGCGGCGCCGCACGGCCGCCCGGTGTCCCACCCGACCCTGGAGAATCGTTCCCTCGCTGGGGTCTCGCGCGTTGTGCCGCTGCCCCCAGGAGCGCGTCGAACGCCTCCGTGGCGTTGCCCGTGCGCAGCGCGAACAGGCCCGTGAGGGCGTCGTCCGCCGCGCCGTCGGCCGCGAGGCGGCGGGCCCGGTCGCCGTCACCCGCCTGCCAGGCGTCCGAGGCGGCACGTGTCACCAGGCGGGAGCGTTCCGGCGAATCCGGGCACAGCGCGGCGGCGCGCTCCGACAGGGCCCGTGCCAGGACGAGTCCGCCGGTGCGGCGGGCCCGGTCCGCGGAGCCCCGGAGCTCCGCCGCGAGCCGTCCGCTGGGTCCGAGCGCGGCCGCCCCGCGGTGCCAGGACCGTCGGGGGGCCTCACCCTCGCCGTGCAGCACACGGGCCAGCAGCCGGTGGACGTCACGGCGGTCGGCCGGGGAGCCGGCCTCGTAGGCGGCGATCCGCGTCCAGGCGTCCCGGAAGACCACGCCGCCGGCCCCCGAGTGCGCCACGCCGAGCGCCTCGGCCGTCTCCAGGGGGCGGGTGTCGAGCCGGGCGGCGGTGACGGCGCGGAGGAAGGCATGGGTGGCGACCGGGTACTGGTCGGCCGCCGCGAGGAGGAGCAGGAGACGGGTGTCGTCGGGCAGGGCCCGGATCTCCGCACGCAGTGCGCGCAGCAGTGCGGGGGCGAGGTCGGCGGGCTCGGCCGGAAGCGGGTCCAGACCGGCCGCCTGACGGTCGGTCAGCAGCGTCACGAGTTCGGCGGCGGCGCGGGGATCGCCATATGCGGAATGCAGCAGCCGCACCCTGACGCCCTCGGGAAGCGCCGAGATCACGCGCCGCGGTGGCGAAGTGCGGGTCTGAAGCGGAGGGTTCACCGGAGTCACCACGCCATTCACGTTACTGGCGAGTTAATTGACCCGTAAAGACCGGCGATTTCGCCGATGCGGCGCGCGTAGACCCGCCGGACACTCCTGGCAACCCCACCCGTTTCAGGAGGCATCATGAGGCGCTTCACGCGTCGCATCGCCACGGTCGTATCGGCCGTCACGGCACCGCTCCTTCTGTCCCTCTCCCTCTCCGCGACCCCCGCTCACGCGGCCACCCCCAACCCGGTCGTCTTCGTGCACGGCATCAGCAGTGACGCGAGCAGCTGGGACGACTGGATCGCCGACTTCAAGGCCGACGGCTACACCGCGTCCCAGCTGGACGCCTGGTCGTACAGCTGGTCGCAGTCGAACGTCACCACCGCCCAGCAGCTGGCCACGGAGGTCCAGCGGGTGCTCAAGGCGACCGGCGCCTCGAAGGTCGACCTGGTCACCCACTCGATGGGCGCGCTGAGCGCCCGCTACTACCTGAAGAACCTCGGCGGGACGGCGTACGTGGACGACTTCGTGTCGGCCGCCGGCGTCAACCACGGGACGACGACCGCCTCGTGGTGCTCGTGGCTGTACACCTCGTGCGCGGAGATGTACACCGGCAGTTCCTTCCTCACCGCCCTCAACTCAGGCGACGAGACACCGGGCGGCGTCGCGTACGCCAGTTACTGGTCCAACTGCGACGACGCCCTGACCCCGGACACCACGGCGATCCTGAGCGGCGCGACCAACGTCGAGGTCGGGTGCATCTCGCACACCGACATGAACAACGACCACGGCGTCTACGAGCAGGTGCGCGACTTCGTGGAGTGAGCCCTCGGCGGGGGTGCGACGGGGTCCCGCGGGGGACACTCACAGCAGGACCAGTCCTGTGAGGGAGGCTGTCATGCCGCTACGGTCCGCCCACACCGGTAAGGTGTCCCGGGATCCCGTCCACCATCCGCTGTTCGCCCGGTACTACGCCCGGGTCAGTGTCGCCGCCGAGACCCGGATGGGCATGGCGGGTGTGCGTGAGCGGCTGCTCGCCGGACTGTCCGGGCGGGTGATCGAGATCGGCGCGGGCAACGGCCTGAACTTCTCGCACTATCCGGGCACGGTCTCCGAGGTCGTGGCGATCGAACCGGAGCGCGGTCTGCGGCAGTTGGCGGTGGAGTCCGCCCTGCGCTCGCAGGTACCGGTCGACGTGGCGCCCGGGGCCGCGGAGGCGCTCCCGGTCAAGAGCGAGGCCTTCGACGCCGTGGTGCTCTCGCTGGTGCTGTGCAGTGTGCGCGATGTGCCGCGTGCGCTCGGCGAGGTGCGGCGGGTGCTGCGGCCCGGCGGGGTCGTGCGGTTCTTCGAGCACGGCAGGGGCGGCGGCCCGGCGATGCGCTTCACCCAGCGCGCCCTGGACCGCACGCTGTGGCCCCCGCTGAACGGCGGCTGCCATCTGGGCCGCGACCCGGTCGGCGCACTGCGGGACGCCGGTTTCGAACTCGGCCCCTACCGGCGGGTGTTGATGCCCGAGAAGGGACCGAAGCTGCCTACGTCCTTCTGCGTGCTCGGCACCGCGTGGCGCCCGCCGTCGGCGGAGCGCTGATCACAGGGTCACAAGGTCCACTTCCTCAGCTCGCGCGCGATGTCGAGCACCGAGGCGTCACCCTTCTTGGCCACCTTGGCGAGGTCACGGACGAGTTCGGGCGAGGTGACGACCCTGAGCCCGCTCGCGACGAGGTAGGCGTACCCGACGGCACACGCGAAGAGCGCGTTGGTGCGCTCCAACGCCGGGACGTGGATGAGGAGTTGCAGCAGGGCGGCGGCGCGCATGTGCGGACTGTCGTAGACCGGGATGTCGAAGATCTCCGCCTGGTGCCGTGCCACGGCGGCGACCAGGGCACCCCAGTCGGTGACCTGGGGGTCGCCCGGGGTCTTCTGCTCGGCGAGCATCAGAAGCCAGGCGAGATCGATGTGCAGATCGCTCAACGAGCCTCGTGTTCCTTGCCGAATTCCTCCACGAAGACGGATTCGTACTGCTTCATGAAGTCGGCCGCGGCCTCCACGAAGGCCTGGCCCGCCTCGCCGGTGTCCTTCATGACCAACTCCTCGATGTAGCGGTTGACGCTCACGCCACGGGCGAGGGCACGATCACGGGCGGCGCGGGCGGTGCCCTCGTCCACCCGCACGTTCAACTGAGTCTTCGCCATACCTCGAAGCTAGCGCCGAAACGCTAGCGTGCGCAAGAGGGTCCTCCCCCGGGTGGAATATGCCCCTTACACCGGTATCGGGGACCCGACCTGGGATGGAGAACGTCTCGGCCGCACGGGGGATACCGGGTGTGGGGTGGATCACACTACGCTCGGCCGGATGGGGAAGTCCGGACGGGGAAGTCACGCCGTCCACGAGCGAGGAGAGAGCCTTGTCCACAGCTGCTGCCGAGCACGCCCCCGGTGCCGTTCCGGCCGACGGGACCGCGGCCCGCGCCCGCGGTCTGACCAAGGCGTACGGCTCGGGCGAGACGGCCGTGCTCGCCCTGGACTCGGTGGACGTGGACATCGCACGCGGGCGGTTCACCGCGATCATGGGCCCCTCGGGCTCCGGGAAGTCCACGATGATGCACTGCCTGGCGGGGCTCGACACCGTGTCGGCCGGCCAGGTGTGGCTCGGCGACACCGAGATCACGGGGCTGAAGGAGCGCGAGCTGACCCGGCTGCGCCGGGACCGGATCGGGTTCATGTTCCAGTCGTTCAACCTGATCCCGACGCTGAACGCGGCGGAGAACATCACGC
This sequence comes from Streptomyces sp. NPDC005374, assembly GCF_042872225.1. Lineage (NCBI taxonomy): Bacteria > Bacillati > Actinomycetota > Actinomycetes > Kitasatosporales > Streptomycetaceae > Streptomyces > Streptomyces sp. NPDC005374. The sequence continues at coordinate 136,685 of NZ_JBIAKA010000010.1, read as the reverse complement.
TGCCCATGGACATCGCGGGCAAGAAGCCCGACGAGAAGTGGCTGGACCAGGTCATCGACACGCTGGGCCTGCGGGACCGGCTCAAGCACCGGCCCTCGCAGCTCTCGGGCGGTCAGCAGCAGCGGGTCGCGTGCGCGCGGGCGCTCGCCTCCCGGCCCGAGCTGATCTTCGCGGATGAGCCGACCGGAAACCTCGACTCGCGGGCGGGTCTTGAGGTCCTCGGTTTTCTGCGTGAGGCCGTCGACCAGCTCGGACAGACCGTCGTCATGGTCACCCACGACCCGGGCGCGGCGACCCACTCCGACCTGGTGCTCTTCCTCGGGGACGGGCGGATCGTGGACAGCATGGAGCGGCCGACGGCGGAGGCGGTGCTGGAGCGCATGAAGCGTTTCGACGTGATCCGCGGCCAGTTCGAGGGCTCACCGGATTCTTCCGGCTCGGGCTCCCCCGGCTCCTCGGACGACAGCGGCTCCGGTGACGTGACCCTCGACAAGGACTGAGCCCGTGCTGAAGGCGACACTGCGGAGCTTTCTCGCGCACAAGGGACGGCTGCTGCTCTCCGCGCTGGCCGTCGTCCTGTCCGTGGCCTTCGTGTCGGGAAGCCTGATCTTCTCCGACACGCTGAGCCGCACCTTCGACCGGCTCTTCGCCTCGACCGCCCCCGACCTCACGGTCAGCCCCAAGGAGGACCTGAAGGAGGCCATCCCGTCCGGGACGACGGCCACCCTGCCGGCCGCGCTCGCCGAGCGCCTGGCCAAGGTCGACGGGGTCGCCGCCGCGCGCTTCGACGCCGAGGACGACGGCATCACCGTCGCCGACTCCCACAACGAGTCGATCGGCTCGACCACCGGCGCCCCCACCATCGGCACCGACTGGAACCCCACCGAGCGCAGCCCCCTCAAGCTCACCTCCGGGCACGCCCCGCACGGGCCGTCCGAGGCGCTGCTCGACTCGGAGACCGCCGACCGCAAGGACCTGGGCATCGGTGACCCGCTCACCGTGATCGCGGGACCGGGCTCGTTCAAGGTGCGGATCGTCGGCATCGCCACCTTCACCACCACCAACCCCGGTGCCACGCTGCTGTTCCTCGACCCGCCGACCGCGCAGACCAAGCTGCTCGGCTCGTCGACGGCCGCCACCAGCATCTCCGTGGACGCCGCCAAGGGCGTCAGCAACGACCAGCTCAAGCAGCGGGTGGCCGCTGCGCTCGGCACGGGCACCTACGAGTACCGGACGGCGGAGGAGCAGGCGAAGTCGGACGTCGACCAACTGGGCGGATTCCTCGACGTCATCAAGTATGTGATGCTCGGCTTCGCGGGCATCGCCGTCCTGGTCGGCGTCTTCCTCATCGTCAACACCTTCTCGATGCTAATCGCCCAGCGCACCCGTGAGCTGGGCCTGCTGCGCGCACTCGGCGCCGACCGGCGCCAGGTCCGCCGCTCGGTGCTCACCGAGGCCCTCCTGCTCGGCCTGGTCGGCTCCACGGTCGGGCTCGGCACGGGCATCGGGCTGGCCGTCGGACTCATCGCGCTGATGAACGCCTTCGGCATGAACATCCGCACCGGCGAGATGGTCATCGGCTGGGGAACACCGGTCGCGGCCTACGTGGTCGGCGTGGGCGTCACCTTCGTGGCGGCCTATCTCCCGGCGAGGCGGGCGGCCGGCGTCTCGCCGATGGCCGCCCTCGCGGACGCCGAGATCGCCGACATCGGACGGCCGCTGAAGGTCCGCGCGATCGTGGGCGGCCTGGTGGGGGCGGCGGGCACGGCCGCGCTCGTCGGGTGCGCGCTCGCGTCGAAGACGGCTACGGCAGCCTCGCTGCTGGGCCTCGGCGTCGTGCTGACCCTCCTGGCGACCGTGATCGCGGGCCCGCTGCTGGTGCGCCCGGTGATCCGGGTACTGGGCGGCGCCTTCCCGGCCCTGTTCGGCCCGGTCGGACGGATGAGCCAGCGCAACGCCCTGCGCAATCCCCGCCGCACCGGCGCCACCGCGGCCGCCCTGATGGTCGGCCTCGCCCTGGTCGGCGGGATGTCCGTGGCGAGCGCGTCCATGTCCAAGTCCTTCGACGAGCAGATCGACAAGACGCTGGGCGCCGACTTCGTCGTGCAGAACGGCAACTTCCTGCCGTTCCCGCAGGAGGTCACGGACGCGGTGCGCGACACCGAGGGCGCCGGGCTCGTCGTACGGTCGCGGTTCGCGCCGATCGCCGTACGGCTGCCGGACGGCAAGCGCGTCGAGACGACCGCCGCGGGCTACGACCCGCAGCTCGACGACGTCGCCCACATCACCTACGCGCAGGGCGACACCGCGGCCGCGCTCGCCTCCGGGCACCTGGCCATGGACCTGGGCTTCGCCCGCGACCACGACGTGAAGGTCGGCAGCCGGATCCCCGTCGAGTTCCAGGGCGGACGCAGGACGGACCTGACGGTGGGTGCCCTCACCGACCAGGGCTCCTCGGGCGGGTTCGGGACCCAGGGCGGCATCTACTTCGGCCTGGGCACGCTGGAGCGGTTCGCCCCCGGCGGCCAGGACTCCGCGCTGTACGTGAACGCCGCCTCCGGGACCGGCGCGGACCGGCTGCGGGCGGGCCTGGAGAAGACGCTCGACCCGTATCCGCAGGTCCAGGTGCGTGACCTCGCCGACTACAAGGACCTCGTCCACGACCAGATCGCGGTCCTGCTCTATCTCGTGTACGCGCTGCTCGGACTCGCGATCGTCATCGCGGTGCTCGGCGTGGTCAACACCCTTGCCCTGTCGGTCGTGGAACGCACCCGGGAGATCGGGCTGCTGCGCGCGATCGGGCTGGCCCGGCGTCAGCTGCGCCGGATGATCCGTCTGGAGTCGGTGGTGATCGCGGTGTTCGGCGCGGTCCTCGGACTCGCGCTGGGGCTGGTGTGGGGCGTGTGCACCCAGCAGGTGCTGGCGTTGCAGGGCTTGAACGCGCTGGCGATCCCCTGGGGCACGATCGTCGCGGTCGTCGTCGGATCGGCGGTGGTGGGCATCGTGGCGGCACTGCTGCCGGCACTGCGTGCATCGCGCATGAATGTATTGGCCGCGATCGCGCACGAGTGAGGCAGGGGCGGGCATACAACTCAAGTCGCCTATCACTGAGGAGAGTTCATGCCTCGCCCCTTCCGCTTTGCCGTCAACCTGACCACCGCCTCCACCGACGAGGACTGGCGCACCAAATGTCGCCGAGCCGAGGAGCTCGGGTACGACGTGATCCTTGTCCCCGACCATCTCGGCAAGGTCGCGCCGTTCCCGGCGCTGGTCGCGGCGGCGGCCGTCACCGAGAGGCCACGCCTGGGCACCTTCGTCCTCAACGCGGGCTTCTGGAACCCGACGCTGCTCGCCCGCGAGGTGGCCACGGTGGACGCCCTCACCGGCGGCCGCCTCGAACTCGGCCTGGGCACGGGCTATGTGCAGTCCGAGCACGACCGGGCGGGGCTGCCCTTCGGTTCGGCGGCCGAGCGGGTAGACCATCTCCGGCGCACCGTCGAGGAGTTGGAGCGGCTGCTGTCCTCGGCGGACCATGTGCCGCAGCCCGTCCAGCGGCCCCGGGTGCCCCTGCTGATCGGCGGCATCGGCAACCGGATGCTGAAGCTGTCCGCCGACCACGCCGACATCGCGGCCTTCACGGGCGCGACCCTGGTGCCGGGCAACACGACCGGCAAGCTGATCCCGACCACGGCCGAACAACTCGACGAGCGTGTCGCGCGCTACCGGCGGCTCGCCGAGGGCCGCAAGGAACCGGCCGAGCTCAACCTGCTCATCCAGACGGTGGTCGTCACCGACGACCGCGAGGCCGAGGCCACACCGTTCCTGCACCGGGTGCCGGACCTGACCCTCCAGCAGGCGCTGGACCTGCCCATCATGCTGATCGGCACGGTCGAGGAGATCGTCACGCAGGTGCTGGCGCAGCGCGATCGGTACGGATTCACGTATCTGACGGTGCTGGAGGCCTCCATGGAGGCGTTCGCGCCGGTGATGGCGGAACTGCGCGGTCGGTGACCGTCGGGCCCCTCCGGGGCCACTAGCAGGGCACTTCCCCGGTCTGGTGCTGAAGGTTCCCGTCGGACCGTTCGCGTGAGGAGTCGCGAGACGTACGACGATCCCGGCGCTCTTCACCGGCGTCCTGCCGACTGCGAACGCGGTGGCCGGTCGAGCCCGGAGCCCCCGGATCCGGGCCGACGGGAAGTGGCGGGACCGAGGCATCGGGCCCTCGCCGAGAGCGACCGGTTCGGGGGCGGGCCTTCGGCCACCGGACCACAACCGGACCACAAGCGTTACGCATCCGATCCAACGACCTCACGGGTACGCAAAACGCCCGTCCGACGGTGGAGCCGTTCACGGAGCCGCCGGTGGGATCTTCCGCCGGGGACACGAGGAGGCCGGGCGTTGGGGATCGAGCAGCTGTCCATGTACGGGTACGCGTCGAAGGCGGAGGTCCTCGCGGACGCGCGGCGGTACTGGAACCCGGACAAGACCGGGTTCTGGCAGGCGGAAGGCGTTCCGCTGGTCATCGGTGAGCGCAGCGGCTACCGGCTGACCGACGTCGACGGGCACGAGGTCATCGACGTGCACCTCAACGGCGGCACCTACAACCTGGGCCACCGCAATCCCGAGCTGGTGCGCACGCTGACCGACGCGGTCCAGCACGTGGACATCGGCAACCACCACTTCCCGACTCCGGGTCGCACCGCGCTGGCACGGCGACTCGTCGAGGCGACACCCGGTGCCGACAAGGCCGTCTTCGGTTCCAGCGGCGGCGAGGCGGTCGACGTGGCGCTCAAGAGCGCGCGGTACGCGACCGGCCGGCGACGGATCGTGTCGGTGGTGAAGGCCTACCACGGGCACACCGGGCTGGCCGTGGCCACGGGGGACACACGGTTCTCGCAGCTGTTCCGTTCGGACAACCCGGCCGAGTTCACGCAGGTGCCGTTCAACGACCTCGACGCGATGACCACCGCGCTCGCCGCACAGGACGTCGCCGCCGTGATCATGGAGACCGTTCCGGCCACCTACGGCTTCCCCGTCCCCGAGCCCGGCTATCTCGCCGGAGTCAAGCGGGCGTGCGAGGAGACCGGCGCCCTGTACATCGCCGACGAGGTGCAGACCGGCCTCGGCCGGACCGGCGAGCTGTGGGGCGTGTACGCGGAAGGCGTCGTCCCCGACATCCTCGTGACCGGCAAGGGGCTCGGCGGTGGCCTGTACCCGGTGAGCGCCGCCCTGCTGGGCCCGGCGGCGAGCGGCTGGCTGGAGCAGGACGGCTTCGCCCACATGGCCACCTTCGGGGGCGCCGAACTCGGCTGCGCGGTTGCCGCCAAGGTCCTGGAGATCACCCAGCGGTCCGAGACCCGCGACAACGTCCGCGAGCGCATCGCGCAGGTCGCCGCCGGACTCGCCGAGCTGCGGGCCGAGCTTCCGCACACCCTCACCGGGATCCGGCAGAAGGGCCTGGTCATCGGGCTGGAGTTCGGCGCCCGCGGGGCGAAGCCCGTCATGGCCGAGCTCTACCGGCAGGGCGTCTGGGCGATCTTCTCCACTCTCGACCCGGCGGTCCTCCAGTTCAAGCCGGGCCTGCTGCTCACCGAGCCGGAGACCGCGGAGATCCTCGCCCGGCTGCGGACCGCCGTACGGAAGGTGGCCGCACATGGCTGACACCTGGGACCAGCAGGTCACCCCGGCGCTGCGGGCGTACGGCCGGGACCGGGTCCTCGCCGACGCCCGGCTGCTGAGCCTGTCCGAGAACGCGACCTATCTGTGCACCTTCGCCGACTCCCCTGCCCCTCTCGTCCTGCGCCTGCACCGGCCCGGCTTCCGCACTCCGGCGCAGATCCGCAGCGAGCTGGCGTGGATCGAGCGGCTGCGCGCCGACGGCGCGGTCGACACGCCCGCCGTCGTGCCGACCCCGTCCGGTGAGCCGGTCGCGTCCTTCCCCGGCGCGGACGGGACGCCCCAGCACGCGGCGCTGTTCGCGTTCGCGCCCGGCGCCGAGCCGGACGCCACGGACTTCGCGGAGGTGATGGAGGTCGTCGGCCGGGAGGCCGCCGCACTGCACGAGCACGCGCGCCGGTGGCGACGGCCGGACACCTTCACCCGGCCCGAATGGGACCTCGACAACCTGATCGGGACGGCCTCGCTGTGGGGGCGGTGGCGGGACAACCCGGACGTGGACCGCACGCCCGGCGGTGCCGCCGTCCTGGCCCGGGCGGAGGCCAAGCTGGCCCGCGAACTCGGCGCGTACGGCAGGGGCGAGGCCGTCTTCGGGCTCATCCACGGCGATCTGAGGGCCGCCAACCTGCTGGTCGCACCCGACGGGGTGCGCCTGATCGACTTCGACGACTGCGGCACCGGCTGGTTCCTCTACGACCTGGCGTGCTCGCTGTCGTTCGTCGAGCACGACCCGCGCGTCGACGACTGGGTCGCGGCCTGGCTGCGGGGCTACGAGACGCGGCGCCCGCTGCGCGACGAGGACATACGGGCCGTCCCCGCCCTGGTGATGCTGCGCCGGCTGATGCTCGTCGCCTGGGTCCACAAGCGCGGCGACACGCCCTTCGCCGCCTCGCTGCGGCCGGAGTTCGCGGACCGGTCCGTGGAACTCGCCGGACGCTACCTGGCCGACGGCTACCTCACCGCCGTACGTCATGAGCACTGACGCGGGCCGCGCCCCGCTCGGTCCGGCCGCCTCCCGGATCGCGGAGGGCGTCCTGGGGATGATCGGGCGCGGGGAGGTCCGCATGGGCGGGCGGCTGCCCCCGGAGCGGCAGCTCGCGGAGATCTTCGGCGCCGGCCGGGAGGCCGTCCGCAGCGCCCTGGCCCGGCTCGAGGCGGACGGCGAGGTACGCCGGACCCGGGGCAAGGCGGGCGGCACCTTCGCCCTGCACCCCAACCCGAACTGGCCCGTCTACGGCTGGAGTCGGCTCGCGCACGGGCACGACCGCGTGGTGGCACGGCAGCCGGCGGTCGACGTGAACGTGCCCGCCCTCCTGGCGCACCAGCGTTTCGAGGTCTCGACGCGGGTCGTGTCCACGGAGCTCAGGCGGGGCGACCCCGAGGTCCGTGCCGCGCTCGGTCTGCCGGACGGCGCCGGGACGGTGGCGATCGAGCGGGTGCGCCTCGCGGACCGGGTGCCGCTGTCGTGGGAGCGGCTGTTCGTGCCGGCGCGGCGCTTCCCCGGCATCCTCGACCTGGATCTCACCGGCTCCCTGTCGCAGCTTTTCCGCGAGGTCTACGGCGTCACGGCCCGCACGGTCTCGGAGCACATCCGTGTGCGCCTGGCCGAGCGCCATCACGCGGACCACCTCGACGTGTCGGTCGGCCAGCCCCTGCTGGCGATCACCCGGACGTCGTACGACCAGCACGGCGCGCCCATGGAGTTCTCCCGCGACCTCTTCCGCGCCGACCGCACCGAACTCCACGTCACTTCGTCGAACCGCCCCGCCATGCCCGGGGCGCGGTACACCCCGGAGGCACCCCCGTGACGCCGGAGACCGCGCTCGCACCGAGAACGCCCGAGAACAGCCAGCACCCGAGCAGGGATACCGGAGAACGAGGAACGCCATGAGTCACCGGACCAGGAAAGTAGCCGTCGTCGGTGGTACGCGCGGTATCGGCGCCGCCATCACCTCGACCTTCGTGCGCGGCGGACACGACGTCGTACTGACCGGACGGGACGTCCCGGACGCCACCGTGGAGAAGTTCCGCGCCGAGGCCGCGCGGGCGGAGCAGACCGTCGAGGGGATCTCCCTCGACTCCGCCGCGCCGGACTCCGCGGGACGGCTGGCCGAGGCGGTGTCGTCGCTGCTCGGCGGCCTCGACGTGCTGTGCCTCAACGCGGGCGTGTTCCCGAACAAGCCGCTCGCCGAACTGACGTACACCGACATCCGTGAGGTGTTCGCGGTGAACGTGGAGAGCCAGATGCTCGCCGTCTCGGCCTGTCTGCCCCTGCTGCGGGAGTCGGCGGCCGGGCGGGTGGTGCTCACCTCGTCCATCACCGGCCCGGTCACCGGGTTCCCGGGCTGGAGCCACTACGCGGCGAGCAAGGCGGCCCAGCTCGGGTTCATGCGTACGGCAGCGCTGGAACTCGCCCCGTTCGGGATCACCGTGAACGCGGTGGCCCCCGGCAACGTCGCGACCGAGGGCCTCGACGGCATGGGGGACGCCTACCTCGCGCAGATGACGGCGACGATCCCGCTCGGCCGCCTCGCCCGGCCCCAGGAGATCGCCGACGCGGTCGAGTTCCTGGCGAGCGAGCGGGCGTCGTTCGTCACCGGGCAGGTCATCATCGTCGACGGCGGACAGACCCTGCCGGAGTCACCGGAGGCGGTGCTGCCGAGCAGGGCGACCGCGTCGGGCTGATCCGGCCGACGGGACGGCCGACGGGACGGCCGCCACCGGGCGGACTCCGCCGACGGCTGTCCGGCACCATCGGCCGGGCCTATGTCCCGGGGCACGCGGCCGCCGTCGCCCGCATCACATCACCGCCCCGGGGCCGCTCGCGGAAACCGCTCGCCAGCCGGCCCGGCACTCTGCTTGGCTCACCCCCATGAGTGATCTCCACATCCGCCACGCCACCCTCGCCGACATCGACACCGTGCTGCGGTTCTGGCGCGACGCCGCCGAAGGAACGAGCATCACCGACGACCACGACGGAGTGGCCCGGCTCATCACACGCGACCCCGAGGCCCTGATCCTGGCGGAACGCGACGGCCTCCTCACGGGCACCGTGATCGCCGGTTTCGACGGCTGGCGATGCTCCGCCTACCGGCTCGCCGTGCACCCCGGCCACCGTCGGCAGGGCATCGCCACCGCCCTGCTGGAAGCGGCCGAACAGCGTTTCACCGCCCTGGGCGGGCGACGCGTCGACGCCATGGTCCTGGAAGCCAACGAACAGGCCCACCACGCGTGGGCCGCCGCCGGCTACCACCGCGAGGACCACTGGCGCCGCTGGATCAAGTCGCTGTAGGGGACGGTCGTCAGGTACGCGGCGAGAGTCGGCGGCACGCACGGCGCGCGACGGGGTATGCGCCCGAGGAAAAAGCGGCGATGTCGGGTGAGCCCGGCCGTCGCCGCTCAGGACAGGCGATCCTCGGAGCCCTGTCCGATCATGGGACGGAGGTGACCCGATGACCGAAGTGCTCCTCCTGCTGGTGGCGATCCTGCTCTCGCTGGCCTGCGGTGCTTTCGTGGCCGCGGAGTTCTCGCTGACCACGGTGGAGCGCGGGCAGCTCGAACGCGCGGTGGAGCGCGGTGAACGGGGCGCGCCCGGTGCCCTGAAGGCCGTACGGAATCTGACGTTCCAGCTGTCCGGGGCGCAGCTCGGGATCACCGTGACCAACCTGGTCGTCGGCATGCTCGCCGAGCCGTCCGTCGCGGCGCTGATCGCGGGGCCGCTGGAGTCGCTCGGGGCATCGCGGTCCACGGCCCGGTCGCTGGCGCTGGTCCTCGGCACCGCGCTGTCGACCGTCTTCCTGATGGTGGTCGGCGAGCTGGTGCCCAAGAACTGGGCGATCTCCTCGCCGCTGGCGGTGGCCAAGCGGGTGGGCACCGCGCAGAGCTGGTTCAGCGCGGCCTTCCGGCCCTTCATCACGCACCTCAACAACACCGCCAACCGGGTGGTACGACGCTTCGGCCTGGAGCCCGCCGAGGAACTGGCCTCCGCGCGCGGACCGCAGGAACTGGCCGCGCTGGCCCGGCACTCCGCGCGCGCGGGCGCACTGGAGGCGGACACCGCCGAACTGTTCGTGCGGACGCTCAATCTGGCCGACCTGACCGCGGAGAACGTGATGACCCCGCGGGTGCAGGTGATGGCTCTGGACGTGCAGGCGACCTGTGAGGACGTGGCGAACGCGACGCGTGCGACCGGGCTGTCCCGGTTCCCGGTCTACCGCGGCAGCCTGGACTCGGTGGTGGGCATCGTGCACATCAAGGACGTCCTGGCGGTGCCGGCCGAACGGCGGCCCCGGGCCTCGGTCGCGGAGCTGCTGCGCGAGCCGCTCCTGGTGCCCGAGTCGCTCACCGTGGACCGGCTCCTGGACCGGTTGTCCGGCAAGCGGACGATGGCGGTCGTCATCGACGAGTACGGCGGCACGGCGGGTGTGGCGACTCTGGAGGACATCGTCGAGGAGGTCGTCGGCGAGGTGCGGGACGAGCACGATCCGCACGAGACGTCCGACCTGGCCCCCGCGGGCACCGACGACGAGGGCAGGGGACTCTTCCGGGCCGACGGCGCGGCGCGGATGGACCAGCTCGCGCGTGTGGGGCTGCGGGCGCCCGAGGGGCCGTACGAGACACTGGCCGGCCTGGTCGCGACTCGGCTCGGCCGCATTCCGGCCGTCGGCGACTCGGTGGACGTCGTCGGCTGGCGGCTCGACGTGGAGGACGCGCAGGGGCGCAGGGCGGCGCGGGTGCTGCTGCACGCGCCTCTGGACGTCGGTTCGGGGCAGGAGGCCGGGTCATGACCGCGCTGCAGCTGCTGATCGGTCTGGCGACCCTCGTCGTCAACGCCTTCTTCGTGGGCGCCGAGTTCGCGCTGATCTCCGTGCGCCGCAGCCAGATCGAGCCGCACGCCGAGCAGGGTGACCGGCGTGCGAAGAGCGTGCTCTGGGGGCTGGAGCACGTCTCCGCGCTGATGGCGGCCGCGCAGCTCGGGATCACGCTGTGCACGCTGGTTCTCGGTGTGGTCGCGGAGCCGGCGATCGCGCATCTGCTGGAGCCGGTGTTCCACGCAGTGGGCGTGCCGAAGAGCGCGGGACACGCGGTGTCCTTCGTGATCGCACTGACGCTGGCGACCTATCTGCACATGCTGTTCGGCGAGATGGTCCCGAAGAACATCGCGCTCGCGGAACCGGTGCGCACCGCGCTGCTGCTGGGACCGCCGCTGGTCGCGCTGGCACGTGGACTGCGCCCGGTGATCTTCGCGGTCAACGCGTTCGCGAACGCCCTGCTGAAGCTGCTGCGTGTGGAGACCAAGGACGAGGTCACCGCCACCTTCTCGGACGCCGAGCTGGCCCGGATCGTGCGGGACTCCGGCGAGGCGGGCCTCATCGACGAGCGGGCGCGGGAACGGCTGCACGACGCGCTGGAACTGGGGCGGCGGCCCGTGCGGGACGTGGTGCTGCCGCTGGAACGCGTCGTCTACGCGCGCGTGGGTGTCACACCGGAACAGCTGGAGACGCTGTCGACGGAGACCGGTTTCTCACGGTTCCCGGTGGTGGACGAGGGACGGCGGATCGTCGGCTATCTGCACGTCAAGGACGCACTGGACGCCTCGCCCCGGGATCTCGCGTTCCCGGTGCGGGACATGCGGCCGATCGCACGGATCCGGGCGGCCACACCGCTGGACGACGTGCTGACGGCGATGCGGCGCAGCCGGACGCATCTGGCGGCGGCACTGGGCGAGGACGGCCGGCTGGAAGGACTGGTGACGATGGAGGACGTCCTGCGGGAACTGTTCGGGCGCCGGACGTGAGGACCGGTTTCCTCGTGCGAGGGTGACCGACCGGCGGGTATGTGTACCGGTTACCATTTCTTCCGCCATGCAGACGAATCCCACACACACCAGCCTGGTCGCCGTCGGCGACTCCTTCACCGAGGGCATGTCGGACCTGCTGCCGGACGGCACCTACCGGGGCTGGGCCGACCTCCTCGCCGGGAGGATGGCCGCGGTGACGCCCGGTTTCCGGTACGCCAACCTCGCGGTGCGCGGCAAGCTGATCCGGCAGATCGTCGACGAGCAGGTGGACGTGGCGGCGGCGATGCAGCCCGACGTGATCACCCTGGTCGGCGGGTTGAACGACACCCTGCGTCCCAAGTGCGACATGGGCCAGGTCCGCGCGCTGCTGACGGAGGCCGTGGAGCGGCTCGCCCCGTCCTGCAAGCAACTGGTGCTGATGCGCAGCCCCGGCCGCCAGGGCCCCGTCCTGGAGCGTTTCCGGCCCCGCATGGAGGAGCTGTTCGAGGTCGTCGACGAGCTGGCCGCACGGCACGGCGCCCTGGTGGTCGATCTGTACGGCGCTCCCTCGCTCTCCGACCCGCGGCTGTGGGACGTGGACCGGCTGCACCTGACGGGCGAGGGGCATCGCCGTGTCGCCGAGGCCGTCTGGCAGGGGCTCGGCTACGACCCCGAGGACACGGAGTGGCGCACACCGGTGCCGGCGACGGTCCCCCCGAGGTGGGCCGCGCGGCGGATCGCGGACGCCCGCTTCGCCCGGCAGTACCTGCTGCCGTGGATCGGACGGCGGCTGACGGGCCGCTCGTCGGGCGACGGCCGACCCCCGAAGCGGCCGGATCTGCAGCCGTACGAGAAGTAGGTCCGGGTCGGCACGCGCGTGGCCGACGGCAGAGCCGGCCGCACCCCGTCCGAGGCACCCGCTGCCGCACCGACCCGCATCGGTCGCGGAACTCCGCGCGAGGGCCCTGGCCTGCTGGTGCGCTCCGGAGTCGGCCGGGCCCACTGTCCTGACGGAGCCCGCGGAGCCGCTCTCGTAGGTTCCGACGAACGGGACCGGGTCGCTGGCCTGCACGAACCGCCAGTAGAATCCCTCCACGTGACTTCCGCTCCCGCCAAGCCCCGCATCCCGAACGTCCTCGCCGGACGCTACGCCTCCGCCGAGCTCGCCACGCTCTGGTCGCCCGAGCAGAAGGTGAGGCTGGAGCGTCAGCTCTGGCTCGCCGTGCTGCGGGCCCAGAAGGACCTCGGGATCGAGGTGCCCGAGGAGGCGCTCGCCGACTACGAGCAGGTCCTGGACACCGTCGACCTGGCGTCCATCGCCGAGCGCGAGAAGATCACGCGGCACGACGTCAAGGCACGGATCGAGGAGTTCAACGACCTCGCCGGCCACGAGCAGGTCCACAAGGGCATGACGTCCCGCGACCTCACCGAGAATGTCGAGCAGCTCCAGATCCGGCTCTCCCTGGAGCTGATCCGCGACCGCAGCGTGGCCGTACTGGCGCGGCTCGGCAAGCTCGCGGGCGAGTACGGCGAGCTGGTCATGGCGGGCCGTTCGCACAACGTGGCCGCGCAGGCCACCACCCTCGGCAAGCGCTTCGCGACGGCCGCCGACGAGCTGCTCGTCGCGTACGGCCGGGTCGAGGAGCTCCTCGCCCGCTATCCGCTGCGCGGCATCAAGGGTCCGGTCGGCACGGCACAGGACATGCTGGACCTGCTGGGCGGGGACGCGGCGAAGCTGGCGGACCTGGAGCACCGGATCGCCGGGCACCTGGGCTTCTCGCAGGCGTTCACCTCGGTCGGCCAGGTCTATCCGCGTTCCCTGGACTACGAGGTCGTCACCGCCCTGGTGCAGGTGGCGGCGGCCCCGTCCTCGCTGGCGAAGACGATCCGTCTGATGGCCGGGCTCGAGCTGGTCACCGAGGGCTTCAAGCCGGGCCAGGTCGGCTCGTCCGCGATGCCGCACAAGATGAACACGCGGTCCTGCGAGCGCGTCAACGGCCTCATGGTCATCCTGCGCGGCTACGCCTCGATGACCGGCGAGCTGGCGGGCGACCAGTGGAACGAGGGCGACGTGTCCTGCTCGGTGGTGCGCCGGGTCGCGCTGCCGGACGCGTTCTTCGCACTCGACGGTCTGCTGGAGACCTTCCTCACCGTGCTCGACGAGTTCGGTGCGTTCCCTGCGGTCGTGGCCCGTGAGCTGGACCGCTACCTGCCCTTCCTCGCCACCACCAAGGTGCTGATGGGCGCGGTGCGCGCGGGCGTGGGCCGCGAGGTCGCCCACGAGGCGATCAAGGAGAACGCCGTCGCCTCCGCACTCGCGATGCGCGAGCAGGGTGCCGAGCGCAACGAGCTCCTGGACAAGCTGGCCGCCGACGAGCGCATCCCGCTGGACCGCGGCCAGTTGGACGAGCTGATGGCCGACAAGCTGTCCTTCACGGGCGCCGCGGCCGACCAGGTCGCCGTCGTCGTCGGCCGGATCGAGGAGATCGTCAAGCAGCACCCGGCTGCCGCGGGCTACGCGCCCGGGGCGATCCTCTGACGCTCCTCACCCGATGACGCGCTTCACCCCCGAGGAGTTGGAGGCCGCCCGCGACCGTCTGGTACCGGACGTGGTCGCGGACGGTCTCCATGTGCTGTTCTGCGGTATCAACCCCGGTCTGATGACGGCGGCGACGGGCCATCACTTCGCCCGGCCCGGCAACCGGTTCTGGCCGGTGCTGCATCTGTCCGGCTTCACCCCGAGGCTCATGAAGCCGTCGGAGCAGCGGGAGTTGCTGTCGTACGGGCTCGGAATCACCAATGTCGTGGCCCGGGCGACCGCACGGGCGGACGAGCTGAGCGCGGAGGAGTACCGCGAGGGCGGGCGGCTGCTGGCGGCGAAGGTGAGCCGGCTCGGGCCGCGGTGGCTGGCCGTGGTCGGGGTCACCGCGTACCGTGCGGCCTTCGACGACCGCAAGGCTCAAGTCGGGCCACAGGAACGGATCATCGGGGACTCGCGCGTGTGGGTGCTGCCCAATCCGAGCGGTCTGAACGCGCACTGGACGGCGGCGACGATGGCGGAGGAGTTCGCCCGGCTGCGGGTGGCGGCGGACTCCTAGCGGGGTCACACCGGGTCGATGTCCGAGGCCACGGCGAGGACATGGATCTCGTCGGTCCCGTCCCGGTGGCCCACGCCGAGGGCGATCCAGCGGGGTGAGCCAGGGGGCTGCCAGAGGTCGAGGTCGTCCGTCACGATGCTCGTGGTGAGCCAGGGCTCGGGTATGTCCTCGCCCCGGTCGAGGCGCAGTTTGAGCGTGCCCATCCCCCACAGCGGCTGCTGCCTGCCCCAGCGGTCGTCCAGCTGCTGGGCTATCCGGCTCCTGAGGGCGTAGAAGTCCTCGACGGCCGCCATGCGCGGCGCCGCGTCGCCGTCCCGCATCCCATGGCTCACCACTAACGACTCGATGCGGTATCCCGGCCCCGACCTGTAGGCGTCCGGCTCGCTGTCCGCCGCGGTCAGATCGCGGGCGCACAGCGAGTCGATCGCGTCGAGGTACTTCGCACTGTCCATGTGATCCAGTAAACCGGGCGGCACTGACATTTGGCGGGGTGTCAGACGACGTGCGGGCTCAGGCGTCCCGCCGCCGCACACTCCACGCTCCCGCGGCGAGTGCCGCCGCCGTCCACAGCGTGGTGACGCCGAGTCCCGCCCAGGGCCCGAAGGCGCGGTCGGGGTTCTCGTACAGGACGGTCTGCCCCGCCCTGTCGGGCAGGAAGTCGGCGACACCGCCCCCGGCCGCGTCCCCGATCACGAACGACACGACGAGGACGAACGGGATGAGGAGGGAGAGCGCGCCCACACCGCTGCGCAGCAGGGCCGCGATCCCCGCCGCGAACAACGCCATCAGCGTGAGGTAGACCGCGCAGCCCACGACACCGCGCACCTGCTCACCCGCGGACAGTCCACTCGCCGCGGCACCAAGGCCGGCGCGGGCCGCGACGAGCGCGGCGAACGCGGCGACCAGGCCTACGGCCAGGGTCGGCACGGCGATCGCAAGGAGCTTCGCCGCGAACCACCGCCCACGCCTCGGCACCCCTGCCGGCGTCAGCCGGAGCCCACCCCCGTGGAACTCCGAGGACACCGCCATGGCGCCGAACGAGATGGCCGCGATCTGGCCCGGCGTCACCCCGGACAACGCGGAGAACAGCGGGTCGAACTCGGGGTAGGACGTCTCGGAGACCCCGGCCATGGCGGAGAACGCGGTGGTCACGGCGAACAGGGCGAACAGTGCGCCGAGGAGCGAGCGCAGCGTGCGGATCTTCAGCCATTCGGAGTGGAGGACGGGCACGAAGGGGTGGGGAGTGGTCAGGGACGACATGTCAGGCCTCCTGCGGCTGTGCGGTGAACTCGGTTTCGGCGGCGGTGAGATCGAGATAGGCCTGCTCCAAGGTGCCCTCCTCCGCGGTCAGTTCCAGGATCGGTACGCCCGCGGCCGACGCGAGGACGCCGATCTCGTCCACGCGCGCGTCACGCACCGTCCAGTGCCCGTCCTCGTGCGGGACGGCCTGGTGGCCGTGCCGGGCGAGGGCGTCCACGAGGGTGGCCGGGTCCGTCGTACGGATGCGGACGCCGGGCTGCACGCGTGCGTGGATGAACCCCCGCATCGGGGTGTCGGCGAGGAGGCGGCCCCTGCCCAGGACGACGAGGTGGTCGGCGAAGGACGCGGTCTCGTTCATGAGGTGCCTGCAGACCAGGACCGTGCGGCCCTCCCCGGCCAGTCGGCGCAGCAACTCGCGGATCCAGATGATGCCTTCGGGGTCGAGGCCGTTGGAGGGTTCGTCGAGCATGACCACCCCGGGCGGGCGACCCCGCCTTCACCGACCGCGCCCTGGACCGCTGACGGTCGCCGTATCCGGACCCGGCCGGGGCAGCGGCCTGCGCGGCATTCGGGAGCGCGCTGCCCTGCTCGGTGGCCGCGCGCGCACCGGCCCGGACCAGGGCGACTGGCAGGTCCATGTCGAGCTCCCGCTGCGTTGACATACGCTGACCCGATACCGGTGACCGTTCTCCTCGTCGACGACGAGCCCCTCGTACGCGCCGGTCTGCGGGCGGTGCTGGGGGCGCAGCCCGACATCGAGGTCGTCGGCGAGGCGGCCGACGGGGCGGCCGTGATCCCCCTCGTGCGGCAACTGCGGCCCGACGTGGTCGCCATGGACGTACGGATGCCTCTGCTGGACGGCATCGAGGCCACGCGCGCGGTGCTGCGGACGGTCGACGACCCGCCGAAGATCCTCGTGGTGACGACGTTCGAGAACGACGAGTACGTGTACGAGGCCCTGCGGGCGGGCGCCGACGGGTTCCTGCTGAAACGGGCGCGGCCGGCCGAGATCGTGCACGCCGTGCGGCTGGTCGCCGAGGGCGAGTCGCTGCTGTTCCCCGCTTCGGTGCGGCGGCCCGCGCGGCGATGGAGCGGGCCCAGCTGACCGAGCGGGAGGCCGAGGTGCTGCGGCTGATGGCCCGCGGTCTGTCGAACGCGGAGATCGCCGGGCGGCTGATCGTCGGCACGGAGACCGTCAAGTCGCATGTGAGCGCGGTCCTGGCCAAGCTGGCGGCGCGCGATCGCACCCAGGCAGTGATAGCGGCGTACGAGTCGGGGTTCGTCGCTCCGGGCTGACCCGGCCGGGCGGGTGGCTGCCGGGGTGTCCTGATCCGGTCGGTGGGTGTGGCGGGAGATCTCGCGGCTCCCGGCACTCGCCGGGGCCCGCCGCGCCGAGTACGATCCGCCCAAACACGCGCACGAGCTGGGAGGACGGACGTTGGGGCGGCTGACCGGCGGGGACCCCTCGCTGCTGCGAAGGATCAATTCCGCGGTGGTGCTGCACGCGCTGCGCGCCACGGACTGCGCGACGCTGACCGAGATCACCCGGGTCACGGGCCTCTCACGGCCGACCGTCGAGGGGGTCGTCGAGGGGCTCATCGAGGGCGGCCTGGTGGTCGAGAAGGCGGCGGACGAGAGCGTCGCCCGACGGCAGGGACGGCCCGCACGGCGGTTCCGGTTCCGGGCCGAGGCCGGGCATCTGCTGGGCCTCGACATCGGACCGCACCGGGTCGCCGCGCTCCTGTCCGACCTGGACGGCCGGGTCCTCGGCGCGGTGGCCAAGGACGTGGACGAGACGGCGTCCGCCGACGAACGACTGGAGCGGCTGCGCACCACGGTGGCCGAACTGCTGCGCCGGGCCGGGGTCGCACGCGGCTCCCTGTGGGCGGTGGGGGCCGCCTCGCCGGGCATCGTGGAGGCGGACGGCACGATCCGGCTGTGTGCGGCGCTGCCCGAGTGGACCGGACTGCGCCTGGGCGAGCGGCTCAGCCGCTCCTTCAAGTGCCCGGTCCTGGTCGAGAACGACGCCAACGCCGCCGCCGTCGCCGAACACTGGAAGGGTGCGGCCACCGAGTCCGACGACATGGTGTTCGTGCTGGCCGGGCTGAGCCCGGGGGCGGGCTCGCTGATCGGCGGGCGGCTGCACCGGGGCTACGGCGGCGCGGCCGGGGAGATCGGCGCGCTGCACCTGCTGGGTCGTGGGGTCACTCCGGAGACGCTGCTGTCCACCACGGACGAGCCCCTGCACCCGCTCGACGAGCAGGCGGTGGCCAAGGTCTTCGCGCAGGCCCGTGACGGCGACCAGCGGGCGCGTGAGGCCGTGGACCGTTTCATCCAGCGGCTCGTCCACGACGTGGCGGCACTCGTCCTGGCCGTCGACCCCGAACTCGTGGTGATCGGCGGCTGGGCGGCCGGCCTGGACGGTGTCCTGGAGCCGCTGCGGCGCGAGTTGGCCCGCTACTGTCTGCGCCCACCGAAGGTCACCCTCTCGCTCCTCGGTGAGGCGGCCGTGGCCACGGGTGCGCTGCGGCTCGCCCTGGACCAGGTGGAGGAGCAGCTGTTCGCGGTGGAGGGCACGGTGACGGCGCGACGCTGAGGTGCGGTTGGGGTGCGGTGCCCCGGACGCGGGTCCGGGGCTCCGCCGCAGGGCTCAGGAAGCCCGGCGCTCCGGCCCCTCGTGGATCTCCACCGCGCCGGAGTCCCCGAAGGTCAGCCGGCAGGTGTCCGCGCGGTAGGTGGCCACCGAGATCGCGGCGGTGCGGCCTCCCGCCAGGTAGCGGGTGGTGACGACGAGCACCGGGGCCCCAGGGAGACGGTCCAGTTCCCTGGCGTCGTCCGCGCGGGCCGAGCCGAGCTCGACGGCGTTCTCCCGGCTCTCCAGCTCCAGGCGATGCAGCTCGCGCAGCACGGCACGCACGCGTGCCGCCCCCGACGGCGCGTCTATGGCGGAGAGCTCCGGCACCGACTCCCTCGGGATGTAGAGCAGTTCGGCGGCGACGGGCTGGCCGTGGGTCGTACGGGAGCGGCGCACGACGTGCACGGGCTGATCGCGTGCGGTCTCCAGGGCGTCGGCGACGGACGCGGGCGGCACCGCCTCGACACAGTCGACGGGTTGCCAGTCGTCGCCGGCCGCACCGGGCCATGCGTGCTGCTCGCTGCCGACGGCGACGCCCACGCGGGGCGGTGCGACGGTCGTACCGACTCCGCGGCGGCGCTGGAGCCTGCCTTCCAGCTCCAGCTGCTCCAGCGCCTGCCGGAGCGTCGCGCGGGCGACGCCGAAGCGGGCGGCGAGGTCGCGCTCGTTGGGCAGGATCTCGCCCACGGAGAATTCGGAGTCCAGTGCCTCACTGAGCACGGTCCTGAGATGCCAGTACTTCGGTTCCGGTACCGATTCCAGTTGCGTGGTCCCCACCCTGTCCTCCGCAATCGCCGTGGTCCGGCGGCGTTTTGGCGCCCTTGTTTATTAAAGGTTGTTGCACTTATCTGCGACCATAGGGCGGCCCCCACCCTTGGTCAAGACCAATCCTCGATCCCCTGGGCAGCACGCGCGCGTGACGCCGTACAGCGTTCATGAGGCGTTCGTACGGCGCCGTGTCCGCCGGACGTCAGGCGACCGGCAGTGACCGCAGCTTGTCGGGGTTGCGGATGATGTAGACGGCCTGGATACGCCCGTCCACGACGTCCAGTTGGAACACCGAGTCGGGCTGTCCCGCGGACAGCACGAGCAGCGCCGGGCCCCCGTTGAGTTCCAGGAAGCGCCACGAGAGGTCCTCGACGCCCCTCTCGGCCACACCGACCAGGAAGCGGCCGACCTTGTCGGCGGACTCCAGCACGCGCAGCGGCGCCTTGGACTTGCCGCCACTGTCGCCCACCAGGCGGACGTCCGGGGCCAGCAACGACATCAGCCCCTCCAGGTCGCCCCCGGCGGCCGCGGCGAGGAAACGTTCGGTCAGATCCCGGCGCCGGGCCGGGTCGACCTCGTAGCGCGTCCGCCGTTCGTCGACGTGTCTGCGGGCCCGCCCGGCAAGCTGCCGTACGGCCGGTTCGGCGCGGTCGAGCATGGCGGCGATGTCGGCGAAGGGGTAGCCGAAGGCCTCCCTGAGGACGAACACCGCCCGCTCCAGCGGTGACAGGGATTCCAGGACGATCATGACGGCGAGGGAGACCGAGTCGGCGAGGACGGCCCGCTCGGCGGTGTCGGGGACGGTGTCCCCGAAGTCGGTGACGTACGGCTCGGGCAGCCACGGGCCGACGTACGTCTCACCGCGCGCCTTGACCTGGCGCAGCCGGTCGATGGCCAGGCGTGTGGTGACGCGGACCAGATAGGCGCGCGGTTCGCGCACCTCGCTCCGGTCGGCGGCGGACCAGCGCAGCCAGGCTTCCTGCACGACGTCCTCGGCGTCGGCGACTCGTCCGAGCATGCGGTAGGCGACGCCCGTGAGGACGGGACGGTGTTCCTCGAAGAGGTCGGTCTCGGTGTCGGTGGCCACGGGTCCATCCCAGCCCAGCCGCCGGTCCGTGTCCAGGCGATATCTCTGCGGCGCACCATGGGTCTACCCGTGAGTAGCAATTGCTGACAAGCTGTCTACAGCGTGTCCGTCGTGCGTTCCCGTCTCGGCCCGTGAGCCGCCGCCAAGGAGCCCTCATGCCCGCCACCGTCTCCTTCGAAGTCCCCTCCGCGCAGGGGCCGCTGCCCGTGACCGTCTCCTACACGCGCGCGGGCCGCGGTGAGCCGCTGCTCCTGCTGCACGGCATAGGCCACCACCGGCAGGCCTGGGACCCGGTGGTGGACATCCTGGCGACCGAGCGGGACGTGATCGCCGTGGACCTGCCGGGGTTCGGCGCGTCACCGGGGCTGCCGCGGGGGCTCGCGTACGACCTGGCCACCACGACGGCCGTGTTCGGGGCGTTCTGCGAGGCGCTGGAGCTGGACCGCCCCCATGTGGCGGGCAACTCCCTCGGCGGTCTGCTGGCCCTGGAACTGGGCCGCGAGAAGCTCGTACGGTCCGTCACCACACTGTCCCCGGCGGGGTTCTGGTCGCAGGCCGAGCGCCGCTACGCGTTCGGCGTCCTGCTCACGATGCGGCACATCGCCCGGCGGCTGCCGCTCCCGCTGGTCGAGCGGTTGTCACGCAGCGCGGCGGGCCGCACGATGCTGACGAGCACGATCTACGCCCGCCCGGGCCTGCGCGCACCCGAGGCCGTGGTCGCCGAGACGCTCGCCCTCGCGCAGGCCACGGGGTTCGACGAGACCCTGCGGGCCGGCACCGCGGTCCGGTTCACCGACGACATCCCGAGACTCCCGGTGACGGTGGCCTGGGGCACCAGGGACATGCTGCTCGTACGCCGGCAGGGCGTGCGCGCCAAGCAGACCATTCCCCGCGCCCGGCTGGTACGGCTGCCCGGCTGCGGCCACTGCCCGATGAACGACGACCCGGCCCTGGTCGCCCGCGTGATCCTCGACGGCAGCCGCTGAGCCCTCACGCCGCACGCCCGGGGACCACAAGCCGGGCGCTTCCTTCGCACACGGGTTCCCTTGCTCCCGCGGCCAGTTGTTCACTCGTGGTTTCCGTACGCGCTGCGGGACCCCCGTAGGTGTGGCATCGCACACTGGCCGGATCCCGTCCCTGGAGGCGCACCCATGTCCCATCGTCCGTTCCCCGGTCGTCGCAGCGTTCTGCGCGGATCCCTTGCCGCGTCGGCGGCCCTCACCCTGCCCGCGGCGTCCGGAGCCGCACCGGCCTTCGCCCTGTCCGGGCGTCCCGAGGCGGGCTGGGGCGTGCAGACGGGAGACGTGACCTCCGACTCCGGCCTGGTGTGGGTGCGTTCGGACCGCCCGGCCCGGATGATCGTGGAGACGTCCGCGACCGAGTCGTTCCGCAACCCGTGCCGGTGGCACGGCCCGCTGCTCGACGCCGGCACCGACTTCACCGGTACGACCCGGCTGCACGGCCTGCCCTCGGGCGAGCAGATCCACTACCGCGTGCGGCTGGCCGACCCGGACGACCCGCGCCGCACCGGCGAGCCGGTCACGGGCACCTTCCGCACCGTGTCCGGCAAGCGCCGGGACGGGGTGCGCTTCCTGTGGTCCGGCGACCTCGCCGGGCAGGGCTGGGGGATCAACCCCGGCTTCGGCGGCTACACGATCTACCAGGCGATGGCCAAGCTCGACCCGGACTTCTTCCTGTGCAGCGGCGACAACATCTACGCCGACGGCCCCCTCTCGGAGACCGCCGCCCTGCCCGACGGCAGCACCTGGCGGAACATCGTCACCGAGGAGAAGTCCAAGGTCGCCGAGACGCTGGCCGAGTTCCGCGGCAACTTCCGCTACAACCTGCTCGACCACAACCTCCGGGACTTCAACGCCCGGGTGCCGTCCGTCATCCAGTGGGACGACCACGAGGTCCGCAACAACTGGTACCCGGGCCAGACGATCCTGGACTCCGACACCCGCTACACGGAGAAGAGCGTCGACGTGCTGGCGGGCCGGGCCCGGCGCGCGTTCAGCGAGTACTTCCCGGTCTCCACGCTCCGGCCCGGGGCGCGGGACGGCCGGGTGTACCGGGTGCTGCGGCAGGGCCCGTTGCTCGACGTGTTCGTCCTGGACATGCGCACGTACCGCAACGCCAACTCGCCCGACGACCAGACCGTCGACCCGCAGGGCATCCTCGGCCGGGAGCAACTGGACTGGCTCAAGCGGGAGCTGTCGCGCTCGCGCGCGGTGTGGAAGGTGATCGCCTCCGACATGCCGCTCGGCCTGGTCGTGCCCGACGCCACGGAGGGCAGGGCGAACATCGAGGCGGTGGCACAGGGCGACCCGGGTGCCCCGCTCGGACGCGAGCTGCAGATCGCCGAACTGCTGCGGTACGTCAAGCAGCGCAGGATCACCGGCACGGTGTGGCTCACTGCGGACGTCCACCACACGTCGGCCCAGCACTACCAGCCGTCGCGGGCCTCGTTCACCGACTTCGAGCCGTTCTGGGAGTTCGTCTCGGGCCCGCTGAACGCGGGCGCCTTCCCGGCCAGCGCGCTCGACGGCACCTTCGGTCCGGAGCGGGTGTTCGTGAAGGCACCGACCGCCGCGAACGTCTCCCCCGCGGGCGGCTACCAGTTCTTCGGCGAGGTCGACATCGACGGCCACAGCGGCGAGCTGACGGTACGGCTGCGCGAGGTGGACGGCACCGTGCTGTTCACGCAGGTGCTCCAGCCGGGCCGGGTGGGCCAGTAACGGCGTCATCCTCGCGGGCGGGTCGCAGGCCGACGTCACCCTCCGGTGACCCCCGGTGTGCGGCCCGCACGGCTCACTCACGACCGAACAGTTGAAAAAGGTACAAAAGCATAGAACATGGCTTTACCGATCAGTCACAATGCGTTCGTGATCACGCAACACCGTTCCTCCACAGTGACTGCATGACTCGAGACATGACTGACGTGACGCGTGCGAAACACGGTCGCCCCGTGCACCACTGGCGACGCGACGTGATCGAGCTCGCGGCCCTGTTCACGGCCGTCGCGGTGGCGGACACCGTGGCGAACCTGATCGGGCACGGCCCCGACGGCACGGCACTGCTGGTGATCTCGGCGGTGGCCCTGGCCGCCACCGCCGGATTCCACACATGGTGGGCACGCCGCCACGGCCACGCACCCCCGACAGGCGATACCGGTGCCCGGCCGCTGCCCCAGGGCGAGCGGACCGGGCCGTCCGAGCAGCCGTCGGGGACCGAGGGCCCCATGGCAGCGGAGAGCACGCTGTGGCGGATGCGGACCACGGTGAAGGACGCACCGGGTTCCCTGGCAGCCCTCTGCACGGCCCTCGCCGGACAGCGGGTCGACATCCTCAGCCTCCAGACGCATCCGCTGGCCGAGGGCACGGTCGACGAGTTCCTGCTGCGCGCGCCCGGCACGCTGGAGGGCTCCGAGCTCACCCGGGCCGTGGCCCTGGCCGGCGGAACCGACACCTGGATCGAGCGCGGCGACACCCATGACCTGGTGGACGCCCCGACCCGGGTGCTGGGCCTGGCCACCCGCACCGCGCTGGACGCGGCGGAACTGCCCCTGGCTCTACGGCAGTTGCTGGGCCGGTGCACCATCAAGTCCCTGCCCGCCGTTCCGGTGGGAGGCGGCCGCGGCCCGGAGGGCGTGCCCGTGGAAGGGGCTCTCGAGGACACCGTGATGCGGTTGCGGGCACCGGAAGGCGGAGTGATCACCGTGGAGCGGCCGTATCTGCCGTTCACGCCGACGGAGTTCGCCAGGGCCCGGGCCCTGGTCGAGCTGGACGCCCGGCTCGGACCGCGGATTCCGCGCAGTCATGACGTGCTGACGCTGCCGGAGGGCAACGACATCACCGTGCGGCGGGCCGACACCGATGATGTGGAGGCCGCGCGGGCGATGCACGACCGGTGCTCACCGCGGACCCTGAGCCTGCGGTACCACGGGCCGGTCGGGGATGCCGACCGCTATCTGAACCACCTGCTCAGTCCCCGCTTCGGCCGCACCCTCGCGGTGCAGACCGCGTCGGGGCGGATCGTCGGGCTCGGTCATCTGCTGTGGGACGGGGACGAGACCGAGGTGGCGCTGCTCGTCGAGGACGCGTGGCAGCGTCGCGGGATCGGTGCGGAGCTGTTGCAGCGGCTGGTGGCCCTCGCGGGCGAGGCCGGGTGCGAGAGCGTGTACGCCGTGACGCAGTCGTCCAACACCGGGATGGTGGCGGCGATGCGGGGACTCGGGCTCCCCCTCGACTACCAGATCGAGGAGGGGACCCTGGTGATCACCGCGCGACTCGCTCCGCAGGCGGAGCAGGAGGACGCCCTGGGCGTTTCGAGGGCCGAAGCGCCGTAAGGGGTTCTGGCCTTGAGGTGTTGCTCTCGGTACGGGTCAGACCGCATCGGGGGCGGAGCTGGTGGGGCCGTTCGTGGAGCGGAGCCGGGCGCTGCCGGAGTCGCGGACCGTGTTCCACCTGATCTCCGGCGGTCGGCGCTGGATCTTCCAGCAGCGGGAGTGCGGGCCCCTGCTTCCGTATGCCACGCCGACAGCGGAATCGGGGTGACTCCCGCGCGGTCCCCGTATGAGGATGGACCGCATGTCTGACACCCAGAGCCCGCTGCCCCGTCAGGTCGCCGACGCGTACGTCGACGAGCTCATCGCCCTCGATCCGGTCACCGGTACCTACCTCGGCGTGAAGGAGAGTTCGAGCAGGCTGCCCGACACCTCACCGGCGGGCCAGGAGGCGCTCGCCGAGCTTCAGCGGGCCACGCTCGCCAAGCTCGACGAGGCCGAGCGGCAGGCCGGCGCGGACAGTGACAGCGAGCGCCGGTGCGGCCGGCTGCTGCGTGAACGCCTGACGGCCGAACTCGCCGTGCACGAGGCCGACGAGGGCCTGCGCGCGGTCGGCAACATGGCCACCCCCGCACACTCGATCCGCGAGGTCTTCACCGTCACCCCGAGCGGGACCGACGAGGACTGGGCGGCGATCGCCGAGCGGCTGCGCGCCGTGCCGGCCGCGTTCGCGGGGTATCGCGAGTCCCTCGCGCTCGGTCTGGAGCGCAAGCTGTACGCGGCGCCGCGACCGACCGCCACCTTCGTCGGACAGCTCACGGAGTGGGCGGACACCGACGGCGCGGGCCGGGGCTGGTTCGAGGACTTCGCCTCGGCCGGTCCGGAGGCGCTGCGCGCGGAGCTGGACGAGGCCGCCCGCGCCGCGACCGCCTCCGTGGTGGAACTGCGGGACTGGATGCGGGACGTGTACACACCGACCATCGAGGGCGCCCCGAACACGGTGGGCCGTGAGCGGTACGCCCGCTGGGCGCGCTACTTCAACGGCACGGACCTCGACCTCGACGAGGCGTACGCGTACGGCTGGTCCGAGTACCACCGTCTGCTCGGCGAGATGAAGCAGGAGGCCGAGAAGATCCTGCCCGGCGCCGAGACGCCGTGGGTGGCGCTCGCCCACCTCGACGAGCACGGCAAGCACATCGAGGGCGTGGACGAGGTCCGCGACTGGCTCCAGGGCCTGATGGACCAGGCGATCGACTCGCTCGACGGCACGCACTTCGAACTCGCCGAGCGGGTACGGAAGGTGGAGTCGTGCATCGCCCCGCCCGGTGGTGCGGCGGCGCCCTACTACACGCCTCCGTCGGAGGACTTCTCGCGCCCCGGCCGCACCTGGCTGCCGACGATGGGCCAGACCCGCTTCCCGGTCTACGACCTCGTCTCGACCTGGTACCACGAGGGCGTCCCGGGCCATCACCTGCAGCTCGCCCAGTGGGCGCATGTCGCGGAGAACCTCTCCCGCTACCAGGCCGCGGTGGGCGGGGTCAGCGCCAACGCCGAGGGCTGGGCGCTGTACGCGGAGCGGCTGATGGACGAGCTCGGCTTCCTCACGGACGCGGAGCAGCGGCTCGGCTACCTCGACGCGCAGATGATGCGGGCCGCGCGGGTCATCGTCGACATCGGCATGCACCTGGAGCTGGAGATCCCGGCGGACTCCCCCTTCCACCCCGGCGAGCGCTGGACGCCCGAGCTGGCGCAGGAGTTCTTCGGCGCGCACAGCAGCCGTCCGGCGGACTTCGTGGAGAGCGAGCTGACCCGCTATCTCACGATCCCCGGGCAGGCGATCGGCTACAAGCTCGGTGAGCGGGCCTGGCTGCTGGGCCGGGAGAAGGCCCGCGAGCGGCACGGCGACGCGTTCGACCTCAAGGCCTGGCACATGGCGGCGCTGTCGCAGGGTTCGCTGGGCCTTGACGACCTGGTGGACGAGCTGTCACAGCTCTGACGGTCGTCGCCGCGGGGCGCCGTTCGGGTCGGCGCCCCGCGGGTCGGTACCTCTCGGGTGACCCGACCCGACCCGGCCGTGCCCGTGCCCGTGCCTCAGTCCGGCAACCGTCGCAGTTGCACCAGCCCCAGCCAGATCTCCGGCCCGGGCCGCACGTCGGCCACGCGTACCGCGTACCGGCCGGGGATCAGCGAGACCTTGAGGTGGTCGGTGTTCACGGAGTCGTTGCCCGGCCAGGCCGCGTCGAAGAGGACGACCGGGCCGGGCACCGTCCAGTTCACCTCGGCCTCCCAGGCGGCCGTGGCGAGAGCGGCGGGGACCTCGGCGAGGAGTTCGTCCTCGGTGTCGGCGGCGTTCCACCGTACGAAGGTGTCGTGGCCGGGGAGGTAGGAGGTCGAGGCGGGCTCGTCCCCGAGGACCAGGGCCGTGGCGTCGCCGACCGGCAACAGGCCCACACAGCCGTCGACTTCACAGGCCCGGTCGTAGTCCGAGGCCGTCTCGTCGCCGTCGGCGCCCGCCCAGAACGGGAGCACGGTCTCCGGCACCGCTATGAGCGGACCGCCGCCCGACTCCACCCACTCCACCGCGCCCGGCTCCGCGTATCGCACCATGCGGCAGAACCTACACGCACAGGAACCGCAAGGTTGCACCTGCACAGAAACCCCGCCCGGATCCCCGGGCCTTCAGCAGCCGCAGTCCTCCGAGTCCGCCGGTGCGGTCAACGGGTCGGCGGCACGCCGCTCGCGGCCCTCCCAGGTCTCGAACTCCAGGCCCTCACGCACCCAGTACTCGAAGCCGCCGAGCATCTCCTTCACCTGGTAGCCGAGTTCGGCGAGGGCGAGCGCGGCGCGGGCGGCACCGTTGCAGCCCGGGCCCCAGCAGTACGCCACCACCGGCACGGACGGGTCGAGGAGCTGTCCGGCCTGCTCGGCGATGAGCGCGGTGGGCAGGTGGACGGCGCCCGGGACGTGCCCCTGGTCCCAGGCGGCGGTGGAGCGGGAGTCGAGGACGACGAAGCCGGGGTTTCCGCCGGCGGACAGCGCGGCGGCGACGTCGGAGACGTCGGCGTGGAAGGCGAGTTCGGCACGGAAGTAGGCGGCGGCCTGGGCCGGCGCGGCGGGGGCGACGCGCAGGACGGGGTTCACGGTGATCGAGTCGGTTGTCGTCATGGCCAGAAATCTATGGTCCGCGAACAGGAACCTTAAGGGAGATTCCACGGCGTGGGACTTGATCGGCCGGGGATTCCCCTGCTATTTCTCGGGCATGACCGCGTATTCCCCGGACGCCACCGACTGGCGCATCCTCGACGTCCTCCAGCGGGAGGGCCGGGCCAGTTTCGCCGAGCTCGCCCGTGCCGTGTCCATGTCGTCCAGCGCGGTCACCGAGCGCGTGCGGCGCCTGGAGGAGGCGGGCGTCATCCAGGGCTACGCCGCCGTCGTGGACCCCGACCGGCTCGGCCTGCCGATCCTGGCGTTCGTCCGCCTCCGCTACCCCAACGGCAACTACAAGCCCTTCCACGACCTGGTCGCCGTGACGCCCGAGATCCTGGAGGCCCACCATGTGACCGGTGACGACTGCTTCGTCATCAAGGTCGCCGCGCGCTCGATGCGCCACCTGGAGGAGGTGTCGGGCAGGATCAGCACGCTGGGCTCGGTGACCACGAGCGTCGTGTACTCGTCACCGCTCCCCCGGCGGCCACTGGGGTTCAGCCCGCTCCCCGCTGTCTCAGCACCGACCCCGAACGCCCCTTGACGACCTCCAGTTGCGCATGGATACGCCGCCGCAGATCGGCCACGTGACTCACGATGCCGACGCTGCGGTCGCGCTCCCGCAGTGAGTCCAGTACGTCGAGGACCTCGTCCAGGGTCTGGTCGTCGAGGCTGCCGAAGCCCTCGTCGATGAAGAGCGTGTCCAGCCGGACCCCACCCGCCTCGTCCGTCACGACGTCCGCCAGGCCGAGCGCGAGGGCGAGCGAGGCGAAGAACGTCTCGCCGCCCGACAGCGTGGCCGTGTCCCGTTCCCGCCCGGTCCAGGCGTCGACGACGTGCAGTCCCAGACCGCTGCGGCCGCGGCCGGCGCGGTCGTCGGAGTGGACGAGGGTGTAGCGGCCGGACGACATGCGCTGCAGCCGTGCGGTCGCGGCGGCCGCCACCTGCTCCAGCCGGGCCGCGAGCACATAGGACTCCAGACGCATCTTGCGTTCGTTGTCCGCCGAGGTGCCCGCGGCGAGCGTGGACAGCCGGGCCACCCGGTCGTACTCCTCACGCAGCGGCGCCAGTTGGCGCAGGCCGGTGGCCGAGCGGGTGGAGAGCCGGTCGAGTTCGGTGCAGCGCCGGGCGGCCGCGTCGAGCGCGGAGGCGGCCTCGCGGACCCGGCGGCCCGCGTCGGAGGCGGCCCGCTCCGCGCACGTGAGGTCGGCGGGTGGCCGTCGGGCCGCCTCGGCGGTGTCGGTCTCGGCGAGGACGGTCCGCACGGCGGCCTCCTCGGTCTGCCAGGCGTCCAGCCGGTGCTGGAGATCGCGGTGGGCCGCCTCGTCGAGGAGGGCGGCGGCCGCGGCCTGCGGGGTGTCGAAACCGGCCCTGAAGGCGGCGTCGGCGAGCCTGGCGTCGGCGTCCTTGAGCCGCTGGGCGGTGTCCTCCGCGACGCGGGCGGCGTCGGCGGCGTCGGTGAGCAGCGCGACCTGCCGCTCCAACTGGGCGGCACGGACGGCCACGCTGTCGGCGGCGCCTCGCGCTTCGGTCAACTCGGCTTCCAGGAGGGTGCGTTCCCGGTCCAGCGCGTCACGGCGGGCACCGCGGGAGGCGGTGCGCACGGCGGCCTCCTGCCGCACGGTGAGCCGCCGCTCGCGTTCCCGTTCGGCCTGCCGCAGCTGTTCCGTCGCGGTGTGCAGGGCGGAGGCGAGGCCGCGCACCCGGGTGTACTCGCGTTCCAACTCGTCCGCCTGGGCGGCGAGTTCCTCGGTGGACGCGTCCGTGGCCTCGCCCTGGGCCGCGGCCAGCGCCCGCTGCACGAACCCGAGACGCCGCTCGGCCTCGGCCCGCTGCTCGTCGGCGCGCTGCGAGGTGGCGAGCGCGCGCTCCTCGGTCTCCCGGTCGACGTGCCCGGCGTCCTTGCGGGCGGGCGCCGGATGTTCGGGGGCTCCGCAGACCGCGCACGGCTCGCCGTCGGTGAGCTGTGCGGCCAGCTCGGCGGCGATGCCGTTCAGTCGCCGCTCCTTGACGTCCAGCCACTCGGCGCGGGCCTTCAGGGCGCGGTCCGTCGCCTCGATCACCTGCTGCTGGGCGTCGTCGGTGTCGCGGGCGAACTGGTCGCGCTGCCGTGCGGCGGCGAGCCGCTTGCGGGCGGGCTCTCGCTGTACGGCCAGCTGTTCGGCGCGGGTGGCCGCCTCCTGGGCGGACTCGACACCGCCGAGGAGAGCCGTACGGGCCCCCTCCCACCCCGTGAGCCACGCCTCGGCCTCCTGGAGCACGTCCTCGTCGGACCGCTCCTGACGGTCCAACTCGGTGCGCTCCGCGACGAGTTCGACAAGCCGTTGCTCGGCGCGCCGGGCCGGGTCCAGACCGCCGAGCTCCTCGGCCGCCCGGCGGGCCGCGGCCGCGAGTCCGGCTGCCCCCGCTCCCGCGAAGGTCTCCGGCAGCAGTCCGCGCGCGCGTGCCTCGGCCACGGCTGCCTGCCGGTGCTCGGCCTCGGCGGCCTCCCGCAGGTCCAGCGCGGGCGCCACCGCCTCCGCCTTGCGGGCCCGCTCCATCCGGGCCTGCGCCTGGTGGTAGCCGTCGGCGCGCTTCTCCAGCAGCGCGGCACGCTCGCGTGCCTGGGCGAACCGCCGTTGCAGCCGGTCGACTTCGCGTACGTCGGTGAGGGCGCGCTCGGCGGCGGCCTGACCGGACTCGGCTGCGCTCAGGGCGCAGTGGGCGATCGTCAGCTGCTCCCGGGCGGTACTGCGGGCGACCGCGGCCGCGCTCAGGACGGCCTCGGCAAGGCCCGGCTCACCGGGGTTCAGCCCGGGCAGCTCCATGGCGTCGCCGGCCGCCTGCTGCATGCGGTGCGCGTCGGCCAGCAGCGCGGCGTCCCCCTCGCGCACCTGCGCCTCGGCGGCACGGCGGCGCTCGGCCAGCCGCTTCTCGACCTCGGCGAAGCGGTGGGTGTCGAAGAGGCGGCCCAGCAACTTGCCGCGCGCCTCGGCGTCGGCCCGCAGGAAGCGCGCGAAGTCGCCCTGGGGCAGCAGCACGACCTGGCAGAACTGCTCGCGGCTCATGCCGAGCAGCTGGGTGATCTCCTCGCCGATCTCCTGATGGGAGCGGCTCAGGTCCTTCCAGTTCCCGGTGGCTGCGTCGTACTCGCGCAGCCAGCTCTGGGCCTTGTCCAGCGTGGTTCCGGCGCCGCGCTTCTTGGGGCGTTCCCACGGAGGTTGCCGCGTGATCTCCAACCGGCGCCCGGTGACGGTGAGTTCGAGCCGGATCTCGGTGCGGGTGGCGGCGCCGGCGTGGTCGCTGCGCAGCGTCAGCCCCTGACCGCTCTGCCGGGCCCCCGGCACGGAGCCGTACAGCGCGTAGCACACGGCGTCCAGCACCGACGTCTTGCCGGCTCCCGTCGGCCCGTGCAGCAGGAACAGCCCCGCGGCGGACAGCTCGTCGAAGTCGACCGTCTGTGAGCCGCCGAACGGCCCGAAGGCGGTGATGTCCAGCCGGTGCAGCCTCACCGGGCCACCTCCCGGACGACCTCGTCCGCGCGCACCGCGTCGAACGCGTCCTGCAGTACGCCCTGTTCACGCTCGTCGGGTCCCGCTCCCCGCACATGCGCCACGAAGTCCTCGGCGATCTCCTGGTCACTGCGTCCGGCCAGCCGCCTGGCGTACGACACGTCGGGGTCGTCCGCCGACCGCTGGGGGTCGAAGACGAGGCTCAGGGTGTGCGGGAAGCGCTCGCAGAGCCGGGCCATGGGTTCGGCCGGGCGGACGGGGTCGGTGAGGGTCGCCTCGACCCACGCCTCCTCGTGGTCCACGAGCCCGGGATCGGCGAGGAGTTCCTCCAGCGTCCCCCTGATCCGGGCCAGCGCACGCGGCACCGGGCAGTCGAGGCGCTCGGCGGTGACCGCGCCCCCGGCGTCCAGGTCGACGAGCCACATGCTCTTGCGGTGGTCGGCCTCGGAGAAGGAGTACGGCAGCGGGGAACCGGAGTACCGCACGCGCCCGGTGATGGTCTGGCTGCCGTGCAGGTGCCCGAGGGCGGTGTAGTCGACGCCGTCGAAGACACCGGCGGGCACCGCGGCCACCCCGCCGACGGTGATGTCCCGCTCACTGTCGCTGGCCTCGCCGCCGGTGACGAACGCGTGGGCGAGGACGACGGACCGCGTGCCCTCCGCGCGCGTGGCGAGGTCGGCGCGGACGCGGTCCATGGCGGCGGCGAGCACGGCCTCGTGACCCGCCTTCGCCACCCCGAACTCGTCCTTGACCAGGGCGGGTTCGAGGTACGGCAGACCGTAGAAGGCCACATCGCCGTACGTGTCGGCGAGTACGACCGGCGTCCCGCAGGCGGCCGGTTCGGTCCGCAGATGGATGCCGGCTCGGTCGATGAGTCCCGCGCCCACGCCCAGACGGCGGGCGGAGTCGTGGTTCCCGGAGATCATCACCGTCGGTACGCCGAGGTCGGCGAGCCGGTGCAGGGCGTCGTCGAACAGCTCGACCGCGGCGAGCGGCGGCACCGCGCGGTCGTACACGTCTCCCGACACGACCACCGCGTCCACCTCGCGCTCCCGCACGGTCGTCACGAGGTGACCGATGAACTCGGCCTGCGCCCCGAGCATGGACACCCGGTGGAACGCCCGGCCGAGATGCCAGTCGGACGTGTGCAGAATTCTCATCAAACCGCCCCGAACTGCACGTCTACCCCTACTGCGCCTCTGAAATCAGCACGAACCAGCACGGGGCTCGCCGTCAACACCGGCCACGCTAACGCATACCGCCCCCTCATCAGCTGCCGCGAGCCGGGCGGGGGGCACCGGGTCAATCAGCTCGAGCTGCGGCCTGCCGCGCTGGAACGAAAGTGACCGACGCGGCCGGAGAGTCCGGCACCGGAGCCGCCGTCCCCCTGGCTCACGCGTCCCCGTACGCCTCCCCGCCGAGCTCGAACCCCGCCGTCCCCGCCGTCACGTCCGCCAGCCATCCCCGGAACGCCACCACGTCCGCGTCCGGCAGTCCGATCTCGATGGTGACCGCCTCGCCGTAGTGGACGTCCCGCACCTCGCGCCCGGTCGAGCGCAGGTCGTTCTGCACCTTGCCCGCGCGCTGGTGGTCGACGGTCACCGTGGCGAGGCGGAACCGGCGGCGGGTGAGGGTGCCGAGCGTGTCGAGAGCTTCGCCGACCGAGCCGCCGTAGGCCCTGATGAGGCCGCCCGCGCCGAGCTTGACGCCGCCGTAGTAGCGGGTGACGACGGCGACGACGTACCGCATGTCGCGGCGCAGCAGCATCTGGAGCATGGGGACGCCCGCGGTGCCGCCGGGTTCGCCGTCGTCGCTCGCCTTCTGGATCGCGGCGTCGGCGCCGATGACGTAGGCGTAGCAGTTGTGGGTGGCGTCGGAGTGCTCCTTGCGGACGGCCGCGACGAAGTCCTGGGCCTCCTGCTCGGTGGCCGCCGGGGCGAGGGCGCACAGGAAGCGCGAGCGGTTGACCTCGGTCTCGTGCACGCCCGCGTGGGCCACCGTGCGGTACTCGTCCTGCATCCGGCCAGCCTAATCCGTCGGTGCCGAGGCCCCGGCGTCACATCCTCCGGCCCCGCGGCACCGACATGGACGTGAGGAGCGCCGCCCCCGGGGCCAGGTCCCGCCAGGAGGCTCCGTGCCAGTCCAGCACCGCGATCGCCGAGGTCGGGAACTTCAGCCGGACCTCGTCCAGCGCGCCCTCGACGCCGTCCCCGGCCAGCGTGAGGACCAGCTCCTCCAGCCCCGGGTTGTGCCCGACGAGCAGCAGCGTCACGACTTCGGGCGGCGTCGCGTGCACGGTCGCCAGCAACTCCGGTACGTCGGCCCCGTACAGCTCGGGGTCGAGGCGGACCGGCGGCTCGGTGTCCCACTGAGCGGACGCCAACTCCCAGGTGTGCCGGGCGCGTACGGCCGTGGAGCACAGAACGAGGTCGGGGAGCAGGCCGGACCCGGCGAGGTGACGGCCCGCCTCCGGCGCGTCCCGGAGGCCACGGGGCCCGAGCGGGCGTTCGTGGTCGGCGACGCCCTCGGGCCAGGCGGACTTGGCGTGTCTCAGGACGACTAGGCGGCGCGGCGGGCCCGCTCCGGTGGGCGCGTTCACGCCGGTGTTCCCAGGTCGCGGGCGAGGTCGAGACCGAGCAGCCGGTCCGCGTAGGCGTATGTCTCGAAACGGGCGCCCTCCGGCAGCTCCGACTCCTCGACCCACCGCAGTACGCGCAGGACCTCGGGTACGTCCAGGTCGTCCTCCCAGGCGGTGCGGAGCCGTCCGCGCACCTCGTCGGGGACGGGCCGGGACGGTTGCCGTGCCCAGGCGGCGACGGCCCGACGCCAGCGTACGAGGGTCTCGTGGGCCTCGGTGAGGGCGGTCCCGTCGAGCCGTGCGGGCGTGCCCCGGGGCGAGGCGAGCAGGGCGAGGCGGACCACGGCGAAGTCGGCGTCCTCGGGGATGCCCGCGGTCACGACGGGTGCGACGGCCACCTGTACCCCGCCCGGGGCCGCGCCGCCCTCCCCGACCACATGGACGACCTGAGCCTCGCCCCATCCGGGGCCGACGTCCCGGCGGTCCTCGAAGGGCCGGGTCCCGAGAGCCGCGGCGCCCGCGTGCAGTTCCGCCTGTTCCCGGCCGCCGGTGAGCAGCGCCCACACCGGGGTGCCGCCGAGCTCCAGGGTCCGGACGAGGACGTCGGCGACCAGCAGGACACGGAGGGCGGAGACGTCGTAGCCCGGCACATGGGCTTCGACTCGGGTCAGGCCCCTGCGGGCGGGGGCGGCTTCGACGGGGTCGCCGGTTCGGGCGTCGGTGATGCGCAGCACGGGGCGAGCGTAGGCGGGCGGGGGCCTCCGTGCGGGGAACCGACCCGTATTTCGGTCACGGGTACAGGATTCAACCAGTCGTGCCACGTCGTGGGCGGCCGCATGCTTCGGGTCCGGGGCGCTGCGGAATCACTGTGCCGCGCAGGCTGTTGCCGCCCGTGAACGCCCTTGTCGAGTCCCCCGGAGGCCCCCGTGTACGGCGATGCAGCAACGACCCGCAAGATCCTCACCGAACTCGGCGACACCTGGGCGATCGTGGGACTGTCGGCGAACCAGCGGCGCGCGGCCTACAGCGTCGCCGAGGTGCTGCAGCGTTACGGCAAGCGGATCGTGCCGGTCCATCCCAAGGCGGAGACCGTGCACGGCGAGCAGGGGTACGCCTCCCTCGCGGAGATCCCCTTCGACGTGGACGTGGTCGACGTGTTCGTCAACAGCGACCTCGCGGGAGCGGTCGCCGACGAAGCCGCCGCCATCGAGGCCAAGGCCGTGTGGTTCCAGCTGGACGTCATCGACGAGGCCGCGTACGACCGCACCCGTGCCGCCGGCCTCGACATGGTGATGGACAAGTGCCCGGCGATCGAGTTTCCCCGACTGGGCCCGACGAATTCCTGAAATCACTCGCAAGGAATTTCCCGCGAAGAAGTCAAATCTACGACAACCGCCTTTAACCAGAAGGCGGTTGCTTCGTAATCTGGGGCTGCTCGATCAGCGAATGCAAGTATTTCGTGAGAGGCCCCTTAATTTATGGTAAGCGTCGATTCAGCACCTGGAATAAAGG
Source organism: Streptomyces sp. NPDC005374 (assembly GCF_042872225.1). Taxonomy (NCBI): domain Bacteria; kingdom Bacillati; phylum Actinomycetota; class Actinomycetes; order Kitasatosporales; family Streptomycetaceae; genus Streptomyces; species Streptomyces sp. NPDC005374. The sequence continues at coordinate 101,312 of NZ_JBIAKA010000010.1, read as the reverse complement.
GGACGCCGCCGGGCGGCGGTCTGCGGCGGGACGTGGGACTGATCGGGCTCATGTGGGCCTCGGTCGGTTCCATCATCGGCTCGGGCTGGCTGTACGGCGCCGAGAAGGCGGTCGTGGTGGCCGGCCCCGCGGCGATCATCTCGTGGATCATCGGCGCGGTGGCGATCGTCCTGCTGGCCCTGGTCCACGCGGAGCTCGGCGGGATGTTCCCGGTCGCGGGCGGTACCGCGCGCTATCCGCACTACGCGTTCGGCGGCCTGGCCGGCATGTCGTTCGGCTGGTTCTCCTGGCTCCAGGCGGCGACCGTGGCGCCGATCGAGGTCGAGGCCATGATCGGGTACGCCGGGCACTGGAGTTGGGCTCGGGGCTTCCAGCACACCGACGGCACACTCACCGCCGGCGGTCTCGTGGTCGCCGTGTTCCTCATGGCCGTGTTCGTCGCCGTCAACTTCTTCGGCGTCCGGGCGCTCGCGTTCACCAACAGCGCCGCCACCTGGTGGAAGATCGCGGTGCCGCTGGTCGCCATCTTCGTCATCGCGGCCGGCAACTTCCACCCGGGCAACTTCACTTCGGAGGGGTTCGCGCCGTTCGGCGCCAAGGGCGTGCTGAGCGCGATCAGTTCGAGCGGCATCATCTTCGCGCTGCTGGGGTTCGAGCAGGCGATCCAGCTCGCGGGCGAGAGCCGTGACCCCAAGCGGGATCTGCCCCGGGCGACCCTCGGCTCGGTCGCGATCGGCGCCGTGATCTACGTCCTGCTCCAGCTCGTGTTCATCGCCGCCCTGCCGCACACGGCCTTCGCCCACGGCTGGGCCAAGCTGCACTACGACGGCATCAGCGGCCCCTGGGCGGGTCTGGCCACCCTGGTCGGGCTGGGCTGGCTCAGCGCGGTGCTGTACCTCGACGCGGTGATCTCCCCTGGCGGCACCGGCCTGATCTACACGACCGCGACCTCCCGCGTGTCCTTCGGCCTGGCCAAGAACGGCTACCTGCCGAAGGTGTTCGCCCGCACCGACGCGCGGGGCGTGCCGTGGTTCGGGCTGATCATGTCCTTCGTCACCGGTGTGGTCTGCTTCCTGCCCTTCCCCAGCTGGCAGGAGCTGGTCGGCTTCATCACCTCGGCGAGCGTCCTGATGTACGCGGGCGCGCCGCTGGCGTACGGCGTGTTCACCGAACGGCTGCCGCAACGCGAACGTCCGTACCGGCTGCCCGCCGGCAAGGTGATCGCCCCGCTGTCGTTCGTGGTGGCCAACTTCATCATCTACTGGGCCGGCTGGGACACCCTGTGGCGGCTCGGCGTGGCCATCGTCATCGGTTACCTGCTGCTCGGCGGGTACGCCTGGTATGCGGTGAACGCCGGACTGCCCGACGCACCGCGGCTGGACTGGAAGGCGGCGCAGTGGCTGCCGGTGTACCTGCTGGGCCTCGGCCTCATCTCCTGGCAGGGCGGCTTCGGCGGCCAGGGACACCTGGGGCTGTGGTGGGACCTGCTGGTCATCGCCGCCTTCTCGCTGGTGATCTACTACTGGGCCAAGGCGACCGCCTCCTCCACCGAGGACATCGAGCGGAGCATCGAAGAGGTCGTCGTCACCGACGCGCCCGCGCACTGAGCGGGCGGACCGGGTGCCTCCGCGTGTGGAGGCACCCGGCGCCCCTGCCCGGCCCCGCCGGGGCGTCGACATAATGACCGGGTGACCCCCAACCCCGACTCCGGTGCGCCACAGCGCTTTCCCGTCGTCATCGTCGGCGCCGGCCCCGCCGGCCTGACCATCGGCAACATCCTTCGAGCCGCGGGCGTGGACTGCCTCGTCCTGGAGGTGGAGACCCGCGAGTTCATCGAGCAGCGGCCGCGCGCGGGTGTCATCGAGGAGTGGGCCGTGCGCGGTCTCCAGCAGCGCGGCCTCGCCGACACCCTGCTGGAGCGGGCCCAGTTGCACACCGAGTGCGAGTTCCGCTTCGCCGGCGAGCGCTTCCGCTTCGGCTACGGCGAGCTGACGGGACAGCACCATTTCGTGTATCCGCAGCCGCTGTTGGTGACGGACCTGGTGCGCGAGTACGCCGACGTGCGAGGCGGCGAGATCCGCTTCGGCGTCCGGGACGTCGAACTGCACGACCTGGAGACGGCCCGGCCCTCCGTGTCGTACATCGACGCGGAGACGGGCGAACGGCAGCTGGTGGAGTGCGAGTTCGTGGCGGGCTGCGACGGGGCGCGCGGGGTGAGCCGCACTGCCCTCCCGGAGAGCGCGAGCATAGCCCGGCACGACTACGGCATAGGCTGGCTGGCGCTGCTCGCGGAGGCGCCGCCGTCGTCCGACTGCGTCCTGTTCGGCATCCATCCGGCCGGTTTCGCCGGGCACATGGCCCGCAGCCCCGAGGTCACCCGCTACTACCTGGAGTGCCCGCCGGGCGACGACCCCGAGAACTGGTCCCACGACCGGGTCTGGGCCGAACTCCAGCAGCGCCTCGGCGCGGACGGCAGCCCGCCGCTCACCGAGGGCCGGCTGATCGAGAAGCGCGTCCTCGACATGCACAACTACGTCGTGGAGCCCATGACCTTCGGCCGCCTCTTCCTCGCCGGCGACGCGGCCCACCTCACCGCGCCGATCGCGGCGAAGGGCATGAACCTCGCCCTGCACGACGCCTTCCTGCTGGGCGACGCTCTCGTGGCCTACCTCGACAAGGGCGACGGCGGCGGCCTGGACGCCTATTCGGAGGCCTGTCTGCGGCGCGTGTGGGACTACCAGGAGTTCTCCCAGTGGCTCTCCGAGGTCTACCACGGCACCTCGTCGGGCGACGAGTACCGGGCGGGCACCACCTTCGCCCGCCTCCGCCGCCTGTTCACCTCGCCCGCCGCGGCCGCGGCCTTCGCCGAGCAGTACCTCGGTACGGCGTCCGCGTACTGATCCCCCGGTTGCCTCAGTCGTGCACCGGCCGGTCGCTGAGCCGGTGGTCCGCCACGTTGAGGGCTTCGTCGACGAGTCTGCGCAGGTGACCGTCGCGCAGCGCGTAGATCACCCGGCGCCCCTCCTTCCGTGTGCTCACCAGTCCGGCCAGCCGCAGCCGCGCCAGGTGCTGGCTGACCGCGGGACGGGCCGCTCCGCAGGTCTCCGTGAGGGTCGTGACGTCGGCCTCCGACCCGGCCAGGGCGTGCAGCAGGGTGAGGCGGGTGCGGTCGCCGAGCAGGGCCAGGATCTCGGCGGCGAGGGCGAGCTGTTCCTCGCCGGGGCTGCGCGGGTGCGCATCGTTCGCAGGTGATAGGTGCATGCGTGCGCTCATACGCACATAATGGCTCCGTGGGCGCGGCACGTCCACTCCCGCGCGCACCGGAAGGGGCACCACGTGAGCGACCACGACCACGGGCATCACCACACGCACGAGCACGGACACGACCATCCGCATGCGCACGAGCACGCGCATGAACACCGGCGCCACGGCTTCCGCCGTCGCCTCACCCACCTCCTCACCCCGCACTCCCACGAGAGCGCCGACAAACTGGACTCCGCCCTGGAGTCCTCCGCCCGCGGCATGCGCGCCCTGTGGGTCTCGCTGGCGGTGCTCGGGGCGACGGCCCTCGCGCAGGGGGTCGTCGTGGCGGTGTCCGGGTCCGTCGCACTGCTCGGCGACACGGTGCACAACACGGCGGACGCACTGACCGCCGTACCGCTCGGCATCGCCTTCGTGCTGGGCCGGCGCGCGGCCACCCGTCGGTTCACGTACGGCTACGGCCGCGCCGAGGATCTCGCGGGCATCGTGATCGTGCTGACGATCGCCGCGAGCGCGGCCTTCGCGGGATGGGTGGCGATCGACCGGCTGCTCGATCCGCGTCCCGTGGCGCATCTCCCCGCGGTCGCCGTGGCCGCCCTGGTGGGCTTCGCCGGGAACGAGTGGGTCGCCCGCTACCGCATCCGCGTGGGCCGGGACATCGGCTCGGCGGCGCTGGTGGCGGACGGACTGCACGCCCGCACCGACGGGTTCACCTCACTGGCCGTGCTGCTCGGTGCCGGCGGCGCGGCCCTCGGCTGGCAACTCGCCGACCCGATCGTGGGGTTGGCGATCACCGCCGCGATCGCACTGGTACTTCGGGACGCGGCGCGCGAGGTGTTCCGGCGGGTGCTCGACGCCGTCGACCCGAACCTCGTGGACCAGGCGGAGCGTGCGCTGCTGGACGTCGAAGGGGTGCGCGGGGTCGGCGAGTTGAGGCTGCGCTGGATCGGGCACCGGCTGCGCGCGGAGGTGGCGGTCGTGGTGGACGGGGAGATGACGGTACGCCGGTCGCACGCGGTCGCCGTGGCGGCCGAGCACGCTCTGCTGCACGCGGTACCGCGTCTCACCGCGGCGCTCGTGCACGCCGATCCGGCGCCGGTGCCGGGCGAGGCGGATCCGCATCACGCCCTCGCCCACCACGCTCCGGCCTGAGCTCAGGCGACGCCGAGCCCCTCCAGCACCACCGCGCCCGGCAGCTCCGCGAAGGCCTTCCCGGGCACCAGCAGTTTGCCCCGCCGACGTCCGCTGCCGACCAGGACGTACGGCAGGTCGACCACGGCCGGGTCGACCAGCACCGGCCAGCCGTCGGGCAGTCCGATCGGGGTGATGCCGCCGTACTCCATGCCGGTCTCCGCCGTCGCTGTGTCCATCGGGGCGAACGAGGCCTTGCGGGCGCCGAGTCGGCGGCGGACGACGCCGTTGACGTCGACCCGGGTGGTGGAGAGCACCAGGCACGCGGCAAGGGTGCTCTCGCCACCCCGCTTGCCGGCGACGACGACACAGTTCGCCGACCGCTCCAGCAGCTCCCGGCCGTAGTGCTCGACGAAGACCGCGGTGTCGGCCCACTCCGGGTCGGTGTCGACGTACACGATCTGCTCGGCGGGGACGCTGCCGGCCCAGTGGCGTACGGCGTCGGCGACCGGGCCGGTCAGCTCGTCGAGGGCGTCGGGAGCGGGGGTGGCACGGTCGAAGTGTCCGATGGGCGCGTCCATGGCGGCACGCTAACAGCCGCTCAGGACACGCCTGGTACCGAGACGGCCAGCATCCACCGGGCGGGAGTGTCACCCCGGTTGGCGTACTCGTGTTCGGCGCCCGCCTCGAAGGTGACGCTCGACCCCGCGGGGACCCGGTGCTCGATCCCGTCGACTGTCAGGGTGAGTTCGCCCTCCGTGACATGCAGGATCTCGACCGTGCCGGCCGGGTGCGGATCCGAGCGGCTGCTCTCGCCCGGCATCATCAGCGACTCCCACATCTCCAGCGGGCCGGGGGCCTCCGCGCCCGCGAGCAGCCGGCTCCAGCTTCCCGCGTCCGTGCTCCACAGCCGCACCACCTGCTCCGGCGGGACGATCCGGACCTTGGGGCCCTGCTCGTAGTCGAGCAGCGTGGTGATGCTGATCCCGAGGGCGTCGCCGATCTTCACGACCGTGCCCAGGCTCGGGTTGGTCCGGGCCTGCTCGATCTGGATCAGCATGCCGCGACTGACCCCGGCACGGGCGGCGAGCGCGTCCAGGGTGAAGCCCCGCTCGGTCCGCCAGCGTTTGACGTTGCGCGCCAGGGACTGGGTCAGCAGGTCGAGGTCCGCCACTTCACGTCCAATATTCTGTATGACACGGTCCACCTGAATGAACTACGGTGGGGTGCACCCGATCGTTCACCGAACTGTACTGCGAGGCGGACAGTGACAGCGTTCTTCGCCCTGGCCACCAGCCTCCTGTGGGGCCTGGCCGACTTCGGCGGCGGAGTACTGGCCCGACGACTTCCGGCGCTGACGGTGGTGGTCGTCTCGCAGACGATCGCGGCGGCGGTGCTCGGCGTGATCGTGACGGCGAGCAGCGGCTGGAGCGAAGCCGGGCCCCGCCTGTGGTTCGCGGTCGGCGCCGGGCTGGCCGGGCCTGTCGCCCTGATCTGCTTCTACAAGGCACTCGCGCTCGGCCCGATGGGGGTCGTGTCCCCGCTGGGCACACTGAGTGTGGCGGTCCCGGTCGGCGTGGGACTCTTCCTCGGCGAACGCCCCGGACCGGTACAGGCCGCGGGCATCGCGGTGGCCGTCACCGGAGTGGTCCTGGCAGGCGGCCCACAGCTGCGGGGCGCTCCCGTACAACGTCGGGCGATCGTCCTCACCCTGGTCGCGGCCCTCGGCTTCGGTACGGTGTTCGCCCTGATCGCGGAGGCGTCCACGACTGTCACCGGCCTGTTCCTGGCTCTGTTCGTGCAGCGTCTGGTCAACGTGGCGGTGGGCGGAGCGGCCCTGTACGTGTCGGTGAAACGCGGCGCCCCCGCCCTCCCGTTGACCGGCTTCCCCTGGCGAGCCCTCCCCGCACTGGCCTTCGTCGGCCTGGCGGACGTGGCGGCGAACGGCACGTACTCGATGGCAGCCCGACTCGGCCCGGTGACGGTGGCCGCGGTCCTGGCCTCCCTCTACCCGATCGTCACAGCCCTGGCCGCCCGAGGCTTCCTCAACGAACGCCTACGAACCCTCCAGGCAACAGGCGCGGGTTTGGCCCTGCTCGGCACACTGCTCCTGGCAACAGGCTGACACTGCACCCACCCCTTCAGGGGCGCGAGGCTGTATCGATGTGCGGCTCCGCCGCGCGGGCGACAAGCCCCCACCGGCCCGCAGCCGCAAGACAACCCGACCCGGCACCCCCTGAGGCACCCTCAGTCCAGCTCAGCCAACCTCGCCGCGGCCTCCTCGTCCAACCCCGCCAGCGCGCTCAACTGCTCCGCCGTGGCCCCCGCAGGTATCGGCACCGGCGCCGGTGTCCGCAGCGGCGGCTGCCAGCCCTCCTCGGCGGTCCATCGCCGTACGACCCTGGCGGGCGCCCCCGCCACCACGGCGTGGTCGGGCACCGCACCCCGCACGACGGCCCCGGCGGCCACGACGACGTTCCGCCCGATCCGCGCGCCGGGCAGGATCACCGCCCCGGTACCGATCCAGCACCCCGGGCCGATCTCCACCGGCTCCATCCGCGGCCACTGCTTGCCGATGGGCTCGTGGGGATCGTCGTAGGAGTGATTCGTGGAGGTCACGTAGACGTACGGTCCGAAGTAGCAGTCGCTGCCGATGGTGACCGTGGTGTCGGCGATGACGTGACTGCCGCGCCCGAGCACGACCCCGTCGCCGATGCGCAGGATCGGCTCAGGACCGAGGTCCAGGTCGGGCATCAGACCCGCCGTCAACGTGACCTGTTCGCCGACGATGCAGTGGGACCCGACATGGATCCACGGCTCTCCGAACACCGTGCCGAGCGGAAAGGCCAGGCGGCTGTGCGCACCCAGCGCGCCGAAGCGGAAGCGCCCCGGGCGCTCGGCGGTCACGGAGCCCGTGCGCTGCACCCAGGCCCAGCCCGCGTGGACGGCACGCTGGACGAGACGGCCCCGCCAGGATGAGAACGTGTTCTTGCTCTTCGGCACGAGCACACCGTACTGAGCGCGCGCCGTCCGTATGAGTCCGAGGGCTTGTGATCTTCGCCCCACCGGGTGGCGTACGGTTCGGGATATCCGCGAGTGGGAGGCGAAATGGCGCACAGGGCCTTGATCACGGGCATCGGTGGCAGAGAACCGAAGATCGACGAGACGGCCTTCGTGGCACCGACGGCGTCGGTGATCGGAGACGTGACCCTGCATGCGGGGGCGAGCCTCTGGTACGGCGCGGTGGCCCGGGGCGATGTAGAACGCATCTCAGTCGGTGCCCGGAGCAACGTCCAGGACAACTGCACCCTGCACGCCGACCCCGGCTTCCCAGTGACGATCGGCGAGCGGGTCTCCGTCGGCCACAACGCGGTCGTGCACGGCGCGACGGTCGAGGACGACTGCCTGATCGGCATGGGCGCGACGGTGCTGAACGGCGCGGTGATCGGGGCGGGTTCCCTGGTGGCGGCGCAGGCACTGGTGCCGCAGGGCATGCGGGTGCCGCCCGGTTCACTGGTGGCGGGCGTTCCGGCGAAGGTACGGCGGGAACTGACGGAGGAGGAGCGTCAGGGAGTCACCCTGAACGGCACCCTCTACGCGGACCTGGCGAAGGCCCACGACGAGGTGCACGGGACGCGGTGAGGGTCAGTCGGCGGCCGGGACGGTCTCCGGTTCGGCCGCCTGCAGCTGGGCCGTCGCCTTCGCCGCCTTGCGCTTGAGCACGAGCATCGAGGTGAGCCCGATCAGTACGGCGAGCACCAGCCCGAGCCACGAGAACCGCTTCAGCCACGACTCGGCGACGATGCCCACGTAGTAGATGACCGCGGTGGTGCCGCCCGCCCAGATGATCCCGCCCAGCACGTTGGCGATCAGGAACTTCCAGTACGGCATCCGCAGCACACCGGCGAGCGGTCCCGCGAAGATCCGCAGCAGAGCGACGAAGCGGCCGAAGAACACTGCCCACATCCCCCACTTCTCGAAGGACCGCTCCGCCGTGGCGACGTGGCCCTCACTGAAGTGTCTGGGGAACTTGTTGCCGAGCCAGGTGAGCAACGGCCGCCCGCCCTTGCGGCCGATCGCATAGCCGATGGAGTCACCGACCACCGCTCCGACGCTGGCGCACGCACCGAGCACCCAGGGGTTGATCCCCGCGTGCTGCGAGGACAGCAGCGCCGCCGACACCAGGATGATCTCGCCGGGCAGCGGGATGCCCAGGCTCTCCAGGCCGATGACCAGGCCCACCAGGGCGTAGACGGCGACCGGGGGCACGGTGTCGAGCCATTCCTGGACGTGCAACGCCGTTCCTCCTGAGTCGCGTTCCCGGCGTGCGCCGAGTACCGGCGCACGCCGTGGCAGCCTACCGGGTCACGCGAACCGACGTTGGGGACAGCGGCTCACACCTCGTCTACGGCAGTACGGTCCGAAGGGGCGCGGTGACGGGCGCCGCCAGCGAGGTCACGGTGTCCGCGACCGCGCTCACCACCGACCCGGCCTCCTCGACCGGCGCGCTCGGACCGGTGTCGTCGTGGTCGACCTGGGCGGCCCGTGTCCCGTACTGCCCGGGCGGTGTCCCCTGCTGGTCCGACGGTCGGCCGGGGTTCCGCTCGGGCCCCTGGCCGGAGCCGCCGGCAGCGGGAGGCGAGGCCGGGGCGAGGTGGGGTGCGAGCGGCGCCCCGCCCGGCCCCCCGGAAGGGCTGCCGGTCTCCGGGTCCCGTGTCCCGGGCGACTCTGTGTCCCGGCCCGTCGGCGCGCTCCGGTCGGCGGACTCCAGGTACCACCGCTGTTCCTCCGAGCCGTTCCGCTCCGTGACGGCGACGCTCTCCCCCTTGCCCGGTGCCACCAGCAGCCCCTTGCCCCGGCGCAACAGGAGTTCGCCGCGCACGGTGAGGTCGTAGCGGACCCCGTCCGCGTGTGCGAGACAGTCGGCGACCGACACCGTCCTCTTCTCGGCGTCCGATTCGAGGCAGAGACCGGGATCCGCGGTGCTGCGCAGCAGTCCGTCGTCCTGGTACGACCACTGCTGGGACCCTGCGGAGGAGCATCTGGCCAGGACGGCCTGGGCGCCGTCCGCGATCCGGCCGTCGCGGGTGTCGAGACACAGGCCGACGTCGGCGTTGCGAAGTCTGCCCTGGCCGACCTGGACGGGGTCGCCCACGGAGGCGGCGGACGGTGACCCGGCGTCCTGGGACACCTCCGACGGGCTCGGCCGGACGGTGTTGTTGCTGACCGCGCCCCAGGTGGGGCCGGTGCCGGGCACACCCCCGTCGTCGGTCCAGCCCTTGGCGACGAGCACGGTGGCGAGCAGGGCGAGGGAGGTCAGTCCGGCGCCCACCAGGACGGCCCGGGCCTGCTTGCGGGGCTGGGCCGGAAGGCCGGCCGGTGCCGGTCGGTGCCGGCCGCCGGGGCGGGGGCGGGGGTGGGCCGCGCCGTCGGGGTCCGCCATCGGCCGGCCCTCGGCACGCGCGGGCCGTGAGTCCAGATAGCGGTGGGCGCCCCAGCCGAGCACCGTCTCGGCGAGCAGCACCTCCAGACCGCCCTCGAAATGGCTGAGCTGTTCGGCCGCGTGGCGGCAGTACCGGCATTCCGTCAGATGTTTCCGCACATCGGGCAACAGATCTCCGCCCCGGCGAATCGGGACATCCAGGAGACGGTTGTAGAAACGGCATTCGCTGGTCGGCGCGAGTTCCCGGTGGGCGCGTACGCATCCGGTGCGGAATTGCTCACGGGCCTGATCCAGCGCGGCGCTCGCACGTGCGGTGTCCACGCCCAGCAGACCGGCCGGTACCGAAATGTTCTCGGCTTCGACCTCGGCATGCCACAGCAAGCATTGAGAAGCCCCCGGAAGGGCCCGGAATGCCCGCTCGGCAAGCAGTCGTCTTTCGGGGGTGACCGATCTCGCCGCGCGCAGACCACGGCCACCGATCGTCTTGCGGAGTTCCGGCAGTACGGTCGATACACCGTCATCGGCGGCCCACTCCTTGACGAACTCCCTTACCGCCGTGAGAAGTTGCGGGCGCAAGGCGCCGTCACCCGCCTGCCCGAGCACCCGATGGAAAGCCGCGGCAGCCGCCATCGACGCCGAACCCGACCAAGAAGCGAGGCAGATGACCGCGTATTCGTACGTCGGCCGCCAGTGCCGCGCCATCAACAGGGCGACGGCATGGCCGTCCACGCTGTTCTCCCCGAGCCTGGCCAGGAGATTGCGGTCGGACTCCCCCGGGCTCGCTCCGGGCCGTGGGGGGTACGGGGGTCGTGGAGGGTAAGCGGATTGCACTGGACCAATTCCTTCCAGGCCGCAGGACGGCACGGAGAATGCGCGTCCTCGGAAAGCAGGTGCCTGATTGGTGCATACCTATGCCGCGTCAGTTCCGACTCGGCTATCGGGGGCGCTCACCTTCGCACAATTGCTGCACAGCAAACAAGAAGTTCGAGTGACCTATGTTCAAAAAGAGGTCGCTTCAAATAAGTTACCGCGGGTAGCCGCACCCGTATTCGAAATAAGCGGGATGTGCGCGTCAGCTTGTGCACATCCGCCGGATGCTTGGCACACGAAATCTTCAAATTCCGGCCCGCCCGGCCCGTCCGGCCCGACCACAGGAAGCTCCCAGGCGTCTCCCGGTGCGCTCTCATCCGGGTGACGCAGCATGATCCACATGATCGTCCCCCACGCCACAGACACTCCCGCCCCCGTCCGCACGGTCCGCGCGGTCCGCGCGGTCCGCAAGGCGGTCGTCCCGGCCGCCGGGCTCGGCACCCGGTTCCTGCCGGCGACCAAGGCGACGCCGAAGGAGATGCTGCCGGTCGTCGACAAGCCGGCCATCCAGTACGTCGTGGAGGAGGCCGCCGCGGCCGGACTCGACGACGTACTGATGGTCACCGGCCGCCACAAGCGGGCCATCGAGGACCACTTCGACCACGCTTTCGAGCTGGAGCAGACGCTCGCGGCCAAGGGCGACGCGGTACGCCTGGACGCCGTGCGCGACCCGGCCCGGCTGGCCAACATCCACCACATCCGCCAGGGCGAGCCCCTCGGCCTCGGCCACGCCGTGCTCTGCGCCCGTCGCCACGTCGGCGACCAGCCCTTCGCCGTCCTCCTCGGCGACGACCTGATCGACCCGCGCGAGTCCCTGCTCAGCACGATGCTCGACGTCCGTGACCGGTACGCCGGCAGCCTGGTCGCCCTCATGGAGGTACCGCGCGAGCAGATCCACCTCTACGGCTGCGCGGCGGTGGAGCCGACCGAGGACAAGGGCGTGGTGCGCGTCACCGGCCTGGTGGAGAAGCCCTCCCCCGAGGCCGCCCCCAGCGCCTACGCGGTCATCGGCCGTTACGTCCTCGACCCCGCGGTCTTCGACGTGCTGGACCGCACCCCGCCGGGCCGCGGCGGCGAGATCCAGCTCACCGACGCCCTTCAGGACCTCGCGGCCGGCGGCACGGTCCACGGTGTCGTCTTCGACGGCCTCCGCTACGACACCGGTGACAAGGCGGACTACCTCCGCACAGTGGTCCGCCTGGCCTGCGACCGCGACGACCTGGGCCCCGAGTTCATCGGCTGGCTGAAGGAGTTCGTGGCGGGGCTGGACGGCCGCGAGGGTTCCGGTCGGGACCGGCCGGCGGCCTGAGCCCCGGGCACCGGCTGGTGGGGAGGAATGTCCCGCGCGACGAGAACGCGGGCGCCCGGACGGGAATCCGTACCGCCCGGGCATCCGCCCCGAAGGGTTGCCGGGCAGCCGGGCAGCCGGCGGCGGTATCCAGACCGCGGTTGGCTCAGCCACTCAACCACTGAGCCACACACGCGAACCGGCTCAGCCACTCAGCCACACGTCGTCTCAGCCACTCAACCACTCAACCACTGAGCCACACCCACATCAGGCTCAGCCGTTCGGCCGCAGGGTCCACACCACGGTCATCTCGCCGGTGACCGCCCCGTCCGCACGGCGGATCTCGACGGTGACCGGGAATTCGGGGCGCTCCCCGGCGTCCAACTGGGCGACGACCTCGGCGGCCGGACGGCCCAGGGTCGCCGTGGCGGTCACCGGGCCCATCGCGAGCTTGCGGTAGGCGATCTCCGCCTTGACCGCGAGCGGTACCGCGCGCGAGAGCTGGTCGCCGAACGCGGCCAGGACGATCGCCCCACTGGCCGACTCGCCGAGCGTGAACATCGCCCCGGCGTGCGGTCCGCCCACGTGGTTGTGGAACTCACCCTGGTCGGGCAGGGCGACCACGGCCTGCTCCGGGCTCGTCTCCAGGAACTCGAGGTTCAGGGTCCGGGCCATGGGCACGGTGGCGGCGAGCATCTCGCCGATCGACATCTGTTCTGCGCTCATGAACGCGATGTTACCCACGAGTAGAACGCGCTGACCAGGCTCGGCGCAGGTGACCACCGTCTCGTCACCGCCACCTGGGACCCGACCCCGAGTACATGCGCACGGGCGCCCCTCCCGCGCCACGGGGTAAAAGGTTTGGCAGGGCAGGCGTCCGGCGGCGATAGTCGGCCGGTGGCCCCCTCCGTCGACTCCTCCCGCCGCGCCCCTGGCCCCGCCTGGGCGAACCGCAACTACAGCCTGCTGACCGCGGCCGCGTTCGTGACGAACCTCGGCAGCAACGGCGCCCTGATCGCCGCCGCGTTCGCAGTTCTGGAGGAGGGCGGCGACAGCGGCGACGTGGGCCTGGTGGCCGCCGCGCGCACGCTCCCACTGGTGGTGTTCCTGCTGATCGGCGGCGCGGTGGCGGACCGGCTGCCCCGGCACCGCGTGATGGTCGCGGCCAACACCCTCAACTGCCTGTCCCAGGGCGCGTTCGCGCTCCTGGTCCTGACCGGCGAACCCCGGCTGTGGCAGATGATGCTGCTGACCGCGCTCGGCGGCACCGGCCACGCGTTCTTCAGCCCGGCGGCCGAGGGCATGCTGCTGTCGTCGGTGCGCGGCGAACAGGCCGGCCGGGCCTTCGCGGTGTTCCGGATGGCGATGCAGGGCGCGGCGCTGGGCGGTGCCGCGCTCGGCGGTGCGATGGTCGCCGCGGTCGGCCCGGGCTGGGTGCTCGCAGCGGACGCCGTGGCGTTCGCGCTCGCCGGTTCGCTCCGCGCCTTCCTCGACGTCAGCCACATCCCGGCGCGCGAACCGGGCGCCGGCATACTCGCCGACCTGCGCGAGGGCTGGCGGGAGGTCGCCGGGCGGCCGTGGCTGTGGGGCATCGTCGTCCAGTTCTCCGTGGCCAACGCGGTCCTGGGCGCCGCCGACGCGGTGTACGGCCCGCTCGTCGCCCGCGACAGTCTGGGCGGGGCGGGCCCCTGGGGTGTGGCCCTCGGCTTCTTCGGCGCGGGCACGGTCGTCGGCGCCCTCCTCATGACCCGCTGGAAGCCGCACCGGCTGCTGTTCGTTGGCATCCTGTGCGTGTTCCCGATGGCCCTGCCGTCCGCCGCACTCGCCGTACCGGTGTCGGTGCCCCTCCTGTGCACGGCGATGTTCGTGGCCGGCGCGACCGTCGAGGTGTTCGGGGTCTCCTGGATGACCGCCCTGCACCAGGAGATACCCGAGGACAAACTCTCCCGCGTCTCGGCCTACGACTGGTTCGGCTCGGTCGCCCTGATGCCGCTCGCGGCGGCTCTGGCGGGCCCCGCGGAGTCGGCTTTCGGACGCTCCGCGGCACTGTGGGGCTGCTCGGGCCTGATCGCCGTGGTCACGGCGACCGTCCTGTGCGTACCGGACGTCCGCGATCTGCGCCGCGACACCAAGCAGGTCACCCAGGGCGCGGCGAACGACTCAGCCGATGCCGAACGCCCCGTCGGGGGGCTCGGGTGACGGGATGGCGTCCTCGTCCCGCACAGGTCGCGCCCCGCCGATGAACTCCCTCAGTCCGCCCCCGTGTTCCACTCGCGCGGGGAAGGCGTCGGACGCGGCACGCCGTGTCAGGCCCGCCGTGTCGAGGGGCAGGTGGGCGGCGACGAGCACCGCGTTCCCGAACCGCCGCCCGCGCAGCACACCGGGCTCGGCGATCAGGACGAGCTCCTCGAACACCTCGGCGAAATTGGCGAGTTGGGAACGGAGGAAGGCGAAGGGCGCGGAGTCGGCGAGGTTCGCGAGATAGACCCCGTCGCCGCGGAGCACACGCGCGGCCTCGCGGGCGTACTCCACGGACGTCAGATGCGCCGGAACACGCGAGCCCCCGAACACATCGGCGACGAGCACGTCGGCAGAGCCCGCCGGGACCTTTTCCAGCCAGGCCCGCGCGTCGGCGGCGTGCAGCACGATCCCGGCCCCGTCCGGCAACGGCAGCTGCTCGACGACCAGCTCCAGCAGCGCCCGGTCGGCCTCCACGACGTCCTGCCGCGACCCCGGCCGTGAAGCTGCCAGATACCTCGGCAACGTCAGGGCACCCCCACCGAGATGGACGACGTCCAGCGCCTTCCCCGCCTCCCCCACGACGTCCAGCACATGCCCGAGCCTGCGCGCGTACTCGAACTCCAGATGCAAGGGCTCATCAAGATCGACGTACGACTGCGGAGCCCCGTCCACGGTCAACAACCAAGCCCGCTCCCGATCGACATCGGGCATCAACTTGGCGAACCCATGATCAACGGCACGGGCGATGGGAAGGGCATCGGTCACCTTGTCATTGTGCCTGGGCGAGAGCGCCCTCAGGGGCGCGGGGAACTGCGCGACCAGCCACCAACCGGCCCGCAGCCCCCCACGCACACCAGCCACCCCTACGAGACGGCTGTCACGGTTCCCGCTCCGACAGTCCGCCCACCCTCACGGATGGCGAACCCGAGCCCGGCCTCGAGCGGCACGTCCCGACCCAACTCCACGGTCATGACCACCCGCTCCCCGGGCCGCGCGACAGCGACCTCACCGAGGTCGACATCGCCCACCACATCCGCCGTGCGGATGTAGAACTGCGGCCGGTACCCGGTCGAGACGGGCGTCGTACGCCCGCCCTCCCGCGCCGACAGCACATACACCTGCGCGGTGAACCGACGGCTCGGCACCACACTGCCCGGCGCGGCCACGACATGCCCACGCCGTACGGCATCCCGCGGGACACCCCGCAGCAGCAACGCCACGTTGTCCCCGGCCTGTGCCTCCTCCATCGGCTTGCCGAAGGTCTCGACCCCGGTCACCACCGTCTCCACGGCGGCCCCGAGCACTTCGACCCGGTCGCCCACCTTCACGGTGCCCCGCTCGATCGCACCGGTCACCACGGTCCCCCGGCCGGTGATGGTCAGCACGTTCTCGACGGGCATCAGGAAGGGCGCGTCCACGTACCGCTCCGGCATCGGGACGTAGGTGTCCACCGCGTCGAGCAGCGCCTCGATCGACGCCGTCCACCGCGGGTCCCCCTCCAGGGCCTTCAGTCCGGAGACCCGTACGACGGGCACGGCATCGCCGCCGTAGCCGTGGGCGGTGAGCAGCTCACGGACCTCCAGTTCGACGAGCTCGACCAGCTCCTCGTCGGCCGCGTCCGCCTTGTTGAGGGCGACCACGACGTGGTCAACGCCCACCTGCCGGGCGAGGAGCACGTGCTCCGCGGTCTGCGGCATGATCCCGTCGAGCGCGGAGACGACGAGGATCGCCCCGTCGAGCTGCGCGGCTCCGGTGACCATGTTCTTGACGTAGTCGGCGTGGCCCGGCATGTCCACGTGCGCGTAGTGCCGGGTGTCGGTCTCGTACTCGACGTGCGCGATGTTGATGGTGATCCCGCGCGCGGCCTCCTCCGGGGCGCGGTCGATGCGGTCGAACGGCACGAACGTGCCGCTGCCGCGCTCGGCCAGGACCTTGGTGATGGCGGCGGTCAGGGTGGTCTTGCCGTGGTCGACGTGCCCCATGGTGCCGATGTTCAGATGCGGCTTGGTGCGCACGTATGCGGTTTTCGACATGGCTGTACCTCGAAGCGTCTTCGTGTTCGTGGAAGAACGGGGACCCCGAGGACTTTCCGACCCTCCCCCTGCGGGGTCCGCCGGACAATCCGGGAAGGGTCAGCTTCGGGCGCCGTCTGCGGCGGCCGGGAAAAAGGGAACGGCAGCCTTCGGCGCATCCGCGACTGCGGATGCTGCGAGAGCGAAGGCGTACCGGAACATGACGCAGATCATGTCCGATGCGTCGTCCCACGTCGAACGGTTTTCTGCGGCCACCCGCGGCCGCCGGTCCGCACAACGGACGGCATCCATACGGCGATCACACATCCGTGTCGGTTACCGTCACTGGATGCTCGATGCCACCACCCGCTCTGGGGGCACCGCCACGGCCACTCCCCCGGCCATCGCCACGCAGCTCGCTCTCCCCGTCCCCGCTCCGGTGGGTCTCACCACCCGCTGGACGAGAGTGCTGCTGTCGCCGTGGTCCCGGCTCTCCCTGCTCGTCGCGCTGCTCGCGGGCGCCGCGTCCACTGTTCTGCTCTTCGAGCCGCAGAGACTGCTCTCGGACGGCTGGCCGCCCCAGCTCGGCGGGGTCGCGGCCGCGGTCGTCTTCGGGGTCGCGTACGGCCTGTGCACGGTGGCGTTCGTCCCGCGGCCGCTGCTCAATCTCGCGGCGGGCGCGCTCTTCGGCTCCCAGCTGGGGCTCGCCTCGGCGCTCGCCGGCACGGTGCTCGGCGCCGGGATCGCCTTCGGCCTGGGCCGGGCGCTCGGGCAGGACGCGCTGCGGCCGCTGCTGCGGGGACGGTGGCTGAAGGCGGCGGACGGACAGCTGAGCCGGCACGGGTTCCGGTCGATGCTGGCGGCCCGGCTGTTTCCCGGGGTGCCGTTCTGGGCGGCCAACTACTGCGCGGCCGTGTCCCGCATGAAGGTCGTGCCGTTCCTCGTCGCGACGGCGCTCGGGTCGATTCCGAACACCGCCGCGTACGTGGTCGCCGGGGCGCGGGCTTCCGCGCCGACCTCGCCCGCCTTCCTGATCGCCATGGCCGCGATCGCCCTGCCGGGGCTGGCGGGAGCCGTGGTGGCCTGGCGCAAGCGGCACCATCTGCGCCGCCCCGAGAAGGCGCTGGACTAGACCCTTTCCAGGATCATCGCGTTGGCCAGCCCGCCCGCCTCGCACATCGTCTGGAGGGCGTAACGCGCGCCTCGTTCCCGCATCGCGTGGACCAGCGTCGTGGTCAGCCGGGTGCCGCTCGCACCCAGGGGGTGGCCCAGCGCTATCGCGCCACCGTGGACGTTGACCTTGGCGAGGTCGGCGCCGGTCTCCTGCTGCCAGGCCAGGACCACGCTGGAGAAGGCCTCGTTGACCTCGAACAGGTCGATGTCGTCGAGGGTCAACTGCGCCCGCCGCAGGACCTTCTCCGTGGCCGGAATGACGCCCGTGAGCATCAGGATCGGGTCGGAGCCGGTGACGGCGAAGCTGTGGAGCCGTGCCAGGGGGCGCAGGCCCAGGCGTTCGGCGGTCTCGCCCGACATGATGAGGACGGCTGAGGCCCCGTCGTTGACCGGGCTGGCGTTGCCCGCGGTGACGTTCCATCCGATCTGCGGGAAGCGCTCGGCGAAGTTCGTGTCGTAGTAGGCGGGCTTGAGGCCGCCGAGGATCTCGGGGGTGCTGCCCGGGCGCACGCTCTCGTCGCGCGAGACGCCGTCCAGGGGCGCGACCTCGGCGTCGAACAGGCCCTTCTCCCATGCCGTGGCGGCCTTCTGGTGGGAGGAGACGGCGAAGGCGTCCATCCGCTCGCGTGTGATCGACCACTTGGCGGCGATGAGTTCGGCGCTGATGCCCTGAGGGACCAGGCCCTCCTTGTAGCGTTCGGCGATCCCGGGGCCGAAGGGGTCCTTGCCCTCGGGGACGTTCGACCACATCGGGACCCGGCTCATCGACTCGACCCCGCAGGCCACGACGATGTCGTACGCGCCGGCGATGACACCCTGCGCGGCGAAGTGCACGGCCTGCTGGGAGGACCCGCACTGGCGGTCCACGGTGGTCGCCGGGACCGTCTCGGGGAAGCCGGCGGACAGGGCCGCGTACCGGGTGGTGTTCATGGCCTGCTCGCCGACCTGGTCGACGGTGCCGCCGATGACGTCGTCGATGAGCGCCGGGTCGACGCCTGAGCGCTCGACGAGGGTGCGCAGGGTGTGGGCGAGGAGTTCGACGGGGTGGACGTGCGCGAGGGCGCCGTTCGGCCTGCCCTTGCCGATGGGTGTGCGTACGGCTTCGACGATGACTGCGTCTCGCATGGTGCGGGCCTCCACGGCTACTGGTGAGTAGGAAATTCAAACTCACGATAGCCCTGCGAGTAGGAAAAACAAACCCTCACCTACACTGGGCATATGGCCGCCACCAAGGACCCTCGCCCCTGCTCGATCGCCGACACTCTGGCCCTCGTCGGCGAGAAGTACTCCCTGCTCGTCCTGCGGGAGGTCTGCCTTGGCAACGGCCGCTTCGACCAGCTCGTACGCAACATCGGCGCCCCGCGCGACATCCTGGCCACCCGGCTGCGCCGCCTCGTCGACGCCGGGATCCTGACCAAGCGGGTCTACAGCGAGCGGCCGCAGCGCTTCGAGTACCGGCCCACCCAGGCGGGCCTCGAACTGGAACCGGTGCTGCTGACGCTCATGGCGTGGGGCGACCGGCACGTGCGCGAGGGTGTCGACCGGCCCATGATCCTGGAGCACAGCTGCGGTCATGAAATGGTGCCCGTCGTCGCCTGTTCCGCCTGCGGCGGCACGGTCCGCCACGAGGACATGACGTCCCATCCACAGACAGCCGGCTGGACGCTGACGGGCCCGACGGCGGCGTGACACCCCGGGAACGCTAGGCTGCCCTCGCACCCCGATCACCGCGCCCGGTGATGTGGCACGCCCGACGCCCCTCACACGACCAGCATTTGGACGCCGTAACTTCATGTCTTGGTTTGAATCACTCATCCTCGGACTCGTCCAGGGGCTGACCGAGTTCCTTCCCGTCTCCTCCAGCGCACACCTGCGCCTGACCGCGGCCTTCTCAGGCTGGAAGGACCCGGGGGCGGCCTTCACCGCCATCACCCAGATCGGCACCGAGGCCGCCGTACTGATCTACTTCCGCAAGGACATCGGGCGGATCATCTCGACGTGGAGCCGTTCCCTGGTCGACAAGGAACTGCGCCGTGACCACGACGCCCAGATGGGCTGGCTGGTGATCGTCGGCTCCATCCCGATCGGCGTACTGGGCCTGTTGTTCAAGGACCAGATCGAGGGGCCCTTCCGCGATCTGCGCATCACCGCCACCATGCTGATCGTCGTCGGCATCGTCATCGGCGTCGCCGACCGTCTGGCGGCACGCGACGAGACCGGCGGCAAACACCGCGCGCCCAAGCAGCGCAAGGAACTCGAGGACCTCGGCGTCAAGGACGGGCTGATCTACGGCCTCTGCCAGTCCATGGCCCTGATCCCCGGCGTCTCCCGCTCCGGCGCGACGATCAGCGGCGGTCTCTTCATGGGCTACCGGCGTGAGTCCGCGGCCCGTTACTCCTTCCTCCTCGCCATCCCGGCCGTACTCGCGTCCGGGCTCTTCGAGTTGAAGGACGCGATGGAGAGCGACCACGTCTCCTGGGGCCCCACCATCTTCGCCACGGTGATCGCCTTCGTGACCGGATACGCCGTGATCGCATGGTTCATGAAGTACATCTCGACCAAGAGCTTCATGCCCTTCGTCTGGTACCGCATCGCCCTCGGCATCGTCATCATCGCCCTGGTCGGCATGGGCGTACTGAGCCCCCACGCGGCGGAGTCCGCGGGCTGACGCGCGCGTGGCCCTCACCCGGCAACTCGCGCGGGTCGACCCGGAACACCTGGTCCGCTGCCGCGCCTCCGCCCTGCGCTCGCCGGACGCGTCCCCGAACTGGGACCCACCGGCCGGGAACTGTCTGGACACGGGCCGGGTGATATGGGGGGCTCCTCCGTCACTGCCGCGGGTCGGGAGCCGACCCGCGGCAGTGACCCTGCTCGACCGCGCCACCTCCGGGGACCCGGGCGGCGACGTCGGGTTCCTCGACCACGACGAGGTGTACGACGGTCTCGCGGATTCGACGGCGACGTACGCGCTCACCTGGTGCAACACTTCGACGCGCTGCGGGAGTTCTATCGCGGGGCCGCACGCCGAGGGCAGTGCGTCGTCGTATGGATCGACTGATCGCCGCACACCATCACAGGGCGTCCACCCCGAAACCCGTGACCAATCACATACGTTGTGCGTAGCCGTCCGGTAGCGGACCGTCAGTTCTTGGGCCTACGCTTGTGCGCATGTCCCCCGATACCGTGACCTCTGGTTCCGTGCGGTCTGCTGCCGAGGTGAACGAGCAGATCCGGGCGCTCTGGATGCGCGCCGGCGGCACACTCTCGTCCCAGGAGCGCGCGGAGTACGAGCTGTTGGTCGTCGAGTGGGCGGCCGCGATCCGCGGTGCCGTCGTCGAGGCCGCCTGAGACGGACCGGCGTCGCCGCGTCACGTAGGCCGAAACTCCTTGTACGGCAGCGCAGTTCTCTCCGATAGCCTGCCCGGGCCCACCGTCGAGTCTCCCTCGAAGTGAGGTCATGCCATGAGAGCGATCGTCGTGGGCGCGGGCATCGGAGGACTCGCCGCGACGCTGAGTCTGCGCCGGGCCGGCCACGAGGTGACGCTCCTGGAGCAGTCACGACGGCTCACCGAGATCGGCGCCGGGATCCAGCTCGCCCCCAACGCGACCCGCGTCCTGCGCCGGCTGGACCTCCTCGACACCGTCGCGGAACAGTCCACCCGCCCGGCCCACGTGAGCTTCCGCACCTGGTCCGACGGCTCCGAGATCTGCCGTTACGTGATCGGCCGCGAGGCCGAGGAGGAGTTCGGGGCACCGTACCTCCAGGTCCACCGTGCCGATCTCCAGCAGGCCCTGGCCGCCGCGGTGCCGTCCGAGTCGCTGCGGCTGGACACCACCGTGGTGGGGATCGACCAGGACGACAAGTCGGCACACGTGACCACGGCGAGCGGTGACCACCTCGACGCCGACCTGGTCGTGGCCGCCGACGGGATACGGTCCGCCACCCGGCAGTGGCTCTTCGGCGCGGACGAGGCGGTGTTCTCGCACACCGCCGCCTACCGGGCCCTGCTCCCCGCCGCCGAGGTGGCCGACCTCGACCTTCCGGAATACGCCGGCTGGCTCGGGCCGGGTCGCCACATCGTCCACTACTGGTTGCGCCGTGGTGAACTCCTCAACTTCGTCGCCGTGTTCGTGACGGACCGGACCGCGCAGGAGTCATGGACCGCGCGGGCGGAGCCGGGTGAGCAACTGCGCGTGTTCGCCGGCTGGGACGCCCGGCTGCTGACGGTTCTCGAACGCGCGGGCCAGGTGTTCCGCTACGGCATCCACACCCGCGCCCCGCTCACCCGCTGGAACGTCGGCCGGATCACCCTGCTCGGCGACAGCGCCCACGCGATGGTGCCGTTCCAGGCCCAGGGCGCGGCCCAGGCCATCATGGACGCGGCCGTGCTCGGCGACTGCCTGACCGACACGGCACCGGCCGAGGTACCCGAAGCGCTCGACCGGTACGTCCGCCGGCGCGTCCCGGCCGCCACGACCGTCCAGGCCAGTTCCGCGCGCGCGGGCCAGGACTACCACCTGCCGGACGGTCCCGAGGCGGAGGCGCGCAACGCCCGCCTGGTCGCCCTCGCCTCCGAGAACAGGTTCGGCCCCCACTCGGCCGCCTGGCCGGTGGACGTCCTGACGGACCGATGACCTGCCGCCCGCTGCCCACCCCGCCCGCCGAATGTCATCGCACGCCCCTTGGCGCGGCTCGCCCCATGCCCAACACTGAGCCGATGACGCAGCGTGTGGAGCTCGCGACCGTGATGGACCGGCTGGCCGTCGACGCACTCGTCACCGACTACGCCGTCGCCGTGGACGACGGCGACTGGGAGGCGTACCGGAACCTGTTCACCTCCGACGGGCGGGCCGACTACCGCTCGGCGGGCGGCGTCGAGGGCGACGCGCACAGGGTCGCGGCGTGGCTCGCGGAGAGCCTGCGGCTGTTCTCGATGCGGCAGCACCTGATCGTCAACCGCCGCGTCCGGTTCGGGACCCTGGACCGGGACACCGGCGACACGGCCCGCGTCCAGGCCGACTACATCAACCCGATGCGCCTCGCCGACGGCAGCGCCTCCACCGCCCCCGACTTCGTCTGCGGCGGCCGTTACGCCTTCGCGGCGCTGCGCACGGACGCCGGCTGGAGGCTGCGCGAGGTCGTCGTACAGGAGAAGTGGCGGCGTCTGCCCGACCCGGCGCCGGCACCTGTGATCAACTGAGCCGACACCCTCGGGCGGTCGAACACACGCGCACTGGAGACACTCACGGGGTAGGAGGCGTCGTATGAAGACGTTCGGCCACTGGCTCGCCTCCCCCTGGCGGCGCTCAACCGTCGCGGCACTGGCAGGCGCACTCCCCGTACTCGCGTTCCCGGCCCCCTCTCTGTGGTGGTTCGCCTACGTCGCCCTCATCCCGTGGATCGCGCTGATCCGCTCGGCTCCCACGGCGAAACGGGCGGCCTACGACGGCTGGGCGGGCGGCTTCGGGTTCATGGTCGGGATGCACCACTGGCTGCTGCCCAGCCTGAGCGTGTTCATCTTCGTCATCGGCGCCCTGCTCGGCGCGCTGTGGGCGCCGTGGGGCGCGCTGGTACGGCACTTCCTGGCCGGTGCGCCCTCACGCGGCCGGATCGCGGCGGCGCTGGCCGTGCTGCCGTCGGGGTGGCTAGGCATCGAACTCGTCCGTTCCTGGCAGGGGCTCGGCGGTCCCTGGGGCGTGCTCGGATCCAGCCAGTGGGAGGTCGGGCCGGCACTGCGGCTGGCCTCGGTCGGCGGGGTCTGGCTGATCAGCTTCCTTCTGGTGGCCGTCAATGTCGCGCTCGCCGTGCTGGTGACGGTCCGCGAGTCCCGGGTCCCCGCCCTGGCGGGCCTGGTCGCCACCGCCGCCGTGACCTCGGCGGCCTGGATGTGGTCACCGCGCCCCGACACCGGAGGGAGGACCCGGATCGCGGTCGTCCAGCCCGGCGTCATCGACGGCCCCGACAAACGCTTCTCGCGCGAGGAACAGCTGACCCGCGACCTCGCCGGGCAGGACGTCGACCTGATCGTCTGGGGCGAGAGCAGTGTCGGCTTCGACCTCGAGGACCGGCCCGACCTGGCGAAGCGGATCGCGGCGCTCTCCGAGGAGACCGGCGCCGACATCCTCGTCAACGTGGACGCCCGCCGCTCCGACAAGCCCGGCATCTACAAGAGTTCGGTACTGGTCGGCCCCGAAGGCCTCACCGGCGACCGCTACGACAAGATGCGGCTGGTCCCCTTCGGCGAGTACATCCCGGCCCGCTCACTGCTCGGCTGGGCCACCTCGGTCGGCAAGGCGGCGGGTGAGAACCGCCGGCACGGTTCCGAGCAGGTCGTGATGGACGTCGGTCACGGGCTGAAGGTCGGCCCGATGGTGTGCTTCGAGTCGGCGTTCCCCGACATGAGCCGCCATCTCACCGAGGACGGCGCCCAGTTGCTGATCGCCCAGTCGTCGACCTCGTCGTTCCAGCAGAGCTGGGCTCCCGAGCAGCACGCCTCGCTCGCCGCACTGCGCGCCGCCGAGACGGGCCGCCCGATGGTGCACGCGACCCTGACCGGCGTCTCGGCCGTCTACGACGCGCGCGGACAGCGCGTCGGACAGTGGGTCGGCACCGACTCCAGCACCGCGCGCGTGTACGACGTACCGCTGGCGACCGGGACGACCCTGTACGTCCGCTTCGGTGACTGGCCGCTGCATGCGGCGCTGCTCATCCTCATGACGTGGTGTGCCGTGGACGGCCTGCGCGTGCTCCGGCTCAGGCGGACCGCTCCTGAACCGCTCGCACCACCCGTTCGCACAGCTCATGGGTCGCCAGCGCGTCCCGGGCGCTGAGCACCTTTCCCGCGCGCACGGCGTCGAGGAAGGCGAGCACGGCCTGCTCGATGCCGCGCTGCCGGGCCACCGGCACCCAGTCGCCGCGCCGCCGCACGGTCGGCTGGCCCTTGTGGTCGATGACCTCGGCGAGGTTGACCACCTGCCGCTTGGTGTCCTGCCCTGACACCTCCAGGATCTCCTCGGCCGAGCCGCTGAGCCGGTTCATCACGCCGAGCGCGGTGAAGCCGTCCCCGGCGAGCTGGAGCACGACATGGTGCAGCAGCCCCTCCTCGACGCGGGCCCGCACGGTCACGTCGTCGACCGGACCGGGCACCAGGAACCGCAGGGTGTCGACGACGTGGATGAAGTCGTCGAGGATCATCGCGCGCGGCTCCTCGGGGAGCCCGATCCGGTTCTTCTGCATGAGAATCAGCTCGCGCGGATGCTCGGCGCACTGCGCGTACCCGGGCGCGAAACGGCGGTTGAAGCCGACGGCGAGGCTCACGTTCCGCTCTTCGGCCAACGCCACCAGCCGTGCGGAGTCGGCGAGTTCGTAGGCAAGCGGCTTGTCGACGTAGGTCGGCACGCCCGCGTCCAGCAGCCGCTCGACGATGTCGGGGTGCACGTCGGTCGGCGCGTGCACGAAGGCGGCGTCGAGGTCCTGGGCGAGCAGCGAGTCGAGATCCCGGTGCCGTTGCCCTCCGGGAAGATGGAGACCGTCGGCGACCCGGGTCAGCGTCGCCGGTGTCCGCGTCTGCACGTGCAGTTCGACCCCTGGCCGACCACCGAGCACCGGCAGGTACGCCTTCTGAGCGATGTCACCGAGTCCGATGCAACCGACCTTCACGTGGACTCCTCCAACGGTTGTCTGCCGGGCCTTGCCGGAAGCATACGGCGGCTGCCGGGGACGCTGAGAGCGCCCGGAAATCGATGGTGGTCACGGACGAACCGGGAAAGGATGCGGACATGACGATCAAGCGCACCGAACCCCCGACCACCGCCGACGAACGCACCATGCTGGACGGCTGGCTTGACTACCACCGCCAGACCCTCGCCTGGAAATGCGAAGGTCTGACCGACGCCCAGCTCAGGCGGGCCGCCGTGGAGCCGTCCACACTGTCCCTGATGGGCTTGGTGCGGCACATGGCCGAGGTGGAGCGGAGCTGGTACCGCAGGGTCATGGCCGACGAGGACGCGGGGCCGATCTACTACAGCGAGGCCGACCCGGACGGCGACTTCCACATCGCCGAGGCCGACACCTGGGAGGAGGCCTACGCCACCTGGCAGGCCGAGATCGAGACGGCCCGGAGCATCGCGGCCCGCTTCGGCCTGGACGACATCAGCGTGGGCAAGCACCGCAGGACCGGCGAGCGGTTCAACCTCCGCTGGATCCACACCCACATGATCGAGGAGTACGCCCGCCACAACGGCCACGCCGACCTGATCCGCGAGCGCGTCGACGGCGCGACGGGCGACTGACGTCAGCACCGGGTGGCAGGAGCACGCCGTACGGGGACGGAGATCACCGGTGCGGGGCAACCTCCGCTCGTCCGCTGTCGCCGAGGGCGCCCGAACCAGCAGAGTGGCGCGGGTGCATCGAACCACGACTACCGCAACGCTCCTGGTCACCGTGGCTGTCTCGGCCCTCACCGGCTGTGTGACGATCCAGCGGCCACCGGTGTCCGGACCACCGCCGACGACCGTGTCCTCCCAGCCGCCCGGAACCGGGGAGACCCGTCCGGACGGTCAGGCCGAACCGCAGATCGTGCAGGCCCCGGCTCAGGAGGCGCTGTCCATGATCGACCCGTCCCGGTCCGCGAAGCCGGGCGGTACCGCGCCGCGCGGTTCGGCCCCGGGGGCCGCGGCCCCCGCGCAGCCGCGGAACGGGCAACCGGCGCACGCGCGTCCCGAGCACCGGGGTCACCCCGCGCACCCGGCCCGTCCCGAACCGCGGCACCCGGAGGTGCGGCACCCGAGGCAACCGCGTGTCGAGATCCCGGACGTGGCCGCATCGGTTCCCAAGTCGGTTCCCAGGAATGCGCAGGATGTGTGCGCGCTGGGCAAGAAGTACGGCCGGTGGCGGGCGGGCAGCCCGGAGGCGGCCATCTGCGACCAGACGTACGGCCGTTGAGCCACCGGTGGGTCAGGGCCGCTGCCGCGGCGGCCCCCACCCCTCGTCCCCGGATCCCCGTTCGCCGAGCCGCAGTTCCAGTCTGCTGATCGCGGCCCGTACGCCGTCGCTGTAGCTGTCCTCCCCGAGGACGTGCGCCGCTCTGCGGGCCCGGCGCACATGGGCGCGGGCGGCGTCCGTACGGCCGAGCCGCACATAGTCGGCGGCCAGATTCAGATGCAGCGAGGGGTACAGGGCGCGCACGGCGAGCGCGCCCTCGTGCCGGGTGAGGCGGTCGTCGGAGAGTTCCTCGGCGGCCGTCAACGCCCTCAGGTCCCAGGCGAGTTCGTCGCAGGGGTCGTCCTGGGCGTCGGCCATGTAGTGCGCCAGGGTGCAGCGGTGCAGCGGGTCGCCGTCCGCGCCGATCTCGGCCCACAGGCCGAGGTAGCGGTGCCGGGCCTCCTCGCGGTCCCCCGCGTGACACAGCATGACGACCTGCCCGATCCGCGTCATCACGGCATCGGGCGCCGCCTGCTCCTGTCGCTCCGTCACCGCTTCCTCCAGGCCCTGCGTCGGCTGTCGTCGCTTGTCCCTCCCGACGCTAGCCGCCGCCACCGACAAACCCGGTCAGGCGGGACCGGGCCGGGTGCGTGACGGCACCGGCCCGGTGGAAGGGTCAGCCGAGGTTCGGGATCGTCCAGTCGATCGCCTCGTGGCCCTGCCGGGCGACCGCCTCGTCGATCTGCGTGAACGGGCGGGAGCCGAAGAACTTCTTCGCAGACAGCGGGGAGGGGTGAGCGCCCTTGACCACGACGTGCCGGGACTCGTCGATCAGGGGGAGCTTCTTCTGCGCGTAGTTGCCCCACAGCACGAAGACCGCGGGGTCGGGGCGCTCGGCTACCGCGCGGATCACCGCGTCGGTGAACTTCTCCCAGCCCTTGCCCTTGTGCGAGTTGGCCTCGCCGGACCGGACCGTGAGCACCGCGTTGAGCAGCAGGACGCCCTGCTGGGCCCATGGCATGAGGTAGCCGTTGTCCGGGATCTCCAGGCCCAGCTCCTCCTTCATCTCCTTGTAGATGTTCCGGAGGGAGGGCGGGGTCCGGACGCCCGGGCGGACCGAGAAGCACAGGCCGTGGCCCTGGCCCTCGCCGTGGTAAGGGTCCTGACCGAGGATCAGGACCTTCACCTGGTCGTACGGTGTCGCGTCGAGGGCGGCGAAGACCTCCTCGCGCGGCGGGTAGACGGGGCCCTTCGCCCGCTCGTCCTCGACGAACTCCGTCAGCTCCTTGAAGTACGGCTGCTGGAGCTCGTCACCCAGAACCCCGCGCCAGGACTCGGGCAGCATGGCGATGTCGGTCACGTCAACGTCCTCACGATGTGCGGTCACTTCAGGCTTCAGAACCTACAGGCGACCACTGACAGTCCGTGCCGTGAGGGCCGGGCCGGGGGCCTACCAGCTCGTCTTCCAGTACAGCTCCCACATCGTCATCATGGTCGCCGGGTCGATGACCTTCTCTAGACCGGCGATCTCCTCGTTCGCGGCCACGTACTGCTTGCCCTGCCACAGCGGCACCAGCCGCGCGTCGTCCACGAAGATCTGCTGAGCGTCCTCGATCTCCGGGCCCACGGCCCCGCGGTCGCTCTCCGCGCGCGACTCCGGCAGCAGCCGGCCGGTGATCTCGGGGGCCGCGTACGGGGTGCCGAGCGCGTTCTGCTGGCCCACGAAGGGCGCGATGAAGTTGTCGGCGTCGTGGAAGTCGGGGAACCAGCCACGCCCGAACACGGGGTACTCGCCCTTCTGGTAGCCCTCGACGTAGGTCTTCCACGGGCGGCTCTTGAGGGTGATCGTGAAGAGGCCGGAGGCCTCCAGCTGCCGCTTCAGCTCCTGGAAGGCCGGCTTGGTCGTCGAGCCGTAGCGGTCGCTGGTGTACCACAGGGTCAGCGGGACGCGCTCGGTGATCCCCGCCTCCCTGAGGAACTGTTTGGCCTTGGACACGCTGGGGTCTCCGAAGTCGTCGAAGAAGCCGGTGGTGTGGCCGGTGAGTCCGGCCGGGACCATCGAGTACAGGGGCTCGACGGTGTCCTTGTAGACGTAGTGCACGAGCGCCGGGCGGTCGACGATCTGGGCGACGGCCTTGCGGACCGCGGGCTTCGCGGACCACGGGTCGCTCGGGTTGAACACCAGGTAACTGATCTCGGTGGTGGGGTTCTCCACCAGCTGGAGCCCCTCCTTCTGCTGGTTGACCTCGATGTCCACGGTGTCGGAGGCGCCGAGACCGCGGTACACCACCGAGATCTCCTTGTTCTTGAGGGCCTTGACCATCTCGTCCGACTGCTGGAAGTAGCGGATGGTGACGGCCTTGTTCTTGAGGTCCGCTATGCCCTTGTAGTTGTCGTTGCGGACGAGCTCGGCCTTCTGGCCCTCTTCGTAGGAGTCGAGGCTGTAGGGCCCCGAGCCGGTGATCTTCCCGTCCTTGCGGAGCGCGTTCGCGGGGTACTCGTCAGGGTCCACGATCGACATGGCGGGCGTGGTGAGCACCAGGGGGAAGGTGGCGTCGGGCTGGGTGAGATGGAAGACGACGTCGCGGTCGCCCTTCGTCTCTACCCGGGAGAGGGTCCCCAGCAGGCCCGCGGGGCCGCCGTTGACGTTGATCTTCTTGATCCGGTCGAACGAGTACTTGACGGCCTTGGCGTCCAGCGTGTCCCCGTCGGAGAACTTCAGGCCCTCGCGCAGCGTGCAGCTGTACACGGTGCTCGACGCGTCCGTGAACTCGCAGCTCTCGGCGGCGTCGGGTTCGGGGTCGGAGCCACCGGGGCTGTAGTTCAGGAGTGTCTGGTAGACGTTGCGGAACAGCTCCCAGGAGTTGTCCCAGGAGGCCGCGGGGTCCAGCGTGGCCGGGGCACTGGTGGTTCCCACGACGATCGCCTTGCCGTCGTCGGAGGAGCCCGAGGAGAACACACCGCATCCGGCCACCGTGGATATGGACACGAGTGCCGCGAGCGGCGGCAGGTATCGGTTACGCATGTACACGCGCTGCTCCTCGAATGCCGTGCCTAAATTCGGCAAAACATACCGCAGCGCCGGGCCCGCTCAACCTTTCTGTCACGGGCGCCTTGATCGTCACGCCTGTGATGCAGCTGTCTATCGCCTATGAGGCGTTTTGTACGTCGACACGGGCGCCGTCACTGTCAACGGACGCCCGTGCCGAGGCGTGGCAGGTCAGCCCACGCCGGCGTTGAGGAAGATCCCGCCGTCGACGACGAGCGTCTGGCCGGTGACCCAGTCGGACTGCGCCGAGGTGAGGAAGGCCGCGGCGCCGCCGATGTCGGAGGGCACGCCGAGGCGGGCCAGCGGGTAGGACGCGGCGGCCTCGGCCTCGCGCCCCTCGTACAGGGCGGAGGCGAACTTGGTCTTCACCACGGCCGGGGCGATCGCGTTGACCCGCACCCCAGGCGCGAACTCGTGCGCGAGCTGCTGGGTGAGGTTGATCATCGCCGCCTTGCTGACGCCGTACGCGGCGATGAAGGGCGAGGGCGCGATGCCCGCGACGGAGGCGATGTTGACGATCGCGCCGCCGTTGTCCTTCTGCCAGGCGTGCCAGGTCTTCTGGGCGAAGCCGAGCGCGGAGATCACATTGGTCTCGAAGACCTTGCGCGCCACGTTGAGGTCGAGGTCGGCGATCGGCCCGAACACCGGGTTGGTACCGGCGTTGTTGACCAGGTAGTCGACGCGGCCGAAGGCTTCCATGGCGCGCTCGACGGCGCCGGCCTGGTGGGCCTCGTCGTGCGCCTTGCCGGCGACGTACACGGCACGCTCGGCGCCGAGCTGCTCGACGGCCTCCTTGAGGGTGTCCTCGGTACGGCCGGTGATGACCACCCGGTCACCGCGCGCGACGAACGCCTCGGCGACGCCGTAACCGATACCGCGGCTGGCGCCCGTGATGAGCGCGACCTTGCCGGAAAGCTCGGGGAGTTGCGAAGTCATGGTCCTGTTTCCCTAGTCGAGCGGTCCGCCGGCGACGTACAGCACCTGGCCCGAGACGAATCCGGCGGCCTCACCCGTGAAGAAGGCGATGGCGTTGGCGATGTCGTCGGGCTCACCCACGCGCGCGACCGGGATCTGGGTGGCGGCCGCGGCCTTGAACTCCTCGAAGCCCATGCCGACGCGCTCGGCGGTGGCCGCGGTCATGTCCGTGGCGATGAAGCCGGGGGCGACGGCGTTGGCGGTGATGCCGAACTTGCCGAGTTCGATGGCGAGGGTCTTGGTGAAGCCCTGCAGTCCGGCCTTGGCGGCGGAGTAGTTGGCCTGGCCGCGGTTGCCGAGCGCGGAGGACGAGGACAGGTTGACCACGCGGCCGAAGCCCGCGTCCACCATGTGCTTCTGGACGGCCTTGGTCACCAGGAACGAGCCGCGCAGGTGCACGTTCAGGACGGTGTCCCAGTCGGAGACGCTCATCTTGAACAGCAGGTTGTCGCGGAGCACGCCCGCGTTGTTGACGAGGATGGTCGGCGCGCCGAGTTCGTCGGCCACGCGCGCGATGGCGGCCTGTACCTGGGTCTCGTCCGAGACGTCCGCCCCGACCGCGATCGCCCGGCCGCCGGCCGCGGTGATCTTCTCCACGGTGTCCTTGCAGGCGGCCTCGTCGAGGTCGATCACGGCCACCGCGCGGCCCTCGGCCGCCAGTCGTACGGCGGTGGCGGCGCCGATGCCGCGCGCGGCACCGGTGACCACCGCTACCCGCTGCTCTGTGCTGGACATTCTTCTTCTCCTCGCCCTTGAGAAATCGCCCTCGGAAAATCGCCCTGAGAAGGTACGGCCCGGTTGGTGAGCGACCGCTTAGTACCTTCGACAGACGTGACGCTAGAAGCCATGGCACGCGGTGTCAACGTCACACGGGCCGGGTGTGAGGCATTACCTCACCAGCAGGTCCAGCAGGCGCTCCGGTTCGTCGGCCGGATCAAGGGTGAGCCCGGTGTGCACGGGGCCCGGCTGGACGACGGTGGAGCGGGGCGCGATCAGCCAGCGGAAGCGCCGCCCGGCATCGTCGCGGTCGCCCTGCCCGGCCGCGTCACCACCGGCGCACATCCCTTCGACGGCCCGGAGCGCGGCCCGGACACCGGCCACGTCGGCGTCCGGGTCGAGCGCCCGCAGCCGGGCCTCGTCGAGATGGGTGCGGATCCCGACGTAGGCCTTGGCGCGGCAGTAGACGAGCACCCCGGCGTTGATGCACTCGCCGCGCTCGACGCGGGGCACGACCCGCAGCAGGGCGTACTCGAAGACCTCGCGGCCGTCGGTGCGGCCGCCCCTGATGATGTGGCGCTCGGTCACTGGATCCCCTCGATCCGCTCGTGGACGACGCTCGCGCGGGCGAGCAGGGGCCGCGCGTAGGTCCGCCGGAGTTCGTCCGGCGAACCGAAGCCGGGTTCGCCGGCCAGCCAGACGTCCGGGATCTCCGCGGTGACCTCGGCGAGCAGGTCCTCGGTGACCTG
The DNA here is from genome assembly GCF_042872225.1 of Streptomyces sp. NPDC005374. NCBI lineage: Bacteria > Bacillati > Actinomycetota > Actinomycetes > Kitasatosporales > Streptomycetaceae > Streptomyces > Streptomyces sp. NPDC005374. Next base: position 69,480 of record NZ_JBIAKA010000010.1, on the reverse strand, counting down.
CGGGGCCAGCTCGGCGGCGGCCGCGGCCACATCCGGCGCGAACGGCCTCAGGACGTGGTCCGAGGCGTCGTAGGGGCGGGCGGCGGACTTCTCCGCGCCGGGCCAGTTGTGCTGCCAGATCATGGTCGCGCCGTGGTCGATGAGCCACACCTCGCCCTGCCATCTCAGCAGGTTGGGGTTGCGCCAGGAGCGGTCGACGTTGTTGACCAGCGCGTCGAACCAGACGATCCGCCCGGCCTCCTGAGGGCCGACCGAGAACGCGAGCGGGTCGAAGCCGAGGGCCCCGGAGAGGAAGTCCATGCCGAGGTTGGTGCCGCCGCTGGACTTGAGCAGTTCCTGCACCCGCTCGTCGGGTTCGCCGAGCCCCAGGTCCGGATCGAGGTCGAGCGTCACGAGCCGCGGCACCCGCAGACCGAGCCTGCGCGCGAGTTCTCCGGCCACCACTTCGGCGACCAGCGTCTTACGGCCCTGTCCCGCGCCGGTGAACTTGAGGACGTACGTCCCGCGGTCGTCGGCCTCGACGAGCCCCGGCAGTGAACCGCCCTCACGCAGGGGCGTGATGTAGCGGGTCGCGATGGCTTCCTTGAGCATCGCCCCAGGTTACTGGCCGACTTGCGGGCCGACAGCGAAGCGACAGCTCTGGCTTACACGGCCCTGATCTCGAACACGTTTAGATCTCGACATCGTCTGAACAACCCGTGTCGGGCGACCGTACCCCTGGACAGCTGCACCACGTCCGCGTTGGAAGGAATGTCAGCATGACCAGCGAACTGCCCCATCCCGTTCCGGCTCCTGCCCGCCGTACCGTCGTGGCGGCGGTGGGCGCGGCGGGACTCGCCGCCGCGCTGACGGCGTGCGGATCGGGCGACGACTCGTCCGACTCCTCCTCGAGCACCCAGGCGGGTGCGAACGCGAGCGGCGGAGGTTCCAGCTCCAGCTCCGGCAGCGGTTCCGGCGGCACCGTCCTGGCGAAGACCTCCGACATCCCCGAGGGCGGCGGCACCATCTTCAAGGACCAGGGCGTGGTGGTCACCCAGCCGACTGCGGGCACCTACAAGGCCTTCTCGTCCAAGTGCACGCACGCGGGCTGCGCGGTGGGCAGTGTGGCCAACGGCGTCATCCACTGTCCGTGCCACAACAGCGAGTTCTCGGTCGAGGACGGCAGCGTCAAGAAGGGTCCCGCGACCCAGCCGCTGCCGGCCGAGCAGATCACCGTGAGCGGGGACTCGATCACGCTGACGTGACCCGCGGCCGCCGGGCCCGCTCGAAGCCGGCCAGCACCTCGTCGGTGGTCGCGACCGTGGCGACCAGCGCGAGGGTGTGGCGGACCATCGCGGGGGTGTAGTCGCAGGGCACCCCCGCGACGGCGTCGCTCGGCACGACGACGTCGTAGCCGCGGTTCACGGCGTCGAAGACGGCGTTCGGGATCGCCACGTTGGCCGAGACCCCGGTCACGACCAGCGTGCGGCAGCCGAGGTTGCGCAGCAGCGCGTCCGCCTCGGTGCCCTGGATCGGGGACAGCCCGTGGAGCCGTCGCAGGACGAGGTCCTCCTCGGCGACCTCGATCGGGGCGACCACCCGCACCGCCGCGGTGCCCGCCAGCTGCTGGACGGGCAGGCGTTCGGCGGCACGGAAGAGACGGGCGTTGCGACTGGCGCCGCGTCCGTCCGGGCGGCGTTCGGCGATCGCGTGGATCACCTGGACCCCGCTTCCGTGGGCGGCGGACACCAGCCGCGCGATGTTGTCGAGGACGCCCGAATCCCGTGCCGCGCGGGCGAGTTCGGGCAGGGCGCTGTCCGCTCCCACGACGCCCTGCTGGCATTCGACGGTGAGCAGGACGGTGGTGTCGGGATCGAGCAGCTCGCGAAGTCGTTCGTACGACGGCACGGTTCCCCCTCGTCGCCGGTGGCCCGGAGCCGGTGACAGTAGCCACCATTGCGTGGGGACGGAAGACGACCCATCCTTTTCTGACGTGATGTCAGAGGATCTCCTCTGACACGACGTGAGACAAAGAGGGGGATGTATGACCGTCACTCAGCGCAGGGGCCGGAAGATCATGATGACGCCGGGGGAGCTGGACGAGTTCCTCACCAGCCAGCGCACGTGCCGGGTCGCCACCGTCTCCGCCGACGGCGCCCCGCACGTGAGCACGCTGTGGTTCGCCTGGGACGGCACGTCGATGTGGCTGTACTCCGTCGTGCGCAGCAAGCGCTGGACGGACCTGCGCCGCGATCCACGGGTCGCGATAGTGGTCGACACGGGCGAGGAGTACGACGAGCTGCAGGGCGTGGAGCTGTCCGGGGCCGTGGAGTTCGTGGGCGAGGCTCCGCGCACCGGCGAGCTGTGCGCCGAACTCGACGTGCCCGAGACGCTGTTCGCCCGCAAGAACTTCCGCCTGGAGGAGATGCCGCACGACGGCAGGCACGCCTGGATACGACTGGCCCCGGAGAAGATCGTCTCCTGGGACTTCCGCAAGCTGGGCCCGGCCTGAGGCCCGGCCCCCTCAGACGGCCTGCTCCGCCGCCGACTTGAGCGCCCGCACCGCCGCCCGGATCGAGGGGCGGCGGTCGGCGTCGGCGCGCCACACGGCGTAGATGTGGCGGCTGACCGGTTGCCGTACGGGCACGGCCCGCACCCCGTCCGGGAGCGGTCCGCGCCCCAGCCGGGGCGCCACACACACCCCGAGCCCGGCGGCGACCAGGGCGAGTTGGGTGGAATGCTCCTCCGCGCGGTGCGAGACGCGGGGTTCGATGCCCTTGGAGCGCAGGGTGTGCATCAGCCACTCGTGGCAGAACTCGCTCTCACCCCATGTGACCCAGTCGTCGTCGGCGAAGTCCTCCAGGTCGACCTCGCCGCGCTGTGCGAGGCGATGGGTCGCCGGCATCGCCACATCGGCCGTGTCGTCGACGATCGAGGCCTTCACCAGTCCGTCGGGCACGGGCAGCGGCTTGTTGTACCAGTCGAGGACGACCGCGACGTCGTGGTCACCGCGGAGCACGGCGAGGATCGAGGGCTCCGGTTCCATCTCCCGTGAGCTGATCCGCAGGTCCGGATGGTGTGCGCGCAGCCCCGACAGCGCGGCCGGGAACAGTCCGCGCGCGGCCGTCGGGAACGCGGCCAGGCGCAACTCCCCCACCACCTGGCCGCGTTGGGCCTCCAGATCGGACTGGGCAAGCTCGACCTGGGACAGGATGCGGCCCGCGTGCTCGGCCAGCAGGCGGCCCGCGTCGGTGAGCCGCACACCCCGTCCGTTCTTGGCGAGGAGCTGCTGGCCCACCTCGCGCTCCAGCTTGGACATCTGCTGCGAGACGGCCGACGTCGTGATGTGCAGGCCGTCGGCGGCACCGCTGACCGAGCCGTGCCGGGCGAGGGCGTCAAGGGTGCGCAGGCGCTCCAGGTTCAACATGTAAGCAATACTACGAGATGTCTCGCTCCAAAACTCGCTTGTGCTACGAGATCAGGTGGCCGAATCGTGGTCGGCATTCTGGGGGTCATGGTGCTGGGTGAGTCGCTGAGCCGGTCGGCGCCGGTGGGGGCGGTGGTCGTTCTCGCGGGCGCGACCCTCACCCAGGTACGGCGGACGTCTGGTGGGGTGGTGCGCGGCGATCGGCTGCGGCGGATGCGTGGTGGCTGGTCGCGCAGTTCCCCGCGCCTCTGAAGGCGACTCGGCTCTACACGTGATCACGGGTCGGCCCCGGACCCGACGCCCTCGCGACGGCGTCTGCCAGGGGGGCGACCTCGGTGTCCTTCAAGGTAGCCACGGTCACCCTGATCCCCTGCGGGGCGCTCATCCGGAAACGGGCTCCCGGGGCCACCGCCCAGCCCGCGTGGAGCAGGCGGGCCACCGCGCCGGTCTCGTCCGGGACCGGGATCCACACATTGAGCCCGCTGCGACCGTGGGCCTCGACTCCGCGCTCCGCCAGCGCGTCGATCAGCCGGTCACGGCGCCTGCGGTACACCGCCGCGACCTCCGTGGTGTCCAGTACGCCGTCGGCCCACAGGTGCACCACCGCCCGCTGGGTGATCAGGCTGACCCAGCCGGGGCCCAGGCGGTGCCGGCCTCCGACCCGGTCGACCGTGACCTCGTCGCCGGTGAGGACGGCCAGGCGCAGGTCGGGGCCGTAGGCCTTGGCGACCGAGCGGACGAAGGCCCAGTGGTGGGTGACGCCGGCCAGGGGGTGCAGCGGGAGGTCGACGATGCCGTGGCCGTGGTCGTCCTCGATCAGGAGGGTGTCCGGGTGGTCCTTGAGTACGGCGCGCAGGGCACGCGCGCGCGTGGCCGTCACCGCGGCTCCGGTCGGGTTCTGGGCCCGGTCGGTGACGATCAGGGCTCGCGCGCCGGACGCCAGGGCCCTGCGTACGTCGTCCACCAGCGGGCCCTCGTCGTCCACGCCCATCGGGGCCATCCGCAGGCCCAGCGCCGGGACCAGGTCGAGGAGGCTGCCCCAGCCGGGGTCCTCCACGGCGACCGTGTCGCCCGGCCTGAGGTGGGCCGCCAGGACGCGCTCGATCACGTCGAGGGAGCCGGAGGCGACGGCGAGAGGACCGTCCGGAACGCCGTCCGCGTCCAGCGCCCCGCGTGCCAGACGCGCCAGCTCCGGGTCCACGGTCGGCTCGCCGTACAGGACCGGTTCCCGGTCGCCCCGCTCGGCGGCCGCGGCGAACGCGGGCCCCAGCGGCGGCAGCAGTGCCGGGTCCGGGTTGCCGTTCGCCACGTTCCGCACACCCTCCGGGACCTCCACCCGGATGTACTCGCGCCCCGTGGTCGCCGGCTTCGACCGCACCCGGCTGCCCCTTCGCCCGGCGGTCTCGATGACACCCCGCTCACGCAGGGTGCGGTACGCGGCCGCGACCGTGTTGGGATTCACGCTCAGCTCAGCCGCCAACTCCCGCATCGGCGGCAGCAGTTGCCCCGGCTCCAGCTCCCCCGCACCCACCGCGCGCTCGACGCTCGCCGCAATCTCCGCTGCACGCCGACCTTCGATCCGATATTCTCCTAGCACAAAACATATTATGCACTAGTGCAATGGAGACCGCAATGCAGGGCACCACCGCGACCACGCCGGAGCCGACCGCCTACGCGCCGACCGACCGCACCGTCCCGACGCGCTCCCCCGACCGTGCCTCGTACGACAGGGAACTGGTCCACTCGATACTCGACGAGGGCTATGTCTGCCACCTCGGCTTCGTCCGGGACGGCGCCCCGGTGGTGCTCCCCACGCTCTACGCCCGGGTGGGCGAGCGGCTCTACGTCCACGGCTCCACCGGTTCGCGCCCGCTGCGGATGACGGGCAAGGCCGACCCCGGGCTGGCGGTGTGTCTGACGGTCACGCATGTCGACGCGCTGATCCTGGCCCGCTCGGCCTTCCACCACTCGATCAACTACCGGTCCGTGGTGGTGCACGGACTTGCGTACGACGTCACGGACACCGAGGAGAAGCGACTCGCCCTGGACGCGCTGGTCGACCACGTCGCGCCCGGCCGTGCCCTCGACTCCCGGCCGGCCAACAAGAAGGAACTCGCCGCCACCGCCGTCATCCGCCTCGACCTCGACGAGGTCTCCGCCAAGCTCCGCACGGGCGGGGTCAACGACGAGCCCGAGGACCTCGCCCTCCCCCACTGGGCCGGCGTGGTCCCGCTGCGCAAGGGCTACGACACCCCGGTCGCCGACGGCGAGTTGGCCCCCGGCACCGAGGTCCCCGGCTACCTGGCGAGCCTGTGATGCTGATCCACCCCTGGGACGTGGCCCGCGACGACGCCGAGTGGCAACAGTGGCTCGCCGTCCACGACTTCGGGCAGCTCGCCGTCAACGGCCCGGCGGGCGAGCCTCCGTTCGTCCAGCCCCTGCACTTCGCCTACGACCCCGAGCTCGGCGAGGCCCTCACCCACCTCGCGCGACCCAACCCGCTCTGGGGTGCGCTGGAGGCGAACCCGGAGGTCGTGCTGAGCGTGGTCGACGATTACGCCTTCGTCCCCGGCCCCTGGCAGGCCGAACCTGACGCTCCTCCCGAGCAGGGCGTGCCCACGAGCTTCTACGCGGCCGTCCAACTCCGTTGCCGTGCCCACCTGGTGGACGATCCGGCCGGGAAGGCCGCGCTGCTCAACCGCCAGGTCGGCCACTTCCAGCCGGAGGGCGGCACCGCGGAGGTGGCGGCGGGCGAGGTGCCGTTCGGGAGGATGCTGTCGGGGATCCGCGGCCTGCGGCTCGAAGTGACCGGTGTGCGGGCGAAGTTCAAGTACGCCGGCAAGCGGACCGTGGAGGTGCGGGACCGTATCGCGGGAGAGCTCGCCGGCCGGGACGCTCCGGGGGACGCGGCGGCGCGGGAGCATCTGCTGCGGCGGCAACGCGCCTGAGCGAAGGGGCCCTTCGGCGAGAAGGGCCCCTCGACTTCTCATGCGAGGACGCGTGCCTCCGTCACGGCGAGCCCGGCGACCGCACCCAGCATCAGCAGGGTGCCGACGAGGGTGGTCGCGGTGAGGTGTTCGCCGAACAGCACGACGGCCAGGACCGCCGCGCTCACCGGTTCGAGCAGCATGATCACGGAGACGGTGGTGGAACGGACGACCGCGGCGGCCGCGAAGTAGAGGGCGTAGGCGAGAGCCGTGGGGAAGGTCGCGAGGTAGGCCAACAGGACGATGAGCAGGGCGGGTTGGGTGGTGTGCGGGACCAGTCCCTCGGCCAGCGCGAAGGGCAGCAGACAGACGCTGGTGACCGCGAACACCCCGAGGGACGTACCGGAGGACCCGGCCCGGGCGGCGCGCGTGATCAGGGTCATCACACAGCAACCGGCCGCCGAGAGCAGTCCGAGGAGCACGCCCTGGAGCCGCACGGACGCCTCCGCGCCGCCGAGCATCAGCACGGCGAGTCCGGCGAGCGCGCCGACGACGGCGACGACTCCGCTCCGCCCGAGCCGCTCCCCCAGAGCCAGGCGTGCGCCGAGCGCGATGAGGACGGGGCCGGCGCCGAGGGTGACGACGGTGGCCACGGCGAGGCCGGTGGATCGTACGGCCGCGAAGTACGCGGTCTGGAACACCGCGAGCGCCAGACCCGAGGCACCGACGCGCAGCGCTTTGCGGCCCGCGGGCTCGGAGACGGCCGTACGCGCGCGTGGCCGTACGGCACTGACGCCGAGCAGGACGACGAGGCCCGCCGTGCAGCGCCAGAAGGACAGGGCCACCGGGCCCAGGTCACTGGTGCGGTAGGCCAGGGAGGCGACCGCTCCCGCGGTGCCCCAGGTGGTACCGGCGATGATCAGGTAGACGAGGCCTCGCCGGATGGGCAGGCCTGAAGAAGCATGCGACACGTGTTCTCTCCGCAGTCGCGCCGAGGCGCGGAAGTTCGGAAGAGGACGCCCGCTCGGTGGCGGAGTCCGCGGACTTCGTCTGCGGGCAGCACCGTTGTGCCCGGCGACCGGCCGGGCGTGGTCTCCGGAAAGCCCGCCTCAGGCGGCCGGCGGAGAAACGATGCGCGTGCGTGTGTGCATGACGCGGAGCCTAGTCCAGGAGGGCCGGGTGGCGTCCACCGCAATTCCGGTGGCGCCCTGAAGGGTCACGTGGACGTCCCGCCTGCGGTTCCGCCTCGCGGGCACCGCGACAGCCCATGGCGCTGCGGAGTGCTCAGGCGGCGGTCTTCCGGGCGGCGAGGCGGCTTTCGGTGCCGCCGGTCGCGATCGGGTCCGCGGAACCCTTGGCCGGGGCCGAGGACTGGGCGATGAAGGCGCCCAGCAGGACCACCGCGCCGCCCACGATCTGCGGTGCGGAGAGGTGTTCTCCGAGCAGTACCCAGGCGAGGACGGTCGCGACGACCGCTTCCAGGCAGGCCACGACACCGGCGATCGCCGGCGAGAGCCTGCGCACCGAGACCACGCCGGTGACGTAGGCGACGACCGTGGCGACGAGCACGATCCAGCCGAGCAGCAGTCCCGCCGCGACGGGGGTGCCGTTCATGTCGGCCCGGTGCGTGAGGACGGAGAAGTCCATGGTCCAGGGCCGGGCCACGACGGTCAGCACGGCGGTGCCGACGAGGAGGCCGTACGCGATGACGCCGAGCGGGTCGGGGACCTCGCCGGAGTCGCTTCCCTGGTCGGACAGGACGAAGTAGCCGACCTGGCAGCAGGCGGCGCCGAGCGCGAGGAGCAGCCCGAGGGCGTCGAAGCTCAGACCTGTCCAGACCTCGACGACACAAGCGAGTCCGCCGACCGCGAGGACCACACCGAGCGCGGCCGCGCGGGTCACCGGCCTTCGCTGCACGAACCGCACCCAGCCGAGCACCAGCGCGGGTGCGAGGTACTCGACGAGCAGGGCCACGCCGACCGGAATGCGGGATATCGAGGCGAAGTAGAAGGCCTGCACACCGGCCACGCCCAGCAGGCCGAACCCGGCGAGCAGTGCGGGGCGACGGCGCAGCAGCGCGCGGTGGCGTACGGCGAGCGGCAGCATGAGCAGGGCCGCGCCCGCGACCCGCAGCCACACCACGTGGAGCGGGTCGAGCCCCGCCTCGATCAACGGTTTGGCCGCGACCCCGGATCCGCCGAAGGCGAGCGCGGACACCAGCGCGAGACCGAGTCCGACTCCCTTGCCGTCACCGGCACTGCTGCTCCCTGACGTATGCACCGGCCCATGATGACAGGGGACGACATGAGCGTCATCCCCGTTGACTCCTGTCTCAGCGGCTGGACCGTGCCTCCGGTGGGGCCGCCTCAGTGGCCGAGATGCGGCGGGCGACCCCAGAGGCCTCCCGGTCGGCGTTCGTCGAGCCGCACGAACACGTCCCGGGCGTCGATTCCGGCGCGGGTGAGCACCTCCACGGCCCGGGACCCCGGGTCCACCAGGATCGCCGCGAGCAGGTCGAGCCCGCGGGCGGGTCCGCCGCCACGGGACCCGGCGCGGGCGCAGGCGTCTTCCATCGCGCTCGCGGCGAGCGGCGAGAAGCCCTCGGCCGTCGCCACGACGGGGACGGCGCCGGAGTCCTCCACGGCCCCCTGCCAGCGCAGTCCGTAGCCGATGCTGCGCTGCACGAGATAGCCGAGCAGCCGGGACAACTGGGGCTCACGCTCGAAAACGGCGTACACCTCGGCGTCGGCGTCCAGCAGCGAGTGCAGCAGATGAGCCGTGTCGATCTGCCGGTCCCCGTCCCGGAGCGCGCGTCTGCGGGCACCGGACACCACCGCCGCCAGTTCCGCGCTGAGCCTGGCATCGTTGTCGGGGCCGACCGGCGGGCCGCCCTGTTCGCGAGCCGACTGCCGAGGGATACGGGGGTGCACATCCCCCACCTCATCAGCCCCGCCGGACCGAGTCATCCCCGAGGGGAAGCATCTTCGGGTCCCACGCTGTGCGGACCCGGGGCGCCGGAATCTCCTCCCTGGGGATGAGATCACGCCTTTCCGCCCCGATCGGCGCGCGCCGCCTTGCCGTACGCCCCTTGCGCAACCGCAGTGCGACGCCACTCGTCCCACACAGGCGTGGAGAGCAGGAGCTGGCTGGTGGCGCTGCCGGCCGTGGACGGCAAGCAGTACGTGTACCGGGTGTACGCCCCGGAGGACGCACTGCTCGCCGACCTGTTCTGGGAGGCGTGGCACTGCCACGACGAGAGCACGTTCCCGCGCGCGTGGGACCTTTTCGACGCGGCGGTGATACGGAAGGTCGGCTGAGCGGGCCTCCACATGTTCTGACGGTTCATCAGTATTGAATGTTGCCCCCGCTGCGGCTACTTTCCGCGACACCACAGCCCGCTACGAAGAGGTGGTCGCATGGCCGAAATCAGCGCGGAAGCACGTATCCAGGCCCCCGCGGAGAAGGTCTGGGCACAGCTCACGGACTGGTCCTCGTACGGGGAGTGGAACGCGACCCACACCAGCTTCCCCAAGGGCGGCCCGACCGTTCTCGAAGTGGGCGGAACCTTCCAGGAGAACATGAAGCTGATGGGCTTCCCCGCCGAGGTCGAGTGGACCATCGACCAGGTGGAGCCGGCCCGGCTGTTCGCCATCCGGGGCAAGGGCCCGATGGCGGTGAGCGTCGCCACGCGCTACACCCTGGCCCCCGACGGCGACGCCACCACGGTCCGCATCGACGGGGAGTTCACGGGCGCCGCCGTCTCACTGATGGCGGGCAAACTGAAGGACTCGGGAACGGCCGCCCTGAACGAGTCGCTGCGGAAGCTGGCCGGACTGGTGGAGTGAGCGCGGCACACATGAGGGCGCCCCGCGGATCGCTCCACGGGGCGCCTCTCGATCGCCGTCCGACTGTCAGTGCTCGTCGGCGAGGATCAGGTACAGCTTCTTGCGGGCCTCGTTGATGACGGCCACCGCCTTGTCGCGCTGTTCCTTGTTGCCGGTCTTCCAGACCTGGCCGAAGGCCTCCATCAGACCGAAACCGGCCTGCCGGATCTCGCCGAGCGCCTCGAAGTCGATGCCTCGGGAGGCTTCCTCCCAGGGCGCGTCGGGACCCTCGTCGGCCGCGGTGCGGCCGGGCTCGGTGAGCGAGAACAGCTTCTTGCCGCCCTCGGTCTCACTGACGATCAGGCCCTCGTCCTCCAGCAGTTGGAGGGTGGGGTACACCGAGCCGGGGCTGGGCTTCCACGCCCCGCCACTGCGCTCGGCGATCTCCTGGATCATCTCGTAGCCGTGCATCGGCCGGTCCTTGAGCAGGGCCAGGATCGAGGCACGCACGTCACCGCGCCGCGCCCTTCCCCTGGGTCCACCCCTCCCCCTCGGCCCCCAGGGCCCAGGGCCGAACCCCGGGCCGCCGAAGCCGGGACCACCGGGACCACCCGGGCCGAAAGGCCCGAAGGCGCCACGCAGGCCCTCGAACCCGCCTCGGCCCTGACGACCGGCACCACCATGTCCACGCTCGAATCCATGGGAACGCATCGCAATCACTCCATTCCATCGTTGATCTGTCGCGATGCTTCAACGATATATCGGTACTGTTCGCATGGCAAGGCCCTTATGCCCTTCGGTCGGTGCCGAGTGTCATCGCAGCACACGGTCGCGTAGTCAGCCGCACCGCGCGGCCGCGGCGCGGGCGTCGTCGTTAGGCTCGCAGGATGGCGAACTGGGACGAGGACGGCGTTCGCGCACGGATACGGGAGATGGCTGCACGGGACCCGGAGCGGAAGCGATTCGGGGCGCACACGCATGGGTACGCGCTGGCGCCCCGGCTGCCGGAGACGGAGATCCGGGCGTTCGAGGAATCGCACGGCATCGCTCTACCGGTGGAGTACCGGTCCTTCGTCGCGGAGGTCGGCAACGGCCCGGCCGGGCCCGAACACGGCGTGCTGCCGTTGACCGTCCCCCGTCCGGAGGCCGACGAGGGGTGGGCTGCGGACGCCGAGTGGGAGGAGGACCGGCTGCCGGGCCGCCTCGCCGAGCCGTTCCCGCTCGCAGAACCCCTGCCCGGTCCGATCAGGACACCCGTCGCTCCGACCCGGGGCACGCTCATGCTGGCCGAACAGGGCTGCGGCATCTACACCCGCCTCATCCTGAACGGCCCGCACACAGGAGAGGTCTGGCAGCTCGACCCTGACTGGGGCGGCTTCGTACCGATGAGCTCCGGCTTCCGAACCTGGTACACCGATTGGCTGGCGAGCCCGTAAGCGCGCGTCACGCCGGCCGGACCAACCCACCGCCCTCCCGCTCACTTCCAGGTCAAAGGTGGGTCACGTCGTGCCGCGGACATTCAAGGTCGGCGTCAGGACGATAGGGGGCGGCAGCTCCCCTGTGAGGAGTCGGTCGACCTGGTGGATGGCCAGTTCACCGAGCCGTCGCTTGTCGAGGTGGAGGGTGGTCAGTGGCGGGTCGACCAGATCGACGACGCTGAGGCCGTCGTAGCCGACCAGTGCGCAGTCGTCCGGCACTTGGACGCCAAGCCGGCGGGCGGCCCGGAGCGCGCCGATCGCCACCAGGTCGTTGAAGGCGACCACGGCGGTGAGGTCCGGGCGCGCGGCGTGCAGCGCCTCGAACGCGGCGGCGCCCCCGGCCGGGGACTGCTCACCCATGACAATCCAGCCCTCGTCGACGGGCAGCGCATTTTCGCCGACGACGTCGAGGAAGGTGCCGCGGCGGACCATCGGGGCGCTCACGCACTCGCAGTCGATCATGCCGATCCGGCGGTGGCCCCGGTCGATGAGGTGCTGCATCCCGGCCCGGATTCCGGCCGCGGTGTCGATGTGGACCACCGCGTGGTTCGACGAGTCCAGCCCTCGGTCGACCAGAACCAGCGGCACGGTGCCCACATACGGCTCGAGCTGGGCATCGGGATGGCTGATGTAGCCGACAAGAGCGTCCACCTGCTGGCCGAGTGAGCGGACCAGGGCCAGCTCCCGGGATCGATCGTTCTCGGTGCTGGCCACAAGCACCTGCCAGTCGCGTTCGTCCGCGGCCGCGATCACGCCCGCCACGAACTCCGGGAAGAAGGGGTTGACCACGTCGGGGACGATGAGCCCGACGGACACGACGTCCGGGCGGACCAGCCCCCGGCCGAACCGGCTGGGCCGGTACCGCAGTTGCTTTGCGACATCGAGCACTCGTTGCTGAGTCCTCGGGTCGATCTCACCCTTGCCGTTGATCGCCCGGGAGACGGTCTGGTGGGACACGCCTGCCGCCTGGGCAACGTCGCGGAGCGTGACGCGCTTGACGGTTCTCACACCCCGCGCCCGCTGATCTTCCGTATCCCGCTGTCCGGCCACGCTGCCCACTCACTTCTGTTCCTGTGCCGCCCTGCGTCCAAGTCAACCAGGTTCACCGGCCTGCCGGGCCATCACCGGCCCCGCACCGCCACGAGAGCGGCGCCGCGCCAGAGCGCCGCCGCGGATCGTGAGCCGTGCGGCGGCGGCGTTGACGGAATCCGCTCCCCTGGGCAAGAATCTCGTTAACGGTCACGTTAACGGTAACGGACCAAGCGAAGGAGGGCACAATGGCTTCCCTGAAGGGCCCCTCACCGCGCGAGCCCCACCCGGTGTTCCATGGCGTGTTCCGCGGCTGGCACGCAAAGGCCGGCGCCTTTTCGGCGCTGCCGGACGCGCCTGTGGAGCCGGATGATCCGCGGCCCTGGTGGCACCGGCTGAGAGTTCGGCGGCAGGAACCGAGCGGCGGCGGACCTTCGCTCAGCCGGTCCCCGGCACGCCCCCGGGGCTGCCCTGCTCCCAGTGGGAGTGGTCGGAGCTGAGTGAAACACTCCACCCCGACCGCCGCTCGTGATGCGGGACCAGGCGTCGGCCTCGGCGTGATCAGGAAACTCCTCGGTCAGCCACATCGGCGTCCGTCCACGCCCGCGTACGAGTACGCACCGGCTCCCCGTCCACCAGCTCGCCGTTTCCCGGCCGTCGCCTGACGCCCGGCCCTACCGCCTCGCCGAGACAAAGGTGAGGAGCACCCCCCATTTACTTCCGGAGGCCGTGAAAGTTGATCTGGTCTGCTTCCGACGTTTCAGGTCCGACTAGCGGAAGAGCGCGCGAGAGATGACCATGCACGACGACCAGGTGGACGTGACCACCGAGACCGTTGCGGCTTTGATCCGGACACAGTTCCCTAAGTGGAGCGGCAAGACGGTACGACTCCTGCCGTCGACCGGGACGGTCAACGCCATCTTCCGCATCGGGAACGACCTCTCGGCGCGTTTCCCACTGCGTCCGGCCGATGCCGCCGAGGCGCTGACGTGTCTGCAACAGGAAGCCCGGGCAAGCGCGGAGCTGGCGCAGGTCTCGCGACTCCCTGCCCCTGAGCCTGTCGCCCTGGGAGAGCCTGGAGCGGGCTATCCCATGCCGTGGTCGGTCCAGACATGGCTGCCGGGAACGGTGGCCACGGAAACCGACCCGAGCGGGTCGGACGCTTTCGCCGAGGACCTTGCGGCCTTCATCGCAGATCTGCGGGAGGCCGCCACGCGGGGGCGGGTCTTCAACGGGGAGGGCCGTGGCGGCGTTCTCACGCACCACGACGACTGGATGACCGAGTGTTTCGAGAGGAGTGAGGGGCTGCTCGACGTGGTCCCGCTGCGCAAGCTGTGGGGCCGTCTCAGGGAGTTGCCGCGCACGGATGCCGACGTGATGAGCCATCGCGACTTGATCCCCGGCAACGTACTGGTCGCGCAGGGCCGGCTCAGCGGCGTCCTGGACACCGGCGGCTTCGGTCCGGCCGATCCCGCGCTGGATCTGATCAGCGCCTGGCATCTTCTGCAGCCGGGCCCGCGGGAAGTGCTCCGGAAGGCACTGGGCTGCGACGACCTGGAGTGGGAGCGCGGCAAGGCGTGGGCTTTCGAACAGGCCATGGGTCTGGTCTGGTACTACGCCGGGAGCAATCCGACGATGAGCAGCATGGGGCGCCGGACACTCGGCCGCATTCTGGAGTCGGTGCGGTGATGCCGCCGGTCCGGGCCGTGACGAGGACGATCACCTGCCGCCCGCACCGACAACAGCACCAACGCCAAGAGACCACCTGAGACGAGCGGGGCGAATCGGCCCAGATCATCCGAGACACGGATCCGACCGGGCCGAGAGAGAACACCTCGACACTCCAGACGGCCGACACGAGTCTCGCGGTCCGTCCGGAACGCCGACGCCAGGGCGTGGCGGCCGCGGTCTCAGGTGACGGGCGGGGCCGGCGCGTGGCGCGTCTGCCGGATCAGGACTGCGGTGGCGCGTTCCAGAAGGTCGCACAGTGCGGCATGTTCGGGGGGCGTGAACGCGTCGGTGAGCGCGCGCTCGAGGACGGTCACCTCCTGGTAGGCGCGGTCCAGCAGGGACCGCCCTTCGTCAGTCAGGGTGGCGATCTGCACCTTGGCATGCACCGGGGACGCCTCACGGCGGATGAGTTCCTTGGCCTCCATGTTGGTCAGGACACTGCCTGACTGTAAGGATACTGAGTCAACGCAGGGGGCTGTAACCATGAAGGCTGTTGTTCTCGATACCGACGACCACTACCGGATCGCCGAACTCGACGAGCCCACCCCCGGCCCCGGCGAGGTGGCGATCCGTGTGGCCTACGCCGGGATCCAGTGGGGCGACACCATGGTCCGGGACGGCCACTTCGCCGTGCCGCGCCCCTTCGTCCCGGGGTTCGAGGCGTCCGGGCACATCATCGCCGTCGGCGAGGGTGTCGACGCAGGCCGTGTCGGTGCCGCCGTCACCACGCTGACCGGCTCAGGCGCCTGTGCCGAGGTGGTCCTGGCGCCCGCCGCGCTCACGCTGGAGATCGGCAGCGTGCCGCTGAGGACAGCCGCAGGCCTCGGCTGGGGCGCACCGACCGCCTACGACCTCATCAACACGGCCGCGCACGTGCGACCCGGCGAAAGCGTGCTGATCCACGCCGCCGCCGGCTCGGTGGGCACGCTCGCCGCCCAGTTCGCCCGACTCGCCGGAGCAGACTGGATCACCGGCGTGGTCGGCACCGCGGACAGGGCCGACTACGCCGCACAGTTCGGGTACGACCGTGTCCTGCTCCGTGAGGAGTTCCCGGCCAAGCTCGGCGACGAGAAGCCCGACGTCATCCTCGACCCGGTCGGCGGCTCGACCCGCACCCTCGGTCTCCAGCGACTCGCCGCACACGGCCGACTGGTGGCCTACGGCAACCTGGCCACGTACGAACCCGTCCTCGCCGACACCAACGACCTCCTCATGCACGGCAAGTCGCTCCTGACCTACAACAGCAACCTGCTCGGCCGGACCGACCCGGAGCGGCTCGCCGACAGTGCCCGCCGCGCACTCGACCTCGTCGCCGACGGCAAGGTCCGCACGGACATCACCGCCGAGTACGCCCTCGGGGACCTGGCCACCGCTGTGCGGCGCCTCGCCGAAGGCACGACCCTCGGCAAGAGCATCCTCCGCGTCGCCTGACAGGACGCGGAGGGCTCCGGCAACGGGAGGTCCCCCGCGATGAACCCCGGCAGGGGGAGCGGCGACTTCCCGCGCGGCCGCGAGCACCAGCGTCCCTGCGTCGCGCGCCGCGGCCACGAGGAGACACCGCGTCATGCGCCGCACCGGACGCGGCGCCCAACGACCAGCGCATCCCGGGACCTACGGCGGCCACCACTCGAGGAGTGGGGCCGTGCGCCTGGGCAGTGTGGCGCTGTGACGACCTCGGCCGTCGCCGCCGCACCACCACTCGGAGCGGCACCGACGGGCTGCTCACCCGGGGTGGCGCGGGAACGCAACTCCCTTGATGCGCCCGGCCGATGTCAGTCGTTCAGAGCGGTGCGCAAGGTGGTGGCCATCAGGTCGATGGCCTCCTTACCGGCGGGTACCGGGCCGGTGTGGGTGAAGTAGTGGTCGACGCCCTCGAAGGTGCGGTGGATGACCGGGACCCCGGCGGCCTCCAGGGCCTTGGCGTACGCGTCTCCCTCGTCGCGCAGACGGTCGTTCTCCGCGGTGACGACCAGGGCGGGCGGGAGTCCGGCGAGGTCGTCGGCGAAGCTCGGCGAGACGAGGGGCTGGGCACGGTCGGCGGGGTCGGGGACGTAGGCGGCGGTGAAGATCCGCATGAGTTGGGGGGTCAGCAGCGGCTTGGCGATGAGGGACCGCTTCGTGGCCGGGTCGGCGACCTGGTCGAAGGGCCCCGAGTCGAGGATCTGGAGCCGGGGCGAGAAGGTGCCGCGCTCCCTGGCCAGGCGGCAGACCGCGGCGGTCAGGTTGGCCCCGGCGCTGTGTCCGCCCACGGCGAGGCGGGAGCCGTCCCAGCCGCCGGCGGCACCGTTCTCGGCGACCCACGCGGTGACGTCGTAGGCCTGGTCGACAGGGACGGGGAACTGCCGTTGCGGGGCGACGGCGTAATCGACGTTGATCACGACACAGCCGGCCGTGGCGGCGATGTAGCGGCAGATGTGGTCGTCCTGCTCGGGCCGGGCGATCACGAACCCGCCCCCGTGGAAGTTGACGTACACGGGGGCGGGGTCGCCGGCGGTGTCCGACGGGCGGTAGACGGTGCACGTCACCGGTCCGGCGCCGGTCTCCACCCGAAGGGTCTCCGTGACGGCCGGGATGTCGGTGAACTGCAGGTCCTCGTGCACGCGGGACATCACCCGGCCGAGCAGGAGCTGGATCCCTCTGGCCTTGATTCGGGGGCTGAACAGCATGGCGAGGCACCTACCAGTACAAGGTTAAAGTAACAGGATTCCTGATAATGAACGCTCGCCGGTCATCGCGCAATGGGCAGGATGCCGCTCCGTCGCCGACCCGGCCACAGGGTCTTGGGACTCCCGACACTGTGCAGCTCGGGACCCCGGGTCGTGGACGCCGTACATGTCCGTGAAGCGTTCGACGTCGACACGGACCTGGCGATGCAGCCAGGACTTCGCGGGCGGCTTGCCCGGCGACCCGGCGGTGACGACCCTGCCGCGGTGAAGCCTGCTCGACGGCGCCGCCGACCGACACGGACGACATCAGGTGCGAGGACACCGAACAGCCCTCGCCGTCCTCCTGCGCACTGCGCGACCTGACGCCGCGTGCAGGCTCTTGCGGACGGCGGCCGTCAGGCCATCCCGTCGTGGCCGCCGTCGAGAATCTCACGCAGCAGGCACCTTGGACACGCTCTCGCGCACCTGCACGTCCGCGGCCATGACCGGTGCGATCAGCAAAGCCGATCGCAGAGCAGGACCGATCGCGGTGAGCAGCGCCGATCGCCGTCAGCAAGGCCGATCGCGAGGACATGAGTGTGCTCCGCCACGGTGCGTCCTCTGTCGCCGGGGCCCGGTCCGTGAGGCGCCGATCGGCCGGGATCAGGGACGGGTCGCGACCCGGATCACCTCATGGACCGAAAATGAGTCCAGCACCCCGTAATTGGCCTTGTCCCGGCGACGAGAGCACGCCGTACCGTCGCGCCATGCGCATCCGAATCGTCGACGCCTTCACCGACCGCCCCTTCGCCGGCAACCCCGCCGGGGTCCTGCTCCTGGACGACTCCTTCCCGGACGACGACCGGCTCCAGAACATCGCCCTGGAGGTCAACCACGCCGAGACGGCCTTCGCCCACCGGCTTCCCGGGGGCGGCGAGGCCGACTGGGCGTTGCGCTGGTTCACGCCCGCCACCGAGGTGAACATGTGCGGTCACGCGACGCTCGCCACGGCCCACGTCCTGCACAGCACCGGCGCCCACGAGGGCCCGGTGCGGTTCGCCACCCGCAGTGGCGTCCTCACGGCGACTCCGGGCGAGGACGGCTCGATCACCCTGGACTTCCCGACGGCCCCGCTGACCCCGGTCGGCCTTCCCGACGGGGTCGCCGAGGCGCTGGGCGCCGAGCCGGTCAGCGCGTTCGACACCGGCCCGAACATCGGGGACCTGCTGCTCGAACTCCCCGACGAGAAGGCCGTGCACGCCCTGCGCCCCGACCATAAGGCCCTGGCCGCCTACTCCGCGCGCGGCGTCATCGCCACCGCCCGAGCCGAGAACCCGGCGCTCGGCTACGACTTCGTCTCCCGCTGCTTCTTCCCGAACGTCGGCATCGACGAGGACCCGGTCACCGGCAGCGCCCACACCGCCCTGGCTCCCTACTGGTCCGAGCGCCTCGGCCGGACACGACTCACCGGACTGCAGGCATCGCCCCGCTCCGGCCGGGTCCGGACCGAACTGCGCGGCGAGCGCACCCTGTTGACGGGGCGCGCGGTCACCGTCATCGAGGGCGAGCTGCTGGCGTGGTGAGTCGCCCTCACGCCGTCGGCAGCCAGCCGACCTTCCCCGCGAGCAGCGCGTACCCCACGAACGCACCGATGTCGAGCAGGGAATGCGCCACCACCAGGGGCCCCACCCGGCCCCAGCGCCGGTACAGGTAGACGAACACCACGCCCATGACCATGTTGCCGATGAACCCGCCGACGCCCTGGTAGAGGTGGTAACTACCGCGCAGTACGGAACTGGCCACCAGCGCGGTGCCCGGGGTCCAGCCCAACTGATGGAGCCGACGCAGCAGATATCCGACGACGATCACCTCTTCGAGGATCGCGTTCTGCATCGCCGAGAGGATCAGCACGGGGTACTTCCACCACACGTCGGGCAGCGCCTCGGGCACCACGGTGAGGTTGAAGCCGAGACCGCGCGCGGCCAGGTAGAAGGCGATTCCGGTGCTGCCGATCACGGCCGCGATCCCGGCCCCGCGGGCGAGGTCGGGCCCGGGCCGGGTGCGGTCGAAGCCGAGGGTCCGCAGGCTCCCGCCCTCGCGCAGCAGGAAGTGCGCGACCAGCAGTACGGGCACCAGGGACGAGGTGATCCCGAAGAGCTGCCAGGCGAGATCCAGCCAGGGGCGGCCGGGTGCGGCCGAGGCATTGAGGGTCGCCGCCTGGTCCTTGAGGCCCCCTGGTTTGGTGACCGATCCGACAAAACTGATCAGCGCGGACACACCGCTCGCACCGAGCGAAAGCCCCAGAACGAGCAGTGTCTCGTCACGGAAGAACTTCCGTGAGAGCGCCCTCTGCGGAAAAGAATCGGCCACAGCCCCTGCCTCCGCCTGCACACCTGCCTCCAGTTGAGTAATCCCGCCTCATCCCCATCGCCGCCCCGCTAAGGTCCTTCGAAAGCACTTACGAAGATCGTGGGGACTTACGAACATCGTGAGGACTTACGAACATCGTGCGCGACAGGCCGTCGGGGGGACGGACGCCGTACGGGGGCGTACCTCCCTCCTTCCTGCCGGATACGGCTGTCCAGGCACGGGGAGTCGACAGGGAGGGGCACCACCGTCATGGGACGTCACAGCTTGCCCGATCAGTATGGGGCGGGCGGCAGCGACCCCCGCCCACGCACGCGACGCCGCTCCGTGGCCATCGCGACGGCACTCGTTCTGACCGTCGCCGGCGGTACGGCGGCCGCGGTCCGGGGCGGCCTGTTCTCCTTCGGCTCCTCCTGCCAGGACGAAGCGGTACGGATCGAGGTCGCCGCCTCCCCCGATCTGGCCCCGGCGTTGCGCACCGCGGCGGAGCGGGCCCGTGACGAGAACCTCACCTCCGACGGGCGCTGCGTCGACATCACGGTGACCGCGCGCGAGTCGTACAAGGTCAGGGACACCCTCGTGGCCGGCAAGGATCCCGGCGTACAGGTGTGGGTGCCGGACTCGGACGTGTGGGTGGAGCAGATCTCCGCGGACGGCGGCGCGACGGAGGTGGCCCGCGTCGGCAACGTGGCCTCCAGCCCGGTCGGGATGGCGATGGTGCCGGCCGCCGCGAAGTCGCTGGGCTGGCCGAAGAAGACGTACGGCTGGTTGGAGCTGGCGGGCGCCGCTCTGCAGGGCGACTCCCTCAGGCTGGGCGCCGCCGACCCCGCGCGCAGCGCGACCGGACTGCTCGCCCTCACCCGGCTGAGCGGTGCGGCCGGTCAGGGGGAAGCGGGTCAGACGCAGGCCGCGGCGATGATGAAGACGCTCTCACAGCGCATCTCCGACAGCGACGGACAGCTCGTGGAGACGCTGCCACGGGACTCCACGGGCACCGAGCAGGGCAATCCGAAGCGCAACCAGGGGCTGGTCCTGTCCGAGCAGGCGTCCTTCGCGTACAACTCCTCGGCCGACTCGGGCAGCGGTCTGGACTTCTTCTATCCCACCGACGGTTCACCCCGGCTCGACTACCCCTACGCACTCGTCGACGAGAAACGGCTGTCCACGGACGAGAGCCGGGCGGCGATCCGGTTCATGACGTATCTGCGCAAGCCCGAGCAGGAACAGCTGCTGACGGACCAGGGATTCCGGACGTCCGACGACCAGGTGTCGGCCACGCTGGTCGCGAAGGCCGGGGGCAAGGTGCCGCAGCCGTACACGGAGGCGGCCGGTGAGCCCGCCTCGGCGACGGCCCTCCAGGAGGCCCTCGGGACCTGGACGATCACCGTGCAGAGCGCGCGGATCACCACGGTCGTGGACGCGTCCTCCTCCATGTCGGAGCCCGTGCCGGGCACCGGCCGCTCCCGGATGGATGTCACCAGGGCGTCCCTCCTCCAGGCCCTCGCCACCTTCACCCAGGAGGACGAGATCGGGCTGTGGGAGTTCTCCACCAAGCTCGACGGCGACAAGGACTACAAGGTCCTGGTGCCGACGGAACGCCTGGGCGGCACCGCGGACGGGGGCGGCACCCAGCGCGAGCGGCTGTCGGCGGCGTTCGGCGACCTGGAGCCGGTGCCCGGCGGCGCGACGGGGCTGTACGACACCACGCTCGCCGCGTACCGGTCGGCGGTCTCCTCGTACGCCAAGGGCAAGTTCAACGCGCTGGTCGTGTTGACCGACGGCGTGAACCAGGACCCCGGGAGCATCTCGCGCGGGTCGTTGATCTCCGAGTTGGAGGAACTCTCCGATCCCCGGCGACCGGTCCCCCTGATCGTGATCGCGGTGGGCCCCGACGCCGACCGCGCGGAGGCGGAACAGCTCGCCGAGGTGACCGGCGGCTCCGGTCAGCAGGTCAACAACCCCGCCCAGATCCACACGGTGATCCTGAAGGCGATCGTCGCGGCGGGCGCCCAGGGCGGCAGCACCAGCTGACACCCGGGGGCCGCGCACCGTCGCCGCTCTTCCGCCGGCCCTGGTCATCCGCCACGACGGCGCAGCGCGGCGCCCTCGCCTGTCGTCCCCGGGGGTCTCACCCCAGCGGCGCCGGCTCCGGCAACCCCACCGGCCACGTGTGCACCGGCTCTCCCTGGTGCATCAGCTCGCCGTACCGCCGCGTCGTGGCCGCCAGTGCCGCGTCCCGGGAGAGCCCCGCCTCCAGTGCCCGGTGGAACGTCGCCGCCTGCCAGGACGCCCCGTTGGCCCGTCGCCGGCACCGCTCCTCGATGACCCCGAGGTAGAGGTCCCGGTCGGCGGGCTCGACGCCCCACGCCGCGAGGCCCGCCTCGGCCAGCGGCAGCAGTTCGTCGCGTACGAGGCTCACCGCGTCGACCTCGACAGTGCCGCCGTACCGGCCGCGCCGGGGCCAGGTGAGGCGGGCGTCGATGCCGTAGCGGCACGCGGCGTCGAAGTTGGCCGCGGCCGCCTCGAACGGCAGCCTGGTCCACACCGGCCGCGGCTCCTCGGCGAGGGCGCGGACCAGGCCGTAGTAGAAGGCCGCGTTGGCGATGACGTCCGTGATGGTGGGCCCGGCGGGCAGTACCCGGTTCTCGACACGCAGGTGCGGGACGCCGTCGGCGATGCCGTAGACCGGCCGGTTCCAGCGGTACACCGTGCCGTTGTGCAGGACGAGTTCGGCGAGCGAGGGCACGCCGCCCTCGTCGAGGACCTTCAGCGGGTCCTCCTCGTCGCAGATCGGCAGGAGCGCCGGGTAGTAGCGCAGGTTCTCCTCGAACAGGTCGTACGCCGAGGAGATCCAGCGCTCCCCGAACCAGGTGCGCGGCCGTACGCCCTGGGCCTGGAGCTCGGGCGGACGCGTATCCGTGGACTGCTGGAAGAGCGGCGGCCGGGACTCGCACCACAGCTCGCGGCCGAACAGGAAGGGCGAGTTGGCGCCGACGGCGATCTGCACGCCGGCCACCGCCTGTGCGGCGTTCCACACGTCGGCGAAGCGGCCCGGGGTGACCTGGAGGTGCAGCTGCACGGAGGTGCAGGCGGCCTCCGGGGCGATGGACTTCGAGGTGCAGGTGAGGCGTTCCACCCCGTCGATGTCGAGGACGAAGTCCTCACCGCGCGCGGCCACGATCTGATCGTTGAGCAGGGTGTAGCGGTCGATGTCGGAAAGGTTGGAGGAGACCAGGTCGTCCCGGTCGAGCGTCGGCAGAATGCCGATCATCACGATTCCCGCGTCGAGCTCGCCCGCTTTACGGTCGGCATATGCCAGCGAGGTACGGAGTTCCTCCGCGAGCCGGTCGAATACCCTGCCCCCCAACCGGTGTGGGGCTATGTTGACTTCCAGATTGAACATGGCGAGTTCTGTTTGGAAATCTCGGCTTGCGATGCGCTCGAGGACCTCCCCATTCAACATTCTCGGCATACCGTCGGCGCCGACGAGATTCAATTCGATCTCCATCCCCATGAGGTTCTTGGGGCGATCGAACCGCTGCTCCGCCAGGAGCCGCTCCAGCCCCGTCAGGCACCTACGGAGCTTGTCGCGGTAGCGCTGGCGATCGGACAGGTCGAACCCGCCTGCCACGACCTTTTCCCCCATCGAAGGGTCCCTCCTCGATGCGTCATTGATTCAGGTGGGATGATGCCCAGCCGGAACGATCGGTAACGTCCCACGGCGGCCCCGAGCCCGCTAAGCTGACGGATGTGACCGGTGGCACATTCACTCGGCATGAAGCGCTCAACAGTTCCGAGTGCCCCGAAGAACTCGTGAAAAACGCCGACGAGAACGGGCCGACCGCTTCCCCGACATTTACCGAGGTCACCGCCGTCAGGTCCGCATGGGACCAGGATGATTCCCGCGTAAAGCCGACCGAAGGACCCCTTGCCCCGCGCACCGAAAGCGGCTAGACGAAACACCGTGTGAACACATGTCGTATAAACTCCGCGAACAAGGCAGAGGGTTGGCACCCGCGGTCTGATCCTGCCGTCAGGTGACGTACGGCAATTCTCCTGCGTACCCACCTCACCGGACCCCGGCCCCCGCCTCTCTGACCCCGTGAGCTGACAGCGCCGTCCGCCCCCGCCCTCGCGCCACCATGCCTGTCGAATGAGAGGCGACCCACCATGCCGCTGCATGTCCCCCCGGCTCCCGCACCAGCACTTCGCTCCGTCCTCACCGCACTCGGTTCGCCCACCGCGGTCCGTGAGGCCCGGACCCCTTCCCTGTTGCGCGCCCAGGGACCCGTCACGCCCGAACTTCCACTTCCCGTACACGTCCTGGACGGCGGCGGCGCCACCCGGCTGACCGGGTGGCGTTTCCTGATCCGCTCCGGAGAGCGCTCGGTGGCCGCGGCCGAGACCATGCTGACCCCGGACGGCTGGGCCTTCTCGCACTTCTTCGAGGGCCCCTACATCGCGTCCACCGAGCGTGCGCTGCGTCAGGCGGAGGTGATGCAGCAGTCGTACCAGCCGCGCCTGCTGTCGATTCCCGGCCTGTACATGCTCGCGCTCTGGCTGCACGGCGACTGCGCGGCGGACGCCGCCACGGGCCGTCTGGCCGCCACCGATCTGCTCGTCCCGCTGGCGCCGGCCCCGCCCGGGATCGCCGCCCACCGCCCGCACCGGGCCGCCGAACTGCTCCCGGTGCTGACCCATCGGGTGACTCCGGCCCCACTGCTCGGCTCACCGGCCTGAGATCCAGGCTCCGAGGCCCTCGTACCCCGCCCCGAATTCCGGGTAGCGGGGTACGACTCTGTTTTCGGCGCCATTATGGTCGTACGGAATCACTCAGGGGTCCCTGGGAAAACCATTTGCTCGTACGAGCGGATAATTGCTCGGACGAGCCGAACAAGGTCTGGGGCCAGGTGGACTAGCCCCAACAGGCCACTGCGAACCACCCGAAGGGACAGTGCAGTTGGGATGAACCGTCCAGCCGGGTGATGCGTCATCAACCTGTGAAGAAGTGGTGATGCGAAATACCTGCGGATTGACGTCCGTAGGGCAACACTGGGTTCAGACTGAGTAATCACGACGGGGGACGTCATGACCACAACACAGCGAAAGATCCCACCAATGTGCCAGCACCAGTCACCGTGTCCCACAGCCGACTCCGCCGACCGGGATTCCGCCCGCCTCGTGGCGCACCACCCGGAGCAGGGCTGGAGTCTGCTGTGCAACGGCGTTCTGCTCTTCGAGGACACCGGTGAGCTCCTGCCCGACGGCCGGGTCATCGCCCCGCACCGCCCGCTCGCGGGGGCCACGGCCGCCTGAGCACGTTCCAGGCGGCCGCCGAACCGCCCGGAGACCATGAGGGGCCGGCTCGCAGCGCCTGTCTGCGCACCGGCCCCGACGCATGTCCGAGGGCGATCACTCACTGTGACGCCTTGTGTATGGGCCCACCTTTCCGGAAGACTCCTGGAAGTTTCGAGGCGGAGACGCGGAGGTGGGCAAGTGACTGCAGGCGAGGCCGACGCCGAGACCCGGGGCAGGGTCACCATCACGGAGATCGCCCGCCAGGCCGGGGTCTCGGTGCCGACGGTGTCCCGGGTGGTCAACGGCCGCTCGGACGTCTCCCCGCGCACCCGTGCCCGAGTCGAGGAACTGCTCCAGCAGTACGGCTACCGCAAGCGCCCCGCGGCCCGCGGCACCCGCGCCGCCCTGCTCGACCTGGTCTTCAACGACCTCGACAGCCCCTGGGCCGTGGAGATCATCCGGGGGGTCGAGGAGGTCGCCCACGCGGAAGGCGTCGGCACCGTGGTCTCCGCGATCCACGGCCGCTCCGGCGACGCCCGCGAGTGGATGCGCAACCTGCGCGCCCGCGCCTCCGACGGCGTCATCCTCGTCACCTCGGCGTTGGAACCGGTCCTCCACGACGAACTGCGCGTTCTCGGCGTCCCGTTGGTGGTCGTCGACCCGGCCGGCTCCCCCGCACTGGACGCCCCCACCATCGGCGCGGCCAACTGGTCGGGAGGGCTCGCGGCCACCGAGCACCTGCTGTCGCTGGGCCACCGCAGGATCGGCCTGATCGCCGGACCGCCCCGACTGCTGTGCTCACGTGCCCGCTTCGACGGCTACCGGGCCGCCTTGGAAGGCGCCGGACTGACCCTCGACGAGTCGCTGGTCGTACCCGGCGACTTCCACCCGGAGTCCGGATTCGCCGGCTGCGAGAAGCTCCTCGACCTTCCCGAGCCGCCGACCGCCGTGTTCGCGGCGAGCGACCAGATGGCGCTCGGCGCGATCGAGGCGCTGAGGCGGCGAGGTCTGCGCGTGCCGGAGGACCTGAGCCTGGTGGGTTTCGACGACCTTCCGGAAGTCCGCTGGTCGGCGCCCCCGCTGACCACCGTGCGCCAGCCGCTCGCCGACATGGGCAAGCTCGCCGTCCGCACGGTCCTCGAACTGGCCCGCGGCGAGCGCCCCGACTCGCCGCGGGTGGAGCTGGGCACGGAACTGGTGGTGCGGTCGAGCACCGCACCACCAACCCCCCGATGAGCCCGGCTACTTCAGTGCCGCCCGGATCGCGGCGTACGCCGGCTTCGGCTTGAGCTGCTCGTCCCACGGCAGGGCCGCGCCCTGGCCCTCGAAGAAGGCGGGGATCCAGCTGTACTTGTCGGTGTAGTCCCAGATGGTGATCCCGACACACCGGCGCACCGCGAGGCACGCGTTCGTCAGGTCGGCGTACCACTGCGCCTGTTGGGCCAGTTTCTCCTCGGTCGCGGGCAGGATCATCCGGATGTCGACCTCGGTGAGCGCGGTGTCGAGACCCAGCTCGGAGAAGCGCCGCAGATTGTCCTCCAGGGTGGCCGGATAGCCGTACTGAAGTGCCAGGTGGGCCTGGAGGCCGATGCCGTCGAGCGGGACATGCTGCGCCTTCAGCTCCTTGGCCAGGGCGTAGTAGGCGTCGCTCTTCGGGCCGACTCCCTCGATGTTGTAGTCGTTGAGGTACAGCTTGACCTTGGGGTCGGCCTGGCGGGCCCAGCGCAGGGCGTCGGCGATGTAGCCGGGGCCGAGCGTCTTGTAGAAGACGGTCTCGCGGTAGGTCCCGTCCTCGTTGAAGGCCTCGTTGACGACGTCCCAGGCGAAGACCTTGCCCCGGTAGTGCCGCACCTCGGTCTGGATGTGCTTCTTCAGTACGGCCTTCAGCTCGTCCGCCGTCCACTCCTTGGCGGTGATCCAGCCGGGCAGCTGGCTGTGCCACACCAGGGTGTGGCCGCGCACCTTCTGGTGGTTCGCGCGGGCGAGGTTCACGATCTCGTCGCCGTTGGTCCAGTCGAAGACGCCCTGCTGGGGCTCGGTGGCGTACCACTTCATGCCGTTGCCCGGCGTGATCTGGTCGAACTCGCTGCCGAGGATCTTCTTGTACGGCCCGTCGACGAGTTCGGGGTTGTCGGTGGCACTGCCGAAGTAGCGGCCGTGCCGCTGGGCGAGGTCGGCGAGGGTGGGCGTTTTGCCGTGGGCCTGGGCAGGTGCGCCGAGCCCGGTGACCACCAGGGCAGCGGCCAGGACTCCGACGAGTCTCAGACGGTTCTTGCGCATGGGGCGACTCCTCACGTACAGGGGGTGGGTGAGCCGTACTTTTGAAAGCGCCGTCAGCCCTTCGTGGCCCCGGCGGTCAGTCCGCCGACGAGCTGCCGCTCGGCGACCGAGTAGAAGGCCAGGGCAGGCACCATCGCCAGGACGAGATAGGCGAAGACACGGGCGTACTCCGCGGAGTACTGGCCCTGGAACTGCTGTACGCCGACGGGCAGCGTCCACCACGTGTTGTCGGTGAACACCAGCAGCGGCAGCATGAAGTTGTTCCAGCTGGTGACGACGGCGAGCACCGAGACGGTGCCGAGCGCGGGCCGTGCCATCGGCAGCAGGATGCGCCAGAAGAAGCCGAAGGGGCTGCACCCGTCGAGGGTGGCCGCCTCCTCCAGCTCCCCGGGGATCTCCCGGAAGAAGGCGCGCAGGATGATGATCGTCATCGGCAGTCCGAAGGCGGCCTGCGGCAGGATCACGCCCAGCGGGTTGTCCAGCAGCCCGAGCGAGCGCAGCAGCAGGAACAGCGGGAGCACCGCCACCGCGAAGGGGAACATCAGCCCCATCGTGAAGAGCGTGAACAGCGCTTCGCGACCGCGGAACGCGAAACGTGCGAAGGAGAACGCGGCCAGCGCGGACGCCGCGACGACGAGCACCGTCGTACCCACCGCGATCAGCGTGCTGCTGCCGAGCAGCCGCCAGAAGTCGCCCGTGCCGAGGATGTCGGTGTAATTGCTGATCAGCCAGTGCCGGGGCAGTCCGAAGGGGTTGCTGGAGAGCTCGTCGGTGGACTTGAACCCGGACAGGACGGCGTACACCAGAGGTACGACCATCACCGCGCCGGCGGCGACGAGGATCGCGTGCAGGGGCAGGGTCCGTGCGGTGGTGGTCCTGCGGGCGGTCACTTGCCGTCCCCCCTCATCGTCGTGGTGGCCCCTTCGAGGTCGCGGCGGAGCACGAACCGCTGGTAGGCGAGGGCGAAGACGAGGCAGATGCCGAACATGACCACGCTGATCGCGCTGGCGTAGCCGACCTGGTAGCGCTTGAAGCCGTACTGGAACATGGTCACGGCCATGGTCTCGGAATGGTGGTCGGGGCCGCCCTGGGTGACCACCCACACGAGGTCGAAGAGCTGGATCGAGCCGATGACGGAGAGAAAGACGCTGATGCGCAGGGTGGGTGCGAGCAGCGGCAGGGTGACGTTGCGGAACCGCTGCCAGGCGGAGGCGCCGTCGATGAGCGCCGCCTCGGTCAACTCCCGTGGGATCGACTGGAGTCCGGCCAGGTAGAGCATCATGTGGAAGCCGAAGTACTTCCACGTCATGACCAGGAAGAGCGTCGCCATCACGTAGGAGGGGTCGGCGAACCACAGCCCGCCGACGCCGTCGAGACCGACCGCGCCGAGGATGTGGTCGGCCAGTCCGGAGTCCGGGGCGAAGACCATGCTGAACAGCACGCCGGTGATCGCCTCGGACAGGACGTAGGGCGCGAAGAACAGCATCCGGTAGACGGCCCGGCCGCGCAGCCGCTGGTTGAGCAGGACGGCCATGGCGAGCGCGAAGGGCAGCTGGAACGCGAGGGAGAGCACCACCAGGACGAGACAGCGCCACAGGTCGCCGAGGAAGACCGGGTTGTCGAAGAGCGACGTGAAGTTGTCGACGCCGACGTAGTCGGAGGGCATGCCGAAGCCGCCCCAGCGGAAGAAGGCGGCGTAAAGCGCGAACAGCATCGGCAGCAGGACCATGCCGATGAACAGCACCAGGGCGGGCAGCTGGAAGGCGACGGCGGTGAGCCAGTGCAGTACGCGCCGACGGCCCCGCCCCCGGGCCCTGACTGATTCCGGGGGCGGGAGATCGGTGCCCGGACCGCTCCGCTTGTCTGCGAGGAACGTGGAGGTCATCGCGGGCTACTGCTCTTCCTTCGCCGTCTGCGTGATCGACTGGGCGACCTGTTCGGGGGACTTGGAGCCGGCGATGAGCGCGGCCACGCTGTCGTTGACCTCCTGGCCGACGGCGGGGGCGTACGCCTGGTCGAGGTAGAGCTGGAAGCCGGTGGCGGCCTTCAACTGGGCCTGTACGAGCTTGAGGTTGGGGTCGGTCATGGCCTTCTCCGCGTTCGGCAGCACGGGAAGGACGCTGGTCTTCTTGACCAGTTCCAGTTCGGTGGCCTCGGAGGCGAAGAACTTCAGGAAGTCGACCGCCGCCTGCGGAGCGCCGCGGCGCAGGGCGTGTCCGCCGCCTCCGCCGAACACCTCGGTGATGGCGCCCTTGCCGCCCTCGACCGCGGGGAACGGGAAGAAGCCCAGGTCGGCTCCGAGCCCCTTGCCGGCGTCGGCCTCCACGGCCGGGGCCCACTGACCCATGAGTTCCATGGCAGCCTTGCCGTTGCCGACGGCGGCCGCCTGGCCGGTGGGCGTGGAGTAGGCGGCGTTCAGGAAGCCCTTCTGGAAGGGCTGGAGGTCCACGAGCTGCTTGAGGTGCCGGCCGGCCTCGACGAACCCGGCGCCGGTGAAGTCCTTGTCCTCGCTGGCCTTCTGGAGGGCGTCGATGCCGGCGGTGCGCATCGCGAGGTAGGCCCAGTAGTACATGCCGGGCCACTTCTCCTTGCCCGCGAGGGCGATGGGCGTGATGTTCTTCGACTTCAGCTTGCTCACGGCCTCCAGGAAGCCGCCCCAGGTGGTGGGGGGTTCACTGACGCCGGCCTGCGCGAAGAGCTTCTTGTTGTACCAGAAGCCGATCATGCCCATGTCGAACGGGATGCCGTAGAGCTTGTCATCGAGGAGATACGGCTCCTTGGTGACCTTCAGCAGACCGTCGGCCCACGGCTTGGTCCTGTCGGTGAGGTCCTCGACGAGCCCGGCGTCGACCTGCTGCTTGAGGACGCCGCCGCCCCAGGTGTGGAAGATGTCGGGAAGCTTCCCGGAGGCGGTGAGCGCCGTCATCTTCGACTTGTAGGCGTCGTTCTCCAACTGGACGATCTTCAGCTTCACCTTGGGGTTCGCGGCCTCGAACTTCTTGGCGAGGGCCGCCCAGACCCCCTTCGCCGGCTCGGTGGTGGAGATGTTCCACCACTCCACCGTGGTCGTGCCGTCGGACGACCCTCCGCCCGAGTCGCCGCCGCAGCCGCTCAGTGCCGCCATGCCAAGACCGGCCGCGGCGGACGCCGCCAGAAAGCCACGGCGGGACAGTGCCGGGTCGCCCATGATGCGCTCCTTGAGTACGGGACGGAGCCGTCCTTGTCCGTCCTGCGGTCCGAAAGTTTCGAAGTAGATCCAGAAACCTTCGCTGCTGCCGCACCCTAGAGACAGCTACCAAACGGTGACAACCCCCTGTGCACGGGGAATGTTCGCGGATTGCACCGCCGACTCCCCTGACAGGGCCCGGCGTCCCACTACACCTCTCCCCGGCGACGGGGCATCGAAGCGTGGGAGACAGGTGCCGGTCACGCGCCGGGCAGTTGATCGGGCGGCCAGATGCGCCCGCGGCACACGAGGTCGGGGGTAACCTCCACTGGCCGAGTCACGACACGGACTGACGAAACATTCGGCACCTTTGGCGAACATTACGAAGCGGTCCGCGCGGAGATTCCGCACGGACCGCCTCACTTCGGCCCGGGAGTCAGGGCCCGCACCGCTACCCTGTCCGCGAGATCAGCTCTTTTCGCGGGCCGAACAGCGCGTCGAGGTGACCGGCGGTGACATCCGCGTCCGTGTGCAGCAGCGTTGCCATCCCCAGCTTCTCGGCAGGAGCCAGGTTCACCTCGTGGTCGTCCACGAAGAGCAGGTGCTCGGCGGCGAGGCCGAGCCGCCGACAGGTACGTCGGTAGATCTCGGACTCGGGTTTGCGCAGCCCCTCCAGCTCCGACAGCACCACGACGTCGAAGAGGCCGAGCACATCGAGGTCCCGGTAGACGTTGTAGGGCTCCAGACCGAAGGAGTTGGACAGCATCGCGGTCCACACACCCCGGGCACGGGCCCGCCGTACCGCCGCCAGCACGGCAGGTTCCGGCCGCAATCTGTGGAGCACCCGGCGCATCAGGTCGTCCGCAGGCAGTCCCAGCAGTCCTCCGATGACGTCGTTCCACTCCTGCTGGGTGGCCCGTCCCTCCTCCAGGTCCCGGTAGACCCGCACACCGTCGGGGTGGCGGAGTGCACGTCGGTAGGCACCCCTCGGGATGCCCTCGGCCTGTTCGAACAGTTCGGCATTGGTGCGCATCGACGTGGTCAGCACACCGCCGAAGTCGAGGACCAGCCCCTGGTGCCGGGGGCCGGGTTCTCCCGGATCAGGCATGGGCATGCGTCTTCACCTCGCTCTTGGGCGCGGCGGAGTCGTGCAGCCGGAAACCGGCGCCGGCCTTCCGTCCGGTGAGTCCGGTCCTGACCAGGTGGGTCAGCAGCGCCGCCGGCTCGGCACAGGTGTCCGGCGCGGCCTGGTGCAGCACCTGCTGGATCTGCACGGAGACGTCCAGTCCCACCACGTCGAGGAGTTGGAAGGGGCCCATCGGAAAGCCGCAGCCGTCGCGCAGCACGGTGTCGATGGTGTCGATGTCGGCGTAGTGCGAACTCAGCATCTCCACCGCCTGGTTGAGATAGGGAAACAGGAGGGCGTTGACCACGAACCCGGGCCGGTCAGCGCAGCGCACCCCCTCCTTGCCCAGCGCGGTCACCAACGTCTGCGCGGTGTCCAGAGCCGTGGCTCCGGCCTCGGGCGTGGTGACGATCTCCACGAGACGCATCACTGGAGCGGGGTTGAAGAAGTGGACGCCGACCACGTCGGCGGGGCGCCCGGAGGCCGCCGCCAGTTCCGCGACGGACAGGCTGGAGGTGGACGTGGCCAACAGGGCGCCGGGCCGGCAGACCCGGCCGAGCTCGCGGAACACCTCGCGCTTGACGTCGAGGTCCTCGGCGACGGCCTCGATGACCACATCGGCCTCGGCCGCGGCGGCGAGCCCGACCGCGGTGTCCAGCAGCGCGATGGCGGCCCGGCCCACTCCCGCGGGGATCCGGCCCCGGACGGAGGCGCGCATCAGGGACGCGGCCGCCGTGGATCGGGCGCGTTCGGCCTTGTCGGCGGAGCGGGTGATCAGGGTGGTCCGGAATCCGCTGCGGGCGCAGACCTCGGCGATGCCGACCGCCATGGTGCCGGAGCCGACGACAGCGATCCGGTGCGCGGCGACCGGCTCGGCGGGCTGCAGTGCGGTGTCGGGTTCGTCGGCCGCGGCGGACCGGTAGGTGTGGAAGCCCTGGCCGGACTTCCTGCCCAGTCGTCCCTCCGCGGCCAACCGCTCCAGCACGGGTGCGGGCCGCAGCCAGGGGTTGCCCGTGGCAGAGGCGAGTTCCTCCAGTGCTGCACGGAGGGTGTCCACGCCGATACGGTCGATCGTCTCCAGCGGTCCGCTCTTCATGCCGCAGCCCAGCCTCATCGCCGTGTCGATCACCTCCGCCGAGGCGTGGCCCTGGCCGTACATCGCGGCCGCGCCGTTGAGAAAGCCGAACAGGAGCTGGGCCGAGATCCGTCCCGGCCGGTCGCCGGTGCGTACTGCGGTGCGGCCCAACAGCCACGCCAGGCGCTCCAGTTCGCACAGGACGGTCGGTCCGGTCAGAGCGCTGGGCACGAGTTCCACCAGCCGGCCGGGGCCCGGGAACGGCACCGGGTGGAATCCCGCCACCCGGTCGGCGCGGCCACTGGCCTCCGCTGTGCGGCGCACCGAGAGGGAGGTCGTGGTGGTGGCGAAGACCGTGTCGGGCCGGCAGACGCGGTCGGCCTCACGCAGTGCGGCGACCTTGTCGTCCAGCCGCTCCGGGACCGCCTCGATCACGATGTCCGCGTCGGTGAGCACGGAGACGTCGGACGAGACCTGGACGGCGTCGGCCGCGAGGTCCGCCCCCTGGTAGTCGCGGGTCAGCCGCGCGGCCGTGGCCGGGTCGGGGACGAGGAGACGCAGGGGGACGCCTGCGCGGACCGCCTGGGCGGCGAGTTCGGCGCCGACGGTGCCGTGGCCGATGATGCCCAGGACTCGTGCGGGTGGTGTGGTCATGGGGCGGGGGCCTTCCTAGGATTCGGCGGACGGTGACGGGTGGCCGGGGGCGCCGGCGGGGTAGGGGAAGCGGGGCTCGGCGCGGCCGGGGCTGCTGGGCGGGCCAAGGTCCGTCCGGTGCCGGGCGAGGCCGTGGGCGCGTCGGATCTCCTCGACGACCCGGCCGATGATCACGGTGAGGCCGAAGTCCTTGGGGGTGAAGACGGCGCCGACGCCCTGGAGCAGGAGACGCTGTGCGTCGGCCGAGGGGATGATCCCGCCGACGACAACGGGGACGTCGGTCATGCCGGCGTGGCGCAGCCGGGCCAGGACGTCGGGGACGAGTTCGCCGTGAGCTCCGGAGAGGATGGACAGGCCGACCACGTGGACGTCCTCGGCGACCGCCGTGGCGGCGATCTGTTCGGTGGTGAGCCGGATGCCCGGGTAGACGACCTCGAAGCCGGCGTCGCGGGCCCGGACGGCGATCTGTTCTGCCCCGTTGGAGTGGCCGTCGAGGCCGGGTTTGCCGATCAGGATGCGCAGTCGTCCGACGCCGAGGTCGGCGGCGGTGGCGGCCACGAGGGCACGCACAGCCCGCAGTTCCGTGTCGTCGGTGGCGGACCCCGTCGGTGCCGAGGTCACACCGGTGAGCGGGCGGTATTCGCCGAAGGTGTCCCGCAAGGTCTCGGCCCACTCCCCCGTGGTGACCCCGGCGCGGACGCAGGCGAGGGTGGCGGGCACGAGGTTGGCGTCGCCGGTCGCCTGCCGCCGCAGCCGTGCCAGCGCGTCGGCCACGGCGCCCGGGTCACGCGTGGCGACCCACGCGGCGTGGGCGTCGCGGACGGCCTGTTCGGCGGCCGGGTCCACCCTCAGCACCGAGGTGTCCAGGTCGGCGGTGAGCGGGGACGGCTCGGTGGCCCGGAAGCAGTTGACGCCGACGACCTTGTCCCGGCCTGACTCGATCCGGGCCCGGCGCTCGCTGTGCGAGGCGACCAGGGCGGACTTCAGATAGCCGCTCTCGACCGCCGGGACGGCCCCGCCCATGTCCTGCACCTTGGCGATCTCGGCCCGCGCACCCTCGACGAGCTCGCGGACCTTCGACTCCACGACCACGCTGCCGGTGAACAGGTCCTCGTACTCCAGCAGATCCGACTCGAAGGCCAGAACCTGCTGGATGCGCAGCGACCACTGCTGATCCCACGCCCGTGGCAGGCCCAACGCCTCGTTCCAGCAAGGGAGTTGAACGGCTCGCGCCCTGACGTCCCGGGACAGGGTGACGGCCAGCATCTCCAGCACGATCCGCTGGACGTTGTTCTCCGGCTGCGCCTCGGTCAACCCCAACGAGTTGACCTGCACGCCGTAGCGGAACCGCCGACGTGCGGGGTCGGCGATGCCGTAGCGCTCGAGCGTGAGAGTGTCCCACAGCCGGGCGAAGGCACGCAGCTTGCACATCTCCTCGACGAAGCGCACTCCGGCGTTGACGAAGAAGGAGACCCGCCCGACCACTTCGCCCATCCGGTCCGGCGGCACCTGACCGCTGTCGCGCACCGCGTCGAGTACGGCGATGGCGGTGCACATCGCGTACGCCAGCTCCTGTACCGGCGTGGCTCCGGCCTCCTGGAGGTGGTAGCTGCAGATGTTGATGGGGTTCCACCTGGGAAGGTGCGCCACCGTGTAGGCGATCAGATCCGTGGTCAGCCGGAGCGAGGGGCCGGGCGGGAAGACGTACGTCCCGCGTGACAGGTACTCCTTGATGATGTCGTTCTGGGTGGTGCCGGTGAGGCCCGCGGGGTCCGCGCCCTGTTCCTCGGCGACCACCTGGTACAGGGCCAGGAGCCACATCGCGGTGGCGTTGACGGTCATCGAGGTGTTGGTGCGCTCCAGCGGGATGCCGTCGAACAGGGTGCGCAGGTCGCCGAGGTGGCCGACGGGCACGCCGACGCGGCCGACCTCGCCGCGGGCGAGGGGGTGGTCTGGGTCGTAGCCCGTCTGTGTGGGCAGGTCGAAGGCCACCGACAGACCGGTCTGGCCCTTGGCCAGGTTCTTGCGGAAGAGGGCGTTGGACGCGGCCGCGGACGAGTGCCCCGCGTAGGTCCGCATCAGCCAGGGACGGTCGGTCACCGCGGGTCACTCCCCCCACCGGGCCCGACGAGCCGCTCGCCGTGCTCCCGGAACAGGTCGATCGCCGGCAGGTGCCGGGCGCGCAACTCGGGGTCGGTGACGCCCAGCCCCTCCTGCGGGGACAGGCACAGCACTCCGACCTTGCCCTGGTGCCGGTTGTGGTGCACGTCCAGAACCGCCTGCCCGGCGCGGGCCAGGGGGTAGGCCCGGGACAGGGTGGGGTGGATCCTCCCCTTGGCGATCAGGCGGTTGGCCTCCCATGCCTCGCGGTAGTTGGCGAAGTGCGAGCCGACGATCCGCTTGAGTGACATCCACAGGTAGCGGTTGTCGTACTGGTGCAGGTACCCGGAGGTGGACGCACAGGTCACCACCGTGCCGCCCTTGCGGGTCACGTAGACGCTGGCGCCGAACGTCTCGCG
This sequence comes from Streptomyces sp. NPDC005374, assembly GCF_042872225.1. Taxonomy (NCBI): domain Bacteria; kingdom Bacillati; phylum Actinomycetota; class Actinomycetes; order Kitasatosporales; family Streptomycetaceae; genus Streptomyces; species Streptomyces sp. NPDC005374. The sequence goes on along the minus strand of NZ_JBIAKA010000010.1, from coordinate 33,955 downwards.
GCCGGGATGCTCGAAGACGATGTCCACGTCCTCGCCTCCGGTCAGCTCCCGGATCCTGGCCCCGAACCGCTTCCACTCGCGCGGGTCCTGCTGGTGCTCGTCCTTCCAGAACCGGTAGTCCTCCGCGGAGCGGTCGATGATCGCCTCGGCGCCCATGGCCTCGCAGATCCGCGCCCGTTCGGGTGAGGACACCACGCACACCGGGGTGGCGCCGCCGGCCAGCGCGTACTGCGTCGCGTACGAGCCCAGACCGCCGGAGGCGCCCCAGATGAGCACGTTGTCGCCCTGCTTCATCCCGGCGCCGTTGCGGGAGACGAGCTGCCGGTAGGCGGTGGAGTTGACCAGGCCCGGAGAGGCGGCCTCCTCCCAGGTCAGGTGCCGTGGCTTCGGCATGAGCTGGTTGGCCTTGACCAGCGCGATGTCGGCCAGGCCGCCGTAGTTGGTCTCGTACCCCCAGATCCGCTGCTCCGGGTCGAGCATGGTGTCGTTGTGCCCGTCGGCGCTCTCCAGCTCGACGCTGAGGCAGTGGGCCACCACCCGGTCGCCCGGCTTCCAGCGCCGCTCGCCGGGAGCGGTGCGCAGGACCACCCCGGACAGGTCGGAGCCGATCACATGGAACGGCTGGTCGTGACGGGCCGCCGAACCGCCGCGGCGGGCGTAGCGCTCCAGGAAGGCGAAGGTCGGCACCGGGTATCCCAGCGCACTCCACACGGTGTTGTAGTTGATCGCGCTGGCCATCACGGCGACCAGCACCTCTCCGTGGTCGAGCTCGGGGGTGGGCACCTCGCGGATGTGCAGGGCCTTGGCCGGGTCGCGGTCGGCGGGTGCCATCCCGTCGAACATGCCAACCTCTTCCTTGAGGAGTACGGCGGCCCGGAAACTGTCCGGCACCGGGAGCCCGGCGACCTCGGTCTCCGTCGCCTCCGAATTGGCAAGTTCACGCAGTGGGTGACGCATCGTCGGTCTCCGTTGGTCAGTGCCCTGCCAGGGCCACAGAGCGGGTGAGGGGTACGACGGGACGGGGGGCGCGGCTCCAGGTGCACAGACTCGCCGCGAGGTTCATGCCACCGCCGAAGGCTGCCAGCAGGACGCGGTCGCCCGGATGCAGCCGGCCCTCCTGGTTGACGGCGTCCAGGGTGATCGGGACGGAGGCCGCACCGGTGTTGCCGTAGCGGCCGACGGTGAGCCGGGTGGCTTGCTCGGACAGGCCCAGGGCGGGCGCGACGTCCGCCAGCATGGCGCCGTTGGCCTGATGCGGGATGAAATGGTCGACCTGATCCGGTCCGAGACCGCCGTCGCTCAGGACGTCCGCGACCAGCCGGGGCAGTTGCTCGTGGACGAAGGCCCGCACGCCCCGCCCGTCCATCCGGAAGTGGTGCTCGCCCTCGGCGACGGTGCGCTGCGAGGCGGGCAGCCGGCTGCCGCCCGCGGTCACCCGGATGAGGTCGTGGCCGGCGCCGAGGCTGCGCAGCAGCGCGGGCTCCAGGCCGGCCCCCGCGGGGACCGGCCCGAGGACCACGGCGCCTGCTCCGTCCCCGAACAGGATCGCCGTACGGCGGTCCGCGTGGTCGAGGATCCTGGAGTACACGTCCACACCGACGACCAGGGCGTACGGCGATCCCCGGCCCCCGAGCAGCAGGCTCCGGGCGACCTCGGCGGCGTAGACGAAGCCGCTGCACACGGCGTTGAGGTCGAAGGCGGCCGCGCCGTGTGCGCCGAGCCGGTGTTGGACCAGGTTGGCGGTCGCGGGCTGGGGGTGGTCCGGTGTCGAGGTCGCGACGACGACGCAGCCGATCTGCGTCGGGTCCACGCCGGCGTCGCGGAGGGCGGCACCGGCCGCCGCGGCGGCGAGGTCGGAGGCGGCCTCGTGCGGCAGTGCGTGTCGCCGCTCGGTGATACGGGTCTTGCGCTCGATCCATTCGGCGGTGACCCCGGCCCGGGCGGCGACCTCCTCATTGGAGACCACCACCGGGGGCAGGTAGGAGCCGGTGCCGATGATGCCGTAGGCGGTCATGCCGGGGTTCCCTCCAGGTCGAGTCCACGGGCTTCGGCGGCGGTGTCCCAGTCCTCCAGCACCGCGGCGGCGAGCGTGTCCACCGAGCCACCGTCCAGAAGGGTGGCCAGGGGCACCTCGACGCCGAGAGCCTCGGTGATCCGGGTGCGCACCTCGAGGGCGAGCATGGAGTCCAGGCCGAGGTTCTGCAGCGGCACCTCCCGTTCGAGACCGGCGGGTTCGAGACCCAGGCAGCGGGCCGCGATCCGGGCCACCCGGTCCGCCACCAGGGCGGGCCGGTCCTCGGCGGATTCCGCGTCTATCTCCGCGCGCGGGACCGGGCCGGGTGCCGCCACCTCGGCGGGTTCAGGTTCCGCGGTCACCGGCGGGGGGACGGTGACAGCTGGTGCGGCGGGCAGGAGCCAGTACCTCCTGTGCTCGAACGGGTAGGTCGGCACCGGCGCCCAGTCGGCGGCCCTCCTCGGCCCGGACACCGTGCCGAGGTCCACCGGCACGCCCTGCGTCCACAGGGCGCCCGCGCTGTCCAGCAGGGCCTTCACGTCATCCCGTCCCTGCTGCAGCGAGGGGTGGAAGCGCACGGGCCGTGCGCCTTCCGGTGCGGTGGCGAACCGGCGGGCCATGCCGGTGAGCGTGGTCATCGGCCCCACCTCCAGGAACAGCCGGTGGCCGGCTTCCAGGAGGGCCGTCATGCCCTGGTGGAAGGCCACGGGTTCCCGCACATGGGCCCGTAGGTAGGCGGCCGAGAACGTCTCGTCGCCGGTGAAGAGACGACCGGTGACGTTCGAGACCAGCGGGACGGCCGGGGTCCGGAAGGTCAGTCGTGCGGCCTCCCGCTCGAAGGCGTCGAGCATCGGGTCCATCAGTACGGAGTGGAAACCCCGTGTCACCTGAAGCCGCCGGCAGCGGATGTCGCGTTCCGTGAACTCCTCCATCAGTTCGACGAGAGCGTCCTCGGCACCGGAGACGGTGATGCTCTCGGGTCCGTTCACGGCCGCGACCGACAGCCGGTCCACGTACCGGGTCAGAGCGTCCTGGACGACCGCGAGCGGGGCCTGTACCGCGGCCATGGCACCGGCGGGGCACAACTCCTGCATCAGTCGGCCGCGTTCGACGGCCAGTCGCAGGCCGTCCTCCAGGCTCAGGACGCCTGCCACGCATGCGGCAACGAATTCGCCGATGCTGTGGCCGAGGACGGCAGCCGGTTCCACACCCCAGGACCGCCAGAGCTCGGCCAGGCCGAACTCCACGGCGAACAGGGCGGGTTGGGTCAGCCGGGTCTCGTGCAGTGCACCGGCGTACGCGGCGCCGGGATCGGTGTACTCCAGGACCTCGGTGAGCGGCCGGCCCAGCAGCGGACGCAGCACGGTGTCGCACCGGTCCAGCGCGGCCCGGAACACCGGCTGCTCCTGGTAGAGGCCCCGGGCCATGCCGGGGTACTGGGCGCCCTGGCCCGTGAAGAGGAAGGCCACGCCAGGAGTCCCGCCGGGCCGGACCTGCCCGGTCCGGGCACCTTGGCTGTCGCCCTCGCCGGCCACGAGTTCGGCCAGCCGGTCCCGCATCTCCTCAGGGCCGGACGCGACGAGCGCGGCCCGGTGGGAGAGCGCGGCGCGGCCGGAGTTGGCGGTGCGGCAGAACCGGGCGAGCGCCTCGTCGTCGAGCCCTTCCAGGGCGCTCAGGCTGCCCGCGAGCAGGGCGCCGAGGGCGGTGGGCGTCTTGGCGGACAAGGCGAGCAGCCGCGCGGAGGGCACCTCGTCCTCCGTCCGAGGTTCCTGGGGCGGTTCTTCGAGCAGGACGTGGGCGTTGGTGCCGCTGATCCCGAAGGAGGAGACACCGGCGCGGCGGGGGCAGTCAGGGGTGGTGGGCCATTCACGGGCTTCGGTCAGCAACCGCACCTGACCCTGCGACCAGTCCACGTGCGGCGTCGGCGCATCCACATGCACCGTCGGCGCCAGCACACCGTGCCGCATCGCCATCACCGTCTTGATCACACCCGCAACCCCGGCAGCCGCCTGCGCATGCCCGATGTTCGACTTCAACGACCCCAACCACAACGGCCGCCCACCATCACGGTCCCGGCCGTAGGTACGCAACAACGCCTGCGCCTCGATCGGATCCCCCAGCCGCGTCCCCGTCCCGTGCGCCTCCACCACATCCACCGAACCCGCGTCCCAGCCCGCATCCGCCAACGCCGACCGGATCACCCGCTCCTGCGAAGGACCATGCGGAGCCGTCAACCCGTTACTGGCACCGTCCTGATTGACAGCCGTACCGGCCACCACCGCCAGCACCGAATGCCCCGCCCGCCGCGCATCCGACAACCGCTCCAGAACCAGCACCCCCACCCCCTCCGACCACGCCGTACCATCCGCACCCGCAGCAAACGGCTTGCACCGCCCATCCGGCGCCAACCCCCGCTGCCGCGAGAACTCCACGAAGGTGTTGGGCGAGGCCATCACGGCCGCGGCACCGGCCAGGGCCAGGGAGCACTCACCACGGCGCAGCGACTGCACCGCCAGGTGCATCGCCACCAACGACGACGAACAGGCCGTGTCGACCGTCAGCGCCGGACCCTGCATCCCCAGCAGATACGAGATCCGCCCCGACGCCACGCTTCCCGTGGTACCGGTCAGGAAGTGTCCTTCGACCTCCGCCGGGATGCGTCCCGAGGAGCCGTAGTCGTGATACATGAGGCCGGTGAACACACCCGTGTCGCTGCCTTGCAACGAGTCCGGAGCGATCCCCGCCCGCTCCAACGCCTCCCACGACACCTCCAGCAACAACCGCTGCTGCGGATCCATCGCCAACGCCTCACGCGGCGAGATCCCGAAGAAACGCGCATCGAAATCACCCGCCCCCCGCAAAAACCCGCCCTCCCGCACATAACTCGTCCCACTGCGCTCCGGATCCGGATCGAACAACCCCTCCAGATCCCACCCCCGATCCGACGGAAACCCCGCAATCGCATCCCCACCGGCCGACACCAACTCCCACAGCCCCTCCGGCGACACCACACCACCCGGCAACCGGCACCCCATCCCCACCACCACAACCGGATCGGTTCCGGCCTGTTCCAGCTCGCGGACGCGGTTGCGGGACTCGTGCAGCTCGACGGTGAGCTTCTTCAGGTATTCGACAAGTCTCTGATCGTTCGTCACGGTCATATCCCCTGTTGTCACTGCAGCGAGTTGTCTATGAGGGCCAGCAGCTCATCGACGGAGGCGGTGGCCACGGAGGCGGCGAGATCCTGCTCGCCGCGGTCGTCGGTGGGTCGGGCGGGGCTCCGCAGCCGAGCGGCGAGTTCGTCGAGCCGCTGGGCGAGGGCGGGGCCGTCGGGCGGTTCCGGTCCGGCGTCGGCGACCAGTTCCGCGAGTTCGTCTATGCGCTCGCGCAGACCGGTGTGCTCCGCCGCGTCGGCGGGGTGCAGCCGCTCCAGGAGGTGGTCGGCCAATGCGGTCGGGGTCGGGTGGCCGTAGAGGCTGTCCACGGGGACGGCGAGTCCGGTGGCGGAGGCCAGCCGGTTCCGTAGCGCGACGATCATGCTCGAGTCGAAGCCCAGGTCCTTGAAGGTGCTCCGGGGCCGGACCGCCCGGCCGTCCTCGTGTCCCATGACCGCGGCGACCTGGTCGCGCACCAGGGCCAGCACGGTCCGCGAGGCGGCCGCCCGCGGTTGTCCGGCCAGTCGGGCGACCGGGCCGGTCTCCCCCGCGGGTTCCGCTTCGGGGGCGGCGGCGGGGGTCCGCGAGGTGTGCTCGGGGGCGGCGGGCACTCCGTCGAGCCAGTGGCCACGGCGGTGGAAGGCGTACGTCGGCACATCGGCCCAGTTGCCCGAGCCGGCCTGGACGACCCGGTCCCAGCGCACCGGCACACCGTGGGTCCATGCCTCCCCGAGGGAGGTGAGGATGCTGTGGACGTCGTCGCGGTCCCGGCGCAGGCTGCCGAGGACGACGGCGGGCACGTTCAGGGCGTCCGCGTTCTGGGTCAGTCCCGTGGCGAGCACCGGATGGGGGCTGATCTCGACGAACGTGCTGTGTCCGGCGTGCAGCAACTGCTGCACCGTCTCCCCGAAACGGACCTCCTGGCGCAGATTGCGGTACCAGTAGTCGGCGTCGAAGACGGCGGGGTCCAGGAGACCGCCCGTGACCGTGGACCAGAACGGCACGGACGGCTTCCGGGGCCGCACGGGGGCGAATGCGGCAAGTAACTCGTCGCGGAACACCTCGACCTGCGCGCAGTGGGACACGACGTCCGTCCGGATCGCCCGCAGATCGACGCCGGCTTCGGTGTACTGCTCGGTGAGCCGGGCAAGTGCCTCGGGGTCACCTCCGACGATGGTCTGGCCGGGGCCGTTGACGGCAAGCACGCCGAGCGTGCCGTTCCAGGGGGCGAGGTCCCGCCGTACCTGCTCAGAGGGGAGCAGCACAGAGCCCATGGCCCCCTGGCCGGTGATGCGCAGCAGGGCGGCGCTGCGCCGTACGACGATCCGGGCCGCGTCCGCCAGGGACAGGGTGCCGGCCACGGTCGCCGCAGCCACCTCTCCCTGGGAGTGTCCGACGACCGCGGCGGGTTCGACCCCCGCGGCGCGCCACAGTTCGGCGAGGGACACCATGACCGACCAGAGGACCGGCTGGACGACGTCGACCCGGTCCAGCGGCGGGGCGCCCGGGGCGTCGCGCACCACGTCGTGCGGGTCCCAGTCGACGAACTCCCGCAGCGCCGCGGCGCATTCGCCGAAACTCCGGGCGAAGACCGGTGAGCTGTCCAGCAGCCGTACCGCCATGCCGGGCCACTGCGAGCCCTGGCCGGGGAAGACGAAGACGGGGGCGGCGGGGGTGCCCGCACGGTCGGCGGCGGTGACGGCGGACGGCCGGGCGGCGGCGATGAGTCCGAGTTCGGTGGTGAGCCCGGCCGGGTCGGCGGCCAGGGCCAAGGCCCGGTGCTCGAAGAAGGTACGCCGGTGGGCCAACGTGTGCCCGACAGCCGTCGGCGGGATGTCGGGCCGCCGGTTCAGCCAGTCGCCCAGTCGTGCCGCCTGTTGCCGCAGGGCGGCCTCGCTGCGGGCGGACACGGGGAAGGGCAGGGGATCACCGGGGCCGAGCTGCACAAACGATTCCGCAGAGCTGTCGGCCCGGGCGTCCGGGCGATGGCCGCCCCGCACGCCGGTCAGGTCGGACAGCACCAGGTGGCAGTTGGTGCCGCCGACACCGAAGGAGCTGACACCTGCCACCAGTCCCTGCTCACCGCCCGGCCAGGGCGCGGTCTCCCGCTGCACCTGCAGGCCCAGCCGGTCCAGCTCCAGGGCGGGATCGGGCGTGTCGTGGTGGAGGCTCGGCACCAGTGTGCGATGTGTCAGACAGAGCACCGTCTTGATCAGACCGGCGATACCGGCGGCGCCCTCCAGATGGCCGATGTTGGTCTTCACCGAGCCCACCGCGAGCGGCACTCCCGCAGGCGTCGAGTCGGTGAAGACCGCGCCCAGCGCCGCGGCCTCCACTTGGTCGCCCGCCCTGGTCGCGCTGCCGTGCAGTTCGACGTACTGGATCTCGGCCGGCTCGGTCGCGGCCTGACGGCAGGCGGCGCGCAGCACCCGTTCCTGGCCGTCGGCACCGGGCGTCGGCAAAGTGGCCGTGGCACCGTCGTTGTTGACCGCCCCGCCCCGGATGACGCACAGGACGCGGTCCCCGTCGGAGAGTGCCTCGTCGAGACGCTTGAGCAGTACCAGACCACCGCCCTCGCCGCGGACATAGCCGTTGGCACGCTCGTCGAAGGTGAAGCAGCGCCCGTCCGGCGACAGGGCGCCGAACTCGGTGAGCGCGGCGGCGCCTTCGGGGGCCAGGATCAGGTTGACCCCACCCGCCAGCGCGAGGGACGACTCCCGGCGCCGGACGCTCTCGCAGGCCAGGTGGACGGCCACCAGCGCGGAGGACTGGGCGGTGTCGACCACCATGCTGGGGCCGGTCAGCCCCAGTGTGTAGGAGACCCGGTTGGCGATGACACCGCGTTCCTGCCCGGTGAAGGTGTGCGGCTGGGCGGCCGTGCCGCGGCGGGCCAGCGTCGCGTAGTCGTCGGCGATGGCTCCCACGAACACACCTACGGCGTCGCCGCGCAGTGTGCCCGGGACCGTTCCGGCCTGTTCCAGTGCCTCCCAGGCCAGTTCGAGCATCAGCCGTTGCTGCGGGTCCATGGCGGCGGCCTCGCGCGGCGCCAGACCGAAGAACTCCGCGTCGAACCCGTCCACCGCGGACAGGTAGCCGCCGACACCCGAGGGCCCCGCGGTCGCCTCCCGTCCCGGCGGCTCCGGGCCGATACCGGAACCTCCCGCGCGCAGCAGCTCCCAGAACGCCTCCGGGTTGCCCGCCCCCGGAAAGCGGCAGGCGACACCGATCACGGCGACATCGCTTTGTCTGCCGGCGGAACTCGCATCGGCAGGGCGGTTCCCGATCGAAGACTTGGACATCTCTCCCCCACAGGAAGATGGTTGACGTGGTGTCAGGCGGCCGGGCGCCGCCGGTCGGGCAGTTGGGGCAGCACCTCGGAGCCCAGCAGTTCCAGGTGGTCCGGGTCCTCCATGTCCAGCACCCGCAGATAGACACGGGCGACGCCGGCCTCGGCGTACCGTCCGATCAGATCGACGATCCGGTCGGGCGTGCCCGCGAAGCTCTCCGGACGAAGCTGCTCACCCAGCTCCGCGGCTCGGGCGGCGGCCTGGGACTCGTCCTTGCCGCAGCACACCGTCTGCAGCACGGAGACCCTCGGGGCCTCGACCCGCCCGGCCTTCTCGGCCTTCAGCCGCAGCAGACCCGCGATACGCGCCGCCTCCTCGGGCGGCACGAACGGCACGTTGTACTCCCGAGCGTGACGCACCGCCAGATCGAGGGAACGGGGGCCGCCGCTCCCGCCGACGATCACCGGCGGTCCGGGCTGCTGGACCGGCGTCACCGGGGCCTGGGCGCCCGTCACCCGGTAGCGGTCGCCGGCGAAGTCGAAGGTCTCGCCCGGACGGGTCCGCCACACGCCGGTCACGATGTCCAGCGCCTCGGCGAGGCGAGCGGTGCGATCGGACGGGAAGGGCACGGCCGTGGCCTCGTACTCGGCGGCGTACCAGCCGCCGCCGACACCGAGTTCCGCCCGGCCGTCGGACATCTGGTCCACCTGGGCCACCTCGACGGCCAGGTGGACGGGCGAGCGCAGGGTCACCGGGGTCACCAGGGTGCCCAGCCTGATGCCGGTGGTGTCGCGGGCCAGCGCGGCGAGTGAGAGCCAGGCGTCGGACGCGCCCGCGGGACGTACCGGCGTGCCGAACTGGAGGTAGTGGTCGGAGCGGAAGAAGCCGTGGAAGCCGAACTCGGCCGCGGCGGTGGCCGCCCGGAGCAGGGTGCGGTAGGACGCGCCCCGCTGCGTCGGTTCGGTGTGGACACAGATCTCCATCGGGTTCCTTTCTGGATCGGTCGGCGCCGGGCCGTGGTGGGAAGCCGCGTGCTTCAGCGGTCGCGGTGGCCCAGTGCGACGCGCAGCAGCAGGGCCGGGTGCTCCACGGAACAGAGGTGCCCGCCGGGCACCGGGTGCGGGGTGAACGCGCCGGTGGTGTGCCGCGCCCAGCCCAGCAGTTCGCCGGGCGGCACGGTGCTGTCCTCGATACCGGCGAAGGCGATGACGGGGGTGGTGAGCGGGACACCGGGGGCGAAGCGGTAGGAGCCCGCCAGGCGCAGGTCGGCGCGGAGCGGCGGAAGCTGGTGGGCGAGCAGTTCGGGTACTGCCCGCAGTGCCGTGGGGATGCCGCCGTAGCGGCGGTCGACGAGCTCCAGCAGAGCGGCGTCGCCACTCGGGACGTCCAGCGAGGTGGAAATGTCGGGTGCCGATCGGGCGCTGACCACGAGGCGCCGGGGTCCGATGCCCGTGCGCTCCAGCTCGCGGGCGGTCTCGAAGGCGAGCAGGGCGCCCAGGCTCTGGCCGAACAGAACGATGTCGGCGGGACTGTCGGAGGTCTCGTTCAACCGGCGGACGGCGTCGGTGGTTTCGGTGACCACGGAACGCCAGTCGTCGGCGAAGGGCTCGTCCGAGCGGGCCGCCCGGCCGGGAAGGACCACGGTCCGGACCTCGGTTCCCGCACCGGCACCGCGGTGCCAGTCACGGAAGGTCGCCGGGCCTCCACCGGAGTGCGGGAAGCAGACGAGCCGCACGGTGGCGCCGGGGCGCGGCTGAGGACAGCTCAGGACTCGGTCCGAGGTCGCGGTGAGGGACGGTCGGGGCATGGGGGGACCTCCGGCGTTCTGGTGGCCGTGGCACAAGGGGGGCTTGGGGGGGGACGAGGGTGGGGGCCCTGGACATCCCTCCGGGTCCCAGGTGACCCGGAGGGATGAAACGAGGTCAGGCGCTCTGCGACACGTTCTTCTTCGGCTTCGGCGCTTCCGCCGCCGGCCGCCGTACCGGTCCCGGCAGCCACACCAGCGCGGCCACCGTGCCCAGCGCGCCGATGCCGGCCGCCGTCCACATGGCCGTGCGCTGAGCCGAGACGAAGGCTCCGGTGACGGTGTGGCTCAGCCCCGAGGCCGTACCGGGGTCGGTCAGGCGGCGGGCCGCCCCCGCGTCGCCGCCACCCGCGGCCCGCGCTTCGTGCAGCACCTCCGTGGTGGCTCCGATGGAGGTGACCGCCTCGTCGCGCAGCGGGGCGGAGAGTCCGTCCAGCGAGGAGGAGATGTGGGAGCGGTATCCGGCTGCCAGAACCGCACCGAGGAGAGCCACCCCTACGGCCCCGCCGACCTGCCGCATCATGTTGGGCACCGCCGATCCGGCGCCCGCCTTCTCCGGCGGCACCACCGACATGCACATGGCCGGGGCCGCGGCCATCACCAGACCCATTCCGAAGCCGAAGACCGCCTGCGCCAGGACGAACGGCACCAGCGGCGAGGACTCGTCGAGGGTCGAGAAGTACAGCAGGGACAGCGTGATGAGCCCGAGCCCCGAGGCGATGACCCGGGCCGGTCCCAGGCGCGCCGCGAGCTTGGCGCTGCTGTTTGCGGCGGTCATCGTGCCGATCGCGACCGGGACCATCAGAAGGCCGGCCTGGAAGGCGGAGAAGCCGCGTACCTGCTGGTTGTAGAAGGTGAGCAGGTAACTCCCGCCCATCACGGCGAGCATGGCGACCGCCAGGGCGATCGACCCGGTCAGGAAGAGGGAGTTGCGCAGCAGCGCCGGGTCCAGGCCCGGATTGGCCACCCGCTTCTCGGCGAACAGCAGCGCCACCAGCACCGCCACACCGCCCAGCACGGACCCGAGCACCTGCGGGCTGCCCCAGTCGCCGGTCTCACCGCCCTGGATGATGCCGTAGATCAGCAGTCCCATGCCGAGCGTGGACAGCGTCAGCCCGACCCAGTCCAGGGCCTTGCGGTCGGGGCTGCGGTTCTCGGGGACGAGGAACGCGATCAGCGGTACGACCACCAGGCAGATCGGCACGTTGATCAGCAGGACCGAACCCCACCAGAACCAGTGCAGCAGCGCTCCCGCCAGCAGCGGGCCGAGGGCGAGGGCAAGGCCTCCGGCCACCGACCAGCGGCCGATCGCCTTGGCCCGCTCCTCGGCGGGGAAAACGTTCAGGATGATGGCCAGGGTGCCGCCGGGCACCACCGCGACGCCGATACCCATGACCGCGCGCCCGAGGATGAGTTCGGCGGGGCTGGACGCGAAGGCCGCGAGCAGGGAGCTGACGCCGAAGATCGTCATACCGATCATGAGGATCCGCTTGCGGCCGTAACGGTCACCGAGCAGGCCCGCGGTGAACAGCAGCGCGCCGAAGACAACGGTGTAGGCGTCCATGGCCCACTGCAACTGCGAGTTGGTCGCCCCCAGTTGCCGCTGGATCTCGGCCAGCGCGACCGTCAGGATGGTGTTGTCCATCGTCCCGATGACGACACACAACCCCATCACCACGAGAATCAGCCACCTGCGGCTGTGTACCTGTTCCGGCGTCATTCGCCTTGCCTTTCCTGCTGGTCTGTCCGGTGGAGGGAAGATGCCGGGGCCGACGGGCCGTGGATGGCGCGCGCGTGGGCCGCGGGAAGGTCCAGGGCCGCGCGGGTCGGCTCGAGCAGGGCCGAGAGATGGCCGTCCGGCCGTACCAGCAGCACTACGGCCCGGGAGCCGAGCGCGACGGTCAGGGCCGGAGCCGACGCGGAGTCCACGGCGAGCAGCTCCGTTCCCGCGGGGCGGGCCGCCTCGATCGCGGCCCGGTGCTCCGCGGCCATCTGCTCGGGTTGCCAGAGCAGCACGGTGAACCGGTCGGCGGTCAGCGTCGGCCAGCCGACCCGGTGCCGTCCGATGACCGCGGGAAGCCGGTCGCCCGGCCCCAGCCGGACGGCGTTCCGCCGTGGCTCGGGGGCGGCGTTCCCGCCGGTGCGGTGGTCCGCCGGGGCATAGCTCACGGAGAGCTGGCCGAGGGTCGGGGCCACCTCGTGGGCCAGCCGACGGCTCCACGCGCCCAGGCGGACGCCCAGATCACGGCGGATGACGTCGCGCCGCCGGGTCAGCCCGCCCAGCGCGGCCTGCCGGGCGGTACCCGCGGCGACCACCTGCACCGAGCGGCTGCGCTCGTCGTGGTAGCTGTCCAGCAGGGCCTCGGGCAGGCTGCCGTCGACCGCGCCGGCCAGCTTCCAGGCCAGGTTGACCGCGTCCTGGATGCCGGTGTTCATGCCCTGGCCCCCGGCCGGGCTCATCACATGGGCCGCGTCCCCGACGAGGAAGGCCCGTCCCACCCGGTACCGCTGGGCGGTGCGGATGGTGGCGTTGAAGGTGGTGCTGAAACGCACCCCGTCGACGCGGAAACGACCGCGCGGGCCACGGGCGCGCAGCACCTCCTCGAAGTACCGTGCGCAGTAGTCGCTCTGCCTCTGCTGCTCAGCCACCCGGACCGCGATCCGGAACACCTGGTCACCCAGGGCGGCCAGGGCCATCGCGCCCGCCGGGCTCCAGCAGTACCCGGCCATGTGCTCGGGCAGCCCACCGTCGATCCGGGCGTCGCCGATGGCGAAGTCCAGGCTCAGTTCGGGCCCCGTGAAGCCCACGTCCAGCAGCCGTCGTGCCGTGCTGTGCGCGCCGTCCGCGCCGACCAGCCAGGACGCCTCGAGCTCGGCTCCGCCACCGTCCGCGGTCTCGACCAGGGCGTGAACCCGGTCGGCGTCCTGTGCCAGTCCGGTGAGCCGGACTCCCCGTTCGACCTTGCCGCCCAGGTCGGTCACCCGGCGTTCGAGGACGTCTTCGGTGATGCTCTGTGGCAGGGCGATGCCGAAGGGGTAAGCCGTGTCGCGGATCCGGTCGAGCCGGGCGGCTCCGAGGTGACGCCCCGCCGAGTAGTAGCGGACCTGATCGATGCGGTGCCCCAGGCACATCAGTTCGTCGGTGACGTCGATGCGGTCGAGGAGTTCGAGGATGCGCGGCCAGATGCTGGTGGCGCGCGAGTGGTTGGAATGGCTCCGGTCCGCGTCGATGATCCGGACCGGCACGTCCCGCTGCAACAGCTCGGCGGCGACGACCATCCCGACCGGGCCTGCGCCGACGATCAGGATGGGAGGGGGGCTGGCCACCTGTACCTCCTGTGGATGGGGTGGGGGGGCGAGAGAGACGAGGTGGGGGGGTCTCGGGGACGTTGCGCCCGGCTCAGCGGCCGGGCACCTCGACGGCGATCGCGGACCAGGTGTAGCCGCCGCCGGCGTTCAGCACGAGGCCGATGTCACCGGGCTTGCGCAGTGCCAGCGCCGTCATGTCGGCGAGGTTGGCCAGGATGTCGCTGCAGGAGAGGTGACCGGTACGGGCGGCCAGGGCCAGTGGCGGGGCCGGGGTGACCTCCGCGATGACCGGGAAGTAGGTGCCCTGCACGATCTTGCGGCTCATCCGCGGCATCGTGACGCAGGTGATCCGGGGGTCGTCCGGCTCGACGCCGGCCTCCTCCAGGGTCCGCCGCAGTACGGCGACGATCGCGCCCCGGGCGAGCTTCTCGAAGGACTCGAAGCCGTACTGCTGGAGATACGCCTTTTTGGTCCGGCGCAGGTCCAGCTTCTCGCCGTGTGCCAGCGGACCGGGGGTCAGCTCCAGGCCGGCCCGGTTCATCTCCTCCAGCTCGGGGACCGCGACGCTGTTGACCGCGCGGAGCAGCACTCCGCGTCCCGGGTGGGAGCTGCGCCGCAGCACCGTGGCGGTGGCGGCGTCACCGTGCGCGCAGGCGTAACTCCCGTTCCAGCGGTCGAAGTTGGGCAGGACGAACCGGTCAGCCGCGGTCACCAGTGCGGCGGTGACCTCGTCGTCCGCGAGCATTCGGCCTGCGGCCAGTTCCAGTGCGGGCATGACCGCGTTGCAGCCCTGGGACAGGGTGAGAGGGAGCGCGTGTTCCGCCCCGAGCCGACGGGCGACGTAGTGCGGGGCGCTCCACATCTCGTGACCCTGGTGCCAGATGCAGCAGTGCACCAGGAGTCCCAGGTCCGCCGCGTCGGTTCCGGCCGCGTCGAGGGCCTGCCGGGCGGCATGCACCGCCATGTCGGGCGGGGACAGCTCGTCCGGTGCCACCGGCACGTGGTCGAGGGCCAGTTCGTCGGCCTCCTCCGCCGACAGACGGCCGGCGGCCACCGCCTCGGCCGGGGTCTCGACCGTCTCCGGGGCCCACAGGGTCGTGCCGCACAGTGACAGCTCGCTGGTAATCCTCATGTCCGGTCCTTCACACCGTCGGCGGGATGGGGTGGGGGGTGCCAGGGGCCCGGTCAGTCGGCGCCGCGTCCGAGCAGACGGTCGAGCTCCTTCATGACGCGTGCGTTGTCGGTGAACTGCACGGCGTGCCAACCCGCCGCGGCCGCGCCGACGCTGTTGTCGGACAGGTCGTCGACCATGACGCACCGGCCGGGTTCGACGCCGAGCCGCTCGGCCGTCAGGTCGAAGATGCGCCGGTCCGGCTTGACGACGCCCACCTCGCAGCTGTTCACCACCGTCTCGAAGAGCTGCTCGGACTCGGGCAGCATGGCCCGCCAACTCGCCTCCCACTCACGGACGTTGTTCGTGATCATGGCGAGTCGGACGCCCTCCGCCCGCAGGCCGGCCAGATACCCGAGGAACTCCTCGTTGCGGCCGCGCCCCGGGAACCACCACCGGGCGCCGAAGGCTCTCAGGTCGAACTCCCTTCCGGTACAGCGTCGGAGAGCCGAGGCGAGTTCGGCGGCCCAGTGGTCCTCCGTCCACACAGCCAGACTGATCACGTCGTGCCCGGGCATCCCGGCGACCTCACTGACTTCGTGCATGGCCGTGGTGAACTGCGCGACCGTGATGTCGAGACGGGCGCAGAAGCGCTCGAACGTCGCCTCCAGCGGCTCGGTGAGGACACCTGCGAAGTCGCAGGCGACCACCTCGACAGCGGCGTACCGGGACATGGGGGTACTCCTCTCGGACGAACGGGGGTGTCGGCATGCCGGGCCCGCGGCACCGTGCTGCAGGCAGGCGGGAGCACTGCTTGGACCACGAAGGCCTTGAAGGCTCGGAGAGTTCGGAAGGGAATCGAAGAGAGGCCGGAGGTCAAAGGGGCCGGTTTTCGCGGTGGGGCGCGGGCGGCCGGCGCGGTGTCAGGGCCGCAAGGTGATCTCACCCTGGGCGACGACCGCGTCGAACTGAACGACGGCCACGGTGACGGCGACGCTGCCGTCAGGGGCGGGAACGGGCGCCTCGGCTCGGAAGTCCACCGAGCCCTCGAACTCGGCGAAATCGGTGAACCCGACGGCGAGACCCTGGAGTTGGACCCTGGGCGTGGTGAGCGCCCCGCTGCGGCAGGCGGTCAGCAGCGCCGTCTGCCGCAGGCCCTCGAGCATCAGCGGACCGGGCACGTGGTCGTAGGAGTGGTCGAAGAAGGCCGGGTGGGACAGGTCGACGACCAGCCGGTGGTGTCCTGGGCCGTCGGCGTCGCCGAGCGGACCGATGACGACGTTGCGCGGGTCGCGGCGGCCGACCAGTTCCGGTGCGAACCGGACCGGAGCTTCGTGCGGTGTCGTCTCCAGCGGCTTGCGGCCACGCTGGTAGTCGCGCAGCGCCTGGTAGTCACGGCGGGAGGCCCAGGCGACCTCGCTGGCGACCCGCACCGCCGGCCGGCCGTCGATCCGCACGGTGCCCTCGATGGTCATGCTGCCGCGAACTGCGGAGACCTGCCGGTCGGTCACCCGGTAGTGGATCTCGCCCTCCAGCGGGGCGCGTTCGTCGTCCCGCAGCGACTCGGGCTCCAGCACCTCGAGTTCCCAGCGCTGCATGCTGAACGGCAGCCCCACGGCCAGGTCGAGGTGCTCGTGAAAGAAGACGAACGCCGCCTGGCGGGCCGCCTCTCCCACCGCGAAGGCGTCGTGCGGCCCGGCCGGGCGATCGGCCCAGAGACTGTGCGCGCGCGGTATCTGGAAGCCCAGCACCGCCGCGTCCGTTCCGCAGGCCACCGAGTCGGTCACGAAGACCTCGCTGACCGCCCGACGGTGGGCGATCTCGCGGGGCACGGTGCGCGAGTAGCTCACTGCGCGGCCCGCCAGGGCGGGGACGGTGTTCACAGAACGTCCCCGAGGGTGAGTACGGCCTTGCCCCGCACCCTCCGCTCGCGGAGGGAGACCAGGGCCTCCGCGGTGCGCTTCCAGTCGGCGACGTACCCGATCTCGGGGTGCAGCCGGCCCGCGGCGACCAGGCGGACGAGGGTCGTGAGGTCGGCGCCGTCGGAGGTGTCGGAGTCGGCGTTGGAGAAGTGCTGGATCGTGCCCGACTCGGGCCCGGCGAAGAAGTCGAAGAAGTTCAGCGTCAGCGGCTCGCGCGACGCGCCACCGAACCAGATCAGCCGCCCTCGTCGTCCCAGCTTGCCGAGTGCGGCCCGGGTGGACGGGCCGCCCACGGACTCCAGGGCGAGTTCGAAGCTCCCTTCGGCGTCCTGCGGATCGTGTACGACGGCCACGGCCCCCAGTTCCAGCAGCCGCGCGCCGCGCTCAGGGGTCGCGGTCACCGCGGTGACCTCCGCCCCGGCCCCGGCGAGGAGTTCCACCAGGAAGTGGCCCACGCCGCCGGACGCGCCGGTGAGCAGGACCCGCTTTCCGGCGACGGCGCCGACGGCGCGTGTCAGGCGAAGCGCGCTCAGTCCGGCCAGCGGGAGTGCGGCCGCCTGCGGGGCGGAGACGGCGTCCGGCAGCTCGGCAAGGCCGGTGGTCGGCACCGCCACCTGCTCGGCCCAGCCGGCGTTGGCCGCGAAGGCGACCACACGGCTTCCGGGCTGCGGCCCCGAGCCGTCAACAGCGGCCCGCACCACCCGGCCGGCCACGTCCCGCCCCGGGCGCCAGCCGGGCTTGGGACGGTACAGCCGCATCAGCTCACCGCGGTTGACGCTGAACGCCTCGACGGCCACGACCGCCTCGTCGGCGGCGGGCGCCGGCTCGGCGACGGTCTCCAAGGCAACCGGCTCGTCCGGATCCGCGGTCGGCACGAGAGCAAGCATGCTCTGGACTCCCCTCACATCGATGACTGCTCCAGCGGCGAACGACCGCTGCTCCAGCGCTCGTTGCCCTTCGATCGTCGCCGGGCCCCGCGGTACCTACAAGGCGCATTCGGCGATGGTGCCGATCAGGGATCGTGATGGCGTTACCCAAGCCCGATCACCGAACGACCGATGCACTTTTCCTGAAGGGACGGGACAGAACGGAACCGGACTACGGGGGCAGGCTCCGCGTCCGCCCATCCGGACCGAGGGAGCCAGTGAGCCGCGCCGCACCTTGATGCATCGCCGTCACTCATCCCGGAACCCACCGCATGCCGGTGCACACGCCGGGACATCCCGGTTCACGCGCTCTGGGGCACGCCTCCCGATTGCCGGGCGACGGCAGTCCGCATCCTCGAGTCCGGCGCCTCCGAATCCCCGAACCGACGCTGCGACAGAGCCCGTTCGCGCAGACACTCTGTACAGGTCAGGGACCCGACCCGCGCCTCAGCCGGACTGCCGCCCAGCCTCCACCAGAGCCCGCAGCCCAGGTGTCCCTGTGTCGCGGGGCACGAGAAGCATGGTGTTGATCACCAGGCTCGACTCCCGGAAAGGCCGGAAGGCCAGGTATCGGTTGGTCAGCAACCGGGCATGCGAGGCATACAGGACGGTCCAACTTGCCGTCGAGGGCGTGCCGATGGCTGCGAGCGTCTCGTCCAACGTGGTGCCCGGGGGTTCCGAGCGCGGTGTGAAACCAGCCTCCGCGCAGGCCTGGAACACACAGTCCACCAGGACGGGATTGCCCCGCCGGGGAAGCAGCCGCAGCGGAACATCCGCCAGATCGGCGATGGACACCTCGTGCTGCGCGGCCAGCGGATGCCAGCTGGGCAGGGCGACCACCAGTGGGTCGAGCCACATGTCCAGGCAGTCGACCTCGGCGTCCGTGGGCGGCGGGGCGTGCGTGAACGCGGCTTCCAGCCGGCCCGTCATGACGGCGGAGACACGGGACTCGGACGGCGTCGAGACCAGATCCACGACCGCGTTCGGCATGATCGCCGCCAAGTTGTTGAGCATCCGGTACAGATGGTCCCCGAGCCCCGAGCAGGTGCCGAGACGAATGGTGACCTTGCCTTCGCTCTCGTCCTCCTCGATGGCCCGACGGGCCCGGTCGACCGCGGCCAGCACCGACCGGGCCTCCGGCAGAAAACGGTCCCCGGCCTCGGTGAGCTGGACCTGTCGTGGCTGACGGTCGAATAACGGGCAGCTCAGCTCACGCTCCAACCGCCGGATCTGCTGACTGATCGCCGGCTGCCCGATGAAGAGGCGTTGCGCGGCACGGCCGAAATGGCCCTCTTCCGCCACAGCGACGAAATACTCGATCTGACGCAGTTCCACCGCTTACCCCCGGATCACACCCGCCGCTGCCTACTCCGACGACCGAAGTCGTTCAGAATGCGCCCCCTCGGGGCCGATGTTTCATATCCACGGCCAACCCTAGGGAGTCCATTCCAAGGAAAGAGTCAAGCCCGCTCTATGAGCCCTTAACAGGATGGTGCTGAAAGGTTCCGGTAGACGGCTACCTGTGCAATCATCGCGCTTCCCGGTATGCCCCCCTTCGCCGACTGCGCGACGCAGGCCCGGAGATGTCCCTCCCGCGGCTCCGAGCTCCCTGCCTCCCGCAGCGCATCCACGCCTCCTGGGCGGGCCCATGGCCGCCCCGCCCCGGCCGCACCCCGGCCGCGACATGACGCTACGTGTCCACGTCGCTGTACGGCCCCGGACGCCTCGATCGGGTTCGCACGGCCCCCAAGCTGCCTCGTCCCCCTCCGCCGACGTGCCCAGTCCGAGTCTTGACGGAAGTTTGACGCCTCCACCCTCCACCCACAGGCCCGAGCATCACTCTCCGCTTACGCTGATCCCGCCTCAGCCGGGCGGCCCGAACCCAGCTGAGCCGCACCACAGGAGCGCCGTGGGTGGATGCGTCGGCCGCCGAGAGGGTGGAGCGCAGGCGACTGGAGGGAGGGTGCTCGGCCGGCTGACTGACACTGGCACATACCAGACATGGGCCGCATACGGCCCTAAGTTGATGCCCATGACCCTGAGCATCCGCAATCAGCTCCCCGGCACCGTCACCACGATCACTCCGGGCGAGGCCATGGCAACGGTCAAGGTCCGCCTCACCGGCGGCCAGGACCTCACCGCCGCGATCACCCTCGAGTCCGTCGGGGAGCTCGGCCTCACCCAGGGCTCGCCCGTACGCGCCCTGGTGAAGTCGACGGAGGTCTCCCTCGCGACCGCGCCCGTGCGGGGCGTGTCCATCCGCAACCAGCTCCCCGGCAAGGTCACCGCCGTGACCACCGGCGCCGCCATGGCCACCGTCAAGGTCGCCGTCGAAGGAGGCGTACTCACCTCAGCGATCACCGCGGACGCCGTGACCGAACTCGCCCTGGCCGCCGGCACCCCCGTCATCGCCCTCATCAAATCGACCGAGGTGTCCCTGGCGAAGGAGTAGGCCCGGCCCGGCACGACGAAAAGGGCCCCGCCGAAACGGGGCCCTCATCACCTGAGGTCAGTCCTCGTACGCGTCCAGCGGCGGGCAGGAACACACCAGGTTCCGGTCACCGAAGGCCTGGTCGATCCGCCGCACCGGCGGCCAGTACTTGTCCGCGACCGACACCCCGGCCGGGAACACGGCCTCCTCACGCGTGTAGGCGTGCTCCCACTCGCCGCCCAGCGCACCGGCGGTGTGCGGAGCGTTCCGCAGCGGGTTGTCGTCGGCGGCCCACTCCCCGGCCCCGACCTTCTCGATCTCCCCACGAATGGCGATCATCGCCTCGCAGAACCGGTCAAGTTCGATCAGGTCCTCGGACTCGGTCGGCTCGATCATCAGCGTTCCGGCCACCGGGAACGACATGGTCGGCGCGTGGAAGCCGTAGTCGATGAGCCGCTTGGCCACATCGTCGACGCTCACCCCGGTCGCCTTGGTCAGCGGCCGCAGGTCGATGATGCACTCGTGCGCCACCAGCCCGCCGGGGCCGGTGTACAGCACGGGGTAGTGCGGCTCGAGCCGCTTGGCGATGTAGTTGGCGGAGAGCACCGCCACCTGCGTGGCCCGCTTGAGCCCCTCACCGCCCATGAGCCGGACGTACGCCCACGAGATCGGCAGTATCCCCGCGGAACCCCAGGGCGCGGCCGAGATCGGCCCGACGCCGGTCTCCGGACCCGCCGCGGGCTGCAGCGGGTGGTTCGGCAGATACGGCGCCAGGTGCGCCCGCACACCGACAGGGCCGACGCCCGGGCCGCCGCCGCCGTGCGGGATGCAGAAGGTCTTGTGCAGGTTCAGGTGCGAGACGTCACCGCCGAAGTGCCCCGGCTTGGCCAGCCCCACCAGCGCGTTGAGGTTGGCGCCGTCCACGTACACCTGCCCGCCCGCCTCGTGCACCTGCGCGCAGATCTCGGCGACGTGCTCCTCGAACACACCGTGCGTCGACGGGTACGTGATCATCAGCACGGCCAGCTCGTCGCGGTGCTGCTCGATCTTCGCCCGCAGGTCCTCGACGTCGATCTCGCCGTCCCCGGCGGTCTTCACCACGACGACCTTCATGCCCGCCATCACGGCGCTCGCCGCATTGGTCCCATGCGCGGACGACGGGATCAGACACACGGTCCGCTGCTCGTCACCGTTCGCACGGTGATACCCGCGTACGGCGAGCAGCCCGGCCAGCTCGCCCTGCGACCCGGCGTTCGGCTGCAGCGACACGTTGTCGTACCCGGTGACCTCGGCGAGCCGCTCCTCCAGCTCCCGGATCAGCGTCAGATAGCCCTGGGCCTGCTCGGCGGGGGCGAAGGGGTGCAGCTGCCCGAACTCGGGCCAGGTGACCGGCTCCATCTCCGTGGTCGCGTTGAGCTTCATGGTGCAGGAGCCCAGCGGGATCATGCCCCGGTCGAGCGCGTAGTCGCGGTCGGCCAGCCTGCGCAGGTAGCGCAGCATCGCGGTCTCGGAGCGGTACTGGTGGAAGACGGGATGGGCAAGGAAGTCGTCGGAGCGCAGCAGCGCGTCCGGCAGTGCCTCCTCGGTGGCCGCGTCCAGTGCCTCGATGTCGGCCTCGACCCCGAACGCGCCCCACACCGCGGCGAGTTGCGCCCGCAATGTGGTCTCGTCGCAGGCGATGGACACATGGTCGGCGTCGACAAGATGGAGGTTGACGCCGTTCTGCCGCGCCTCGGAGACGATCTCGGCGGCCTTCGCGGGCACGCGCACGGTGAGCGTGTCGAAATAGGAACCGTGCACGACCTCGACCCCGCCGGCCGTGAGGCCCGCGGCGAGGATGTTCGCGTACCGGTGCGTCCGCCGTGCGATGCCCCTGAGCCCCTCGGGCCCGTGGTAGACGGCGTACATCCCGGCCATCACCGCGAGCAGCACCTGGGCCGTGCAGATGTTGCTGGTCGCCTTCTCCCTACGGATGTGCTGCTCACGCGTCTGCAGCGCGAGCCGGTAGGCCTTGTTCCCGTCGGCGTCCACGGACACGCCCACGAGCCGCCCGGGCAGGCTCCGCGCGAACTTCTCCCGCACGGCCATGTATCCGGCGTGCGGCCCGCCGAACCCCATCGGCACACCGAAGCGCTGCGTGGTCCCGACCGCGATGTCCGCCCCGAGCTCGCCGGGCGACCTGAGCAGCGTCAGCGCGAGCAGATCGGCGGCGACGGTCACGAGCGCGCCGAGCTCGTGAGCCTGGTC
The DNA here is from genome assembly GCF_042872225.1 of Streptomyces sp. NPDC005374. Classification (NCBI taxonomy): domain Bacteria; kingdom Bacillati; phylum Actinomycetota; class Actinomycetes; order Kitasatosporales; family Streptomycetaceae; genus Streptomyces; species Streptomyces sp. NPDC005374. Next base: position 11,749 of record NZ_JBIAKA010000010.1, on the reverse strand, counting down.
GACGACCGCCTTGATGTCGCGTACGGCCCCGGAGGCTCCGGGGTACTGGAGGAGCACCCCGTTGATCTCCCGCTCGGCGAGCGCGGCCGGGATCCCGTCACTGAGGTCGGCGACGACGACCTCGACTCCGGTCGGCTCGGCGCGCGTCTGGATCACGGCGATGGTCTGCGGCAGCACGTCGGCGTCGACGAGGAAGATCCCCTTCTTGTTCTTCCCCATCCGGCGGGACAGCGCCAGGGCCTCGGCCGCGGCGGTCCCCTCGTCGAGCAGCGAGGCACCGGAGGTCGGCAGCCCGGTGAGGTCGGCGACCATGGTCTGGAAGTTGAGCAGGGCCTCGAGGCGTCCCTGCGAGATCTCCGGCTGGTAGGGCGTGTAGGCCGTGTACCAGGCCGGGTTCTCCATCACGTTGCGCAGGATGACGGGCGGCGTGAAGGTGCCGTAGTACCCGAGCCCGATCATGGAGTCGAGCACCTGGTTCCGGTCGGCCAGCGACCGCAGCTCGGCCAGTACCTCGGCCTCGGTGCGCGCTCCGGGCAGCTCCAGGGCATCGGCGTTCTTGATCACATCCGGTACCGCGGCAGCGGTGAGTTCGTCCAGCGAGCCGTAACCGACCTGGGCGAGCATCTTGGCCTGAGCCCCGTGATCGGGGCCGATGTGACGCTGCTCGAAGGGGATTCCCTGCTCGAGCGCGGAGAGCGGAATGCGATGGGCGGTCATTGCGGAGGCCTCCTGGTCAGACGCGACCTACGAGGGGCGCCCCGGCACGGGTACCCCGACGGCCTCCCCCTCTGTCATCTCAACCTGAGAGCTTCACCAGCCGCCCGAGGGCAGCCGGCTTTCACCGTCGGTGAGAGCGGAAGCCGTCGGCCCCCGCCCTGCTTTCCAGAGTGACCTCGTCCGTGCGGTACGTGAGCCTGAGAGATTCCGGGGAGGATTTGCTCCTTCGGCGCCTCCGATGGTGTCCGGAGGACTCTCCCGCACGGGGTCGACAGCCGCCTGCAACACTACCAGCGAGGTCAACGCCCGAGCTTTCGAGTGGCCGCACACCCCGATGTGCTCTTTCGTAGTGCTTAGGACCGCTTCGGATGAGTTGCGACCAAGTGGAGGGCCCGTGCAGACCGACATCGATCCGCGCAACCTGATCGGCCGCAAGGCGTTCGACCGCAACGGTGCCAAGATCGGCAGTATCGACGAGGTCTACCTCGACGACGCGACCGGCGTGCCTGAATGGGCGGCCATACGCACCGGCCTCTTCTCCCGGGACGCCTTCGTTCCCCTGGGCCCCAGCGAAGTGATCGAGGGCACACTCCACGTCCCCTTCGACCGCACCCTCATCAAGGAAGCCCCCGACTTCGGCGTGGGCCGTCACCTCTCCCCCGACCAGGAACTCCAGCTCTATCACCACTACGGCCTCGACCTCGCCCCACCGCCCCCGTTCCCGGACCGGGACTTCGGCAAGCTGGCAGGCACCGAGGAGGCCGACGCCTGAGAGAAGCTCCCGGCTGACCGACCCGAGGACGATCCCGTCACGCCTGACGCGGCCGGAGACCCGGGACCTCCACCAACGGCAACGGCTCAGCCACCTCCAGCGCGGGATCCTCGACCCGGAACGTCCGCACCCGCCCCGGCTCGGAACGCGGCGTCTCGAACCGCACGGTCACCCTCCCCAATCCACTGCCCTGCACCCACCCGTGCCCGTACTCGGCATGCCGCACATCGTGACCGGCGACCCACCGCCGCTCGGCAACCTCCTTCGGCTCCTGCACAGCGGTGTCCTCAGCCGTCTCCTCGACGGTGTGATCCATTCGCTCCTCCATGGCCTGAGCGAACAGATCCTCCTGCGTGAAGTCGGCCAGCCCACTCACCCCCACCCCCAGCAACCGCACCCCTCCGGTCGAGTCCACCCCCTCCAGCAGCCGCAGAGCGGCCTCACGCACCACCGCGGGATCGTCGGTGGGCCCCCGCAGGGTCTCGGACCGCGTCAACGTCGAGAAGTCGTAGCGCCGTACCTTCAACACGATGGTCCGCCCCGACAGCCCGGCCCCCCGCAGCCGCCGCACACACCGGTCGGCCAGTCGCTGCACTTCCAGCCCCACCCGGACCCGGTCATGGATGTCCACGTCGTACGTGTCCTCCACCGACACCGACTTCGTCTCCCGCTCCGCGACCACGGCCCGCTCGTCCCGGGTCAGCGCCATCGCGTACAGCCCGTGCCCGTGCGCCTTCCCCAGCAGCCGTACGAGCTCGTCCTCGCCCGCCTCCACGATCTCGTCGACCGTCTGGATCCCGGCCCGCCGCAGGTGGTCCCCCGTCGCCGGCCCCACCCCCGGGAGCGTCCGGACCGACATCGGCCCCAGCAGCGCCCGCTCGGTACCCGGCTCGATCACCACCAGGCCGTCCGGCTTGGCCTGCTCCGAGGCGATCTTCGCGAGCATCTTGGACGCGGCGAGCCCCACGGATCCCGTCAGCCCCGTGCCGGCCCGTATGTCGGCTCGCAGCTTCGCCCCGGCCAACCGCGCCGACCGCTCGTCCCAGGCCGTTCCCCCGGCCTCCAGGTCCACGAACGCCTCGTCGAGGCTCAGGGGCTCCACCAGCGGCGACAACTCGCGCAGCAGCCCCATCACCTGCTCGCTGATCGACCGGTAGAAGTCGAAGCGCGGCACAAGATACGCGGCGTTCGGCGCGAGGCGCCTGGCCTGGGCCATCGGCATCGCCGAGTTCACGCCGAACACCCGGGCCTCGTACGACGCGGTCGCCACCACACCCCGCGGCCCCAGACCGCCCACGACGACGGCCTTCCCACGCAGACTCGGCTTGGACGCCTGCTCCGCCGAGGCGTAGAAGGCATCCATGTCGAGATGCAGGATCGTGGGCGCTTTTCTCACATGTCCGATGCTGCCCTACGCCACTGACAATGCCCCGCCCGAGAGTGCGGGGCCGCCTCAGACCGCCCGGTTGCGCCGCCGCGCCAGCTCGTCCGCGGGGTTGTGCCCGACAAGGGTCTCCCCGGTGTCGATGCGCTCCCCGTGCAGCTGTGACAGGGCGCTCTCGACGTCCCGCCACACCACACCCACGGCGATCCCGAAGATCCCCTGGCCGCCCTGGAGCAGCGCGTGGACCTCGTCCGGCGAGGTGCACTCGTAGACCGTGGCGCCGTCGCTCATGAGCGTCATGCGCTCCAGGTCCTGGAAGCCGCGCTCACGCAGGTGCTGGACCGTGGTGCGGATGTTCTGCAGCGACACACCGGTGTCGAGGAACCGCTTGACGATCTTCAGGACGACGACGTCACGGAAGCTGTAGAGCCGCTGCGTCCCCGACCCGTGGGCGGGCCGCACGCTCGGCTCGACGAGCCCGGTGCGCGCCCAGTAGTCCAGTTGCCGGTAGGTGATACCCGCCGCCGCACACGCGGTAGGGCCGCGATAGCCGATCTGCTCGGACGCCATGGACGTCGCCCCTCCGCTGCTCGGCGCGGCCGCCGGCCGCTGCGGAGCAGGATCGGCCGTGCTGCCGTGATGGGGATCCCCCCAACTCGACCGCAGTTGAGAGCTTGGGGGAGGGTACGGACCGCTTGCCCCGAGACTCCGTCCGGGGGCACCCCCAGCCGTACCGTCGCCGCTGCTTCTCACGCCGACCTCCGTCCTTGACCTGCCTTCTCGACGGTAGGCAGTCACCAGGGGTGCGTCAACGATCGCCACACTCGGCACGCCGAGTGATAATCACCCTAGGAGTGGTTTACCGCACCCAACCGCGGGGAAAGGCTAGCCGAATGTGCTCCGAGCGGGCCGCAGGACGCTCTCACTCGCCGGTGGCAAATGCCAGCATTTTGGTGACGACCGGACACGACCGACCTCTCACGGACCACTGATCCGCCGGATCGGCCGCGTCCACCTCACTGACTGCTGGTACCGAAGTCCTCGGGGGAGATCTGGTCGAGGAACTCGCGGAACTTCTCCACTTCGTCCTCCTGCTCGTCCGGAATCGCGATGCCGGCGTCGTCGAGCACCCCGTCACTGCCGTAGATGGGCGTCCCGGTACGCAGGGCCAGCGCTATGGCGTCGGACGGGCGTGCGCTCACCTCGACCCCGCTGGCGAAGACCAGCTCCGCGTAGAAGACGCCCTCACGCAGGTCCGTGATGCGCACTTCCGTGAGCTCCTGGCCGACCGCCTCCAGCACGTCCTTGAACAGGTCGTGGGTCAGCGGTCGTGCGGGGGCCATGCCCTGCTGTGCGAAGGCGATCGCAGTCGCCTCCCCGGGCCCGATCCAGATGGGGAGGTAGCGGTCGCCTCCCACTTCACGCAGGAGCACGATCGGTTGGTTGGAGGGCATTTCGACCCGGACACCTACGACATCGAGCTCGTTCACACAGCAACCCTAGGCCGTGCCCGGGACGTTTGGGTAGTCGGGCAGGAAACGGGTGACAGTTCCTGCACCAGCCGCCCTCAGGGCAGTCGTACACCGAGCGCGGTCTGCACGAGTGCCGCGTGCAGCTTCACGGTGAGACCGGCCAGTTCCTTCGTACGGGCTTCCGCGTGCGCGCGGGTCTGCGGGTTGCGGTGGCGCTTCAGCGGGGCCACCACCTGGTCCACGAGCCCGGCCTCGCGTTCGGCGGCGGCCTTCATCGCGCGCAGATGCCGCGGCTCGATCCCGAACCGCCCGAGCTCGACGACGAGCGCGGCAACCGTGACCACCTCGGCGTCGTACGCCCCGTCCGACAGCGGGGTGATCAGCCCGTACGACTCCCACTCCGTCAGCTCCGACTCGCCGATCTCCGCGGCGGCGAGCAGCTCGGCCCGGCCGATCCGCGCCGCGGCGGGGCCTTCGGACACTTCCAGAACCGATTCTCCGTCGCGCTGACGGCCCACCGTGGGCAACGCCACGGCCTCGCCCCGCTCCATGGCGTCCAGGTGCTCACGGATCACCTTGAGCGGCAGATAGTGGTCCCGCTGCATCCTCAGGACATGACCGAGCCGCTCGAGATCCCGGTCGCTGAACTTGCGGTACCCGGAGGGGGTCCGCCGCGGCTCGATGAGCCCCTCGGACTCCAGGAAACGGATCTTGGAGATCGTGACTTCGGGGAACTCGTCGCGCAGCGCGTTCAGCACCGTGCCGATACTCATCAGCCCACTGTCCGTGGCGGCGGTGCCGTGTCCCGCACCGCCGCTCGGTGTTTGAAGCATGGACCTTCCCTGGGAGGGTCAGTAGCCCCGCTGGCTCGCGTAGAACACCAGCCGGTACTTGCCGATCTGCACCTCGTCGCCGTTGTTCAGAGCGACCGAGTCGATCCGCTCACGGTTGACGTACGTGCCGTTGAGACTGCCCACGTCGGACACCGTGAACGAACCGTCCTGACCGCGGCGGAACTCCACGTGCCGGCGCGAGACGGTGACGTCGTCGAGGAAGATGTCGCTCTGCGGGTGCCGGCCGGCCGTGGTCAGCTCGCCGTCCAGCAGGAAGCGGCTGCCCGAGTTCGGCCCACGGCGCACCACCAGGAGCGCCGAGCCCAGCGGCAGTGCGTCGACGGCCGCCTGTGCCTCCGGGGACAGGGCCGGCATCTGCGTCTGCCCCGTGACCTCGGCGTCGTACGCCTCGAGTCCGGAGATGGAGATGGTGGAGGTCGTCTCCGACGGACGCTCGGGCACCGCCCCGGCCCGCAGCGGGGCGCCGCAGTTGGAGCAGAAGCGGCTGTTCTCCGCGTTGCGGTTACCGCACCTCGTACACACCTGGGCCGACATAGGGGAAAACCCTCCACCCGTACTTGAGGTTGACGGCTGCCCGAAACCTATGTCGCCGGACTGAGCAGGGTCAACAGACGGCACGCCCTGACCTCCGGGAACGTCACCGCCCGGACCATCGACCTGGTCCCGGAACAGCGGACGCTGCCCCTCCGAGTCGGGCTGTGCGCGATGACGAGCGGTCGCGTTGTCGCTACCCTCTCGCGCGCTCTTGCCGAACAACTTCGCAAACAACTTCACGGGCGATTCCCCTTGACCGAAACAGACCCGCCCGTGGGGCAGGACGAACCCTGATTGAACACACCGGTCGACCCGGACACCCTCACAACGTCCGTTTCCACCAGACAGTTTCCACCACGCACCACCCATTCGGTGCGCCGACCCCCCGCAACCTCGTGCCCTGACCCGACGCCGCGCATGCACCACCGGTTCACTGGGAGGACGACCGAGCGTAGTCAGGCCGCTTCGCCGCTCGCAAGGCGTCCACGACGATCTTCTGCGCCCGCTCGACGGTCACGGTGGCCTGCTCCTTCTCGAGAGTCTGCACCACGCCTCCGGGAATGTTGAGAGCCGGTTCGAGGTCCTGCGGGTTGCCGATGACCTTGAAACGAAACGGCGTGGCGATCTTGTTCCCGTCGACGTTCACACTCTTGTCCGAGTCCGACAGATAGGTGCCCGCGACCACCCGTACGCCGTTCACCTGGATCGCCTCCGCACCGGCCGCCCGCAACTCCTGGATCGCGTCGAGCAGCATGTCCGCCTCGACCGTCCCCTTGGTGTCCTCGATCGTCATCGTGATGCCCGGCCCCTGCGCGGCCACCGTGCCCGCGAGGATGCCGAGTTGCCGCTCCTTCTCGACCGTCTGCTTGCGGGCCTCCTCGGCCTGGTCGGAGCTGTTCTCCAGCTCGTCCCGCTGCTTCTCCAGACCCTGCTTCTCGTCTTCAAGACGCTGAGTACGGTCGTCCAGTTCATCGAGGATGCGTACGAGATCCTCCTGCCTCGCCCCGCGCAGCGCGCTGTCGCTGTCACTGTTCGACGCCACCTGGACGGCGAGGCCGAACCCGAGGCCGAACAGCAGGACGGCGACGATGAGTTGGGCCCGCGTCACACGCGGCGGCCACAGCCCCTGCACCAGCCGCCGGCGCCCGGTGAGCTGCGGCTCCACCGCCGGGACGTCCGTCACCTCGGACGGCGTCACCGGACGTTCCTCGGGCAGTTCCTTGCGCAGCCTGTTGCCGGGGGTCTCTTCCTGCTCGCTCATCGGCCTCACGCCCGGAAGACGTGCCGGCGGATCGCCGCGGCGTTGGAGAAGATGCGGATCCCGAGCACGACCACGACACCGGTCGACAACTGCGCGCCCACGCCCAACTTGTCGCCGAGGAACACGATCAGCGCGGCCACGACCACGTTGGACAGGAACGACACGACGAAGACCTTGTCGTCGAAGATGCCGTCGAGCATGGCCCGCAGACCCCCGAAGACGGCGTCGAGCGCCGCCACCACGGCGATCGGCAGATAAGGCTCGACGACGGCCGGAACCTCAGGCCGGACCAACAGTCCGGCCACGACTCCCACGACGAGGCCCAGTACGGCGATCACGATGTGCCCTTCTCAGTTCTCGGCTCTGCTGTACGTACGGTCACACTCGGTGCGGCCGGCAGCCGGAGATCGTCCTCCACGGAAATGGCGGTCCGGATGCCGTAGCTCTCCTGAAGGGCGTGCAGATACAGCCCATCGGCACTGTTCTGGAACCTGGTGCTCAGCCGCTGCCCGTCGCCCACCGCGAGCACCGTATACGGAGGAACCAGCGGCTTGTTGTCGACCAGTATCGCGTCACCCGCGGCTCTGATCGCCGACAGGGCGGTCAGCCGCTGTCCGTTGACGGAGACGGCCTCGGCCCCCGATGCCCACAGGCCGTTGACGACCCGCTGCATGTCCCGGTCGCGCACCCGCCCGGTATCGGAGAACCCCGAGGTCTCGCGCGGGTTCCCGTCGCCGCCGGTGCTGGCTTCCTTGGCGTCGTTCACGACCAGTTTGACGCCGGGGCCATGCACTTCCGCAGCACCCGACAGGATGTCCACGAGGTCGGCCCCGCCGCTGTCGCCGCTCTTCTTGAGCGCCTCGCGCTGTCGCGTGCTCACGTCGTCGCGCAGCTTGTCGACGCTCTCCTCGAGTCCGTCCGCCGTCTCGGTCTCACGGTCGATCCGGTCGATGAGCTCCTCGCGCTCCTTGGCCACGACCGGAGCCGCCACCCGCGCCTGCGCCGCCCCCACGGTGACCACCAGAGCCGCGAGCACCAGACCCACACCAAGACCGAGCTTGGCCCGCAACGTCCTGGGCAGCCCACCGTCACCGGCGGCCTTTTTCCGGTCCGCCGCCTCGGCGTATCCGTCGTCGAGACTGTGGTCCATGACGTTGGTGAGCAGCGACATGGAGGCATCCGGGCGCGAGGGTCGCGTAGGGGTGCTCCGAACGGGGGGCTGCTGCGGCATGCCGAACATCGTCGCACGTCGCGGCCCCTACCTCCGAATGGCCCCATCGGCGCGCCGGACAGGCCCCCTTGGGGGCACATGCCCGGCACGCACGCGTGGGTCAGCGGCCGGCGCTGTCCACGACCGCCGACCACTCGTCGAGCAGAGCCTGCGCGGACGCGTCGTCGGGCCCTTCGGCCCACAGATGCGTGACCGCCTCGGCCGGGTCCGGCAGAACCATCACCCACCGCCCGTCGGTCTCCACGACCCGGACACCGTCGGTCGTGTCGACAAAGCGATCGCCCGCCGCCTCCACGACCCGCCGCATCACCAGCCCCTTGACGGCCCACGGGGTCGCCAGATCACGCTTGATGACATGCGCTCGCGGAATCCGAGCGTCAATCTGACTGAGCGTGAGCTGCGTCCGCGCCACCAGGCCGATCAGCCGTACGAAGGCCGCCGCTCCGTCGAAGACACTGCTGAACTCCGGAATGATGAAGGCGCCCTTGCCGTCACCACCGAAGATCGTCGAGTCGTCACGGCCGACGCGGGTGAGGTCGTCGGGCGAGGTGGTCGTCCACTCCACCTGTGTGCCGTGGTATGCCGCCACCTGCTCGGCGATCCGTGTGGTGGTCACCGGCAACGCCACACGACCGCTGCGCCGCTCCGCAGCGACCAGGTCGAGCATGACGAGCAGCGCCCGGTCGTCCTCGATGATCCGCCCCTTCTCGTCGACCAGGGACAGCCGCTCACCCACAGGGTCGAACCGCACACCGAACGCGGCCCGCGCGGACGCCACGATCTCCCCGAGCCGCACCAGCCCCGACCGACGGGCGTCCGCCGTCTCGGTGGGCCTGGACTCGTCGAGCCCCGGGTTGATGGTGAGCGAGTCCACACCGAGCTTCCCGAGCAGGCTCGGCAGCACCAGCCCCGCGCTGCCGTTGGAAGCGTCCACGACTACCTTGAGTCCGGACTCCGAAATCCCGGTGATGTCGACGTTCCGCAGCAGTGATCCGGTGTACGAGTCGAAGACACTCGCCGGGAAGTGCAGGTCACCGATCTCCCCGGGGAACGCCCGCCGGTACTCCTGCCGCGCGAAGACCCGGTCCAGCTTCCGCTGGCTGCCCTGGGACAGATCCGCGCCCCGCCCGTCGAAGAACATGATGTCCACGGAGTCCGGCACCCCCGGCGTGGTCCGGATCATGATCCCGCCGGCACTGCCGCGCGCGGTCTGCTGCCGCGCGACGGGCAGCGGTACGTTCTCCAGGTCGCGTACGTCGATGGCGCTGGCCTGCAGAGCGGAGATCACCGCCCGCTTCAGTGCCCGTGCGCCTCGGGAGTGGTCGCGGGCAGTGGTGACGGTCGAGCCCTTCTTGAGGGTCGTCGCGTAGGCGCCGGCCAGCCGGACCGCGAGTTCGGGCGTGATCTCGACGTTCAGGATGCCGGACACCCCGCGGGCACCGAAGAGATGCGCCTGGCCCCTGGACTCCCAGATGACCGAGGTGTTGACGAAGGCACCGGCCTCGATGGTCTTGAACGGGTAGACCCGTACATTCCCCTGGATGATCGATTCCTCGCCGACAAGGCACTCGTCGCCGATGACCGCGCCGTCCTCGATACGAGCCGCGCGCATGATGTCGGTGTTCTTCCCGACGACACAGCCTCGAAGATTGCTCTGCTGTCCGACGTACACGTTGTCGTGCACGACAGCCTTGTGCAGAAAGGCCCCGCTCTTCACTACGACGTTGGAACCGACGACGGTGTGCTCACGGATTTCGGCGCCGGCCTCGACCTTCGCGTAGTCCCCGATATACAGCGGGCCTCGGAGAACGGCATCGGGATGCACCTCGGCACCCTCGGCCACCCATACGCCGGGAGAGAGCTCAAAGCCGTCGATCTCGACGTCGACCTTGCCTTCGAGAACGTCGGCCTGGGCCTTCACGTAGCTCTCGTGGGTGCCGACGTCCTCCCAGTACCCTTCGGCGATATAGCCATAGATCGGCTTGCCTTCCTTCATCAACTGCGGGAAGACATCTCCGGACCAGTCCACGGGAACATCGGGCTCGACATAGTCGAAGACCTCGGGCTCCATCACATAGATACCCGTGTTCACGGTGTCCGAGAAAACCTGCCCCCAGGTCGGCTTCTCCAGGAAGCGCTCGACCTTCCCCTCTTCGTCGACGATGGTGATACCGAACTCGAGCGGATTGGGTACACGCGTCAGACAGACCGTGACCAGTGCGCCCTTTTCCTTGTGGAAGTTGATGAGCTCGGTGAGATCGAAGTCGGTCAGGGCATCACCGGAAATGACGACGAAAGCATCGTCCTTCAACGCCTCTTCGGCGTTCTTGACGCTTCCGGCGGTACCGAGTGGCTTCTCCTCATTGGCATAGGAGAGCTCCATCCCGAGCTCTTCACCGTCACCGAAGTAGTTCTTGACCAGCGAGGCCAGGAACTGGACGGTGACGACGGTCTCGTTGAGCCCATGCCTTTTGAGCAGCCGAAGAACGTGCTCCATGATCGGCCGGTTCACCACCGGCAGGAGCGGCTTGGGCATGCTTGAGGTCATTGGACGAAGGCGTGTGCCTTCGCCTCCGGCCATCACGACGGCCTTCATGTCGGAAGCGTCCTCCTCCAAGAGATGACGGTCTGGCCGACTTCACCCGTCCAGATTCTCCCGCACTTTTCCGTCGGGGGCCATCGAGCCGTAAAGGCCGTGCCAATGGACGAGTTCAATCAGCCATGGCGTCCGCACGGATCAGGCGGCGGACTTGTACCACGTAGAGGACTCCTGCCCACCAGTAGAGCGTTGTACCCCATCCTGCGAACGCCCATCCGAAAATAGCAGCGAGTGACGAGAGCCATCCAGTTCCGTCACTGAGCAGGAGCAGCGGGAAGGCGTACATCAGGTTGAACGTGGCAGCCTTGCCAAGGAAGTTCACCTGCGGCGGAGGATAACCGTGACGCCTGAGGATGCCCACCATCACCAGGAGAACCAGCTCACGCAGAAGCAGTGCAGCCGTCAACCAGATCGGCAGAATCTCGCGCCAGGTGAGACCGACCAAAGTCGAGAGAATGTAGAGACGGTCGGCCGCCGGGTCCAGCAGCCGGCCCAAGCTGCTGATCTGGTTCCAGCGCCGGGCGAGCTTGCCGTCCAGGTAGTCACTGATGCCGCTCAGGGCCAGCACCAGCAACGCCCACTCGTCACTCTTGGGGCCACCGAACTCAGGCCTGAGAATCAGCCACAGGAAGAGCGGAACGCCAACGAGCCGCGCCATGCTGAGGATGTTGGGGATGGTGAGGACCCGGTCCGTCTGGACCCGGGTCTCCTGGACCTCCACCCGGGAGCCTCCTGTGGGGAATGTGCCGACGATTCCCCCTGACCCTACCTCAACGCAAAAAAGCTCTGGCTCTTGGGCTGTGTGCCCAAGAGCCAGAGCTCTAAAAGGAGTTCGGCGGTGTCCTACTCTCCCACAGGGTCCCCCCTGCAGTACCATCGGCGCTGTAAGGCTTAGCTTCCGGGTTCGGAATGTAACCGGGCGTTT